>CAIOVI010000017.1 GCA_903861715.1 uncultured bacterium
AATCCTTCATATAAATTGGACGTGAACGGTACAATTAATGCAACTGCAATTTTGGTTAATGGGATAGCAGTTGGAACTGGAGGAACTCAATGGTCCAGTGGCAGCGGCGGGATTATTTCTTATTCTGGCGGCAATGTCGGCATCGGTACTAATAATCCAGGTTATGTTTTGGATGTTCAGGCTTTTTCTTCAAAAATAAATTCTAAAAATGGTTATTTGACCAACGGAGCTGACTATGCGGAATATTTTTATACTAAAGACGCTGATCTTCAAGCTGGGGAAGTTGTCTGTGTGGATGTCACCAAGGAAAATGCTGTCAAAAGATGCATCAATGATGGTGATAATAATGTGATGGGTATTGTTTCAAATAATCCATCTATTGTTGGAAATGGCAAGGGCCTGCAAAGAGAAAATGATCCAAACTACAAAATCATTGGGATGCTGGGACAAGTTGTTGGCAAAGTTTCCAATGAAAATGGTGACCTTAAAGTTGGCGATTCTTTGACGGCTGCCGCCACATCAGGTGTGATGCGCAAAGCTAATGCGGGCGAATCAACCGTGGGAATTGCTTTGCAAAATTTCTCTGGCTCAGCTGGCACCATTCAAATTTTGATTTCTCGTCGCAACCAAAGTCTGACGGTGGAAAAGATTCAACAGCAAGTTTCTGATAACATCGCCTTGTTGAACATCAAAGATAAAGTTGATAATTTGGTTGCTCAAGCTTCTGCCAACCTCAACGCCCAGCTTGCTGGAATAACCAATAACCAAGATACAATAACTAAAAATCAAAATGCCATTATTAGTCAAGCGATTGCAGATACCAAGCTAATCACTGATCAATTGCAAGCTCAAATTGATGAGCTCAAACTGCAAAATCAAAAATACGTCGCTTTCAATGATCTCATCGCAGCAATTGGCACCAAGAATTTGATTTTTGCAGACTCACTTGGAAATTTGGATTTGCTGAATGGAAAATTAACTGCCAGCGGAGTTGAAACTGGCGTGCTAACTATCAAAGTGGTGGACAAGGAGAGTCCGACCATTGGAGAAGGCACCATCAAAGCAGCTGATAGCGCAGTGACTATCAAAACAAAAGCAGTGGGCGCAAACAGCAAAATTTTTGTGACGATAAATTCCAAACTAACTGCCCAAACAACGCTCATGGTCACTGAAACTAAAGTAGATGAAAGCTTCATGGTGGAATTGATTGAGCCAGCTAAAGAAGATGTTAAATTCAACTGGTGGATTGTGCAGGAAGGGAAATAAAGCTGACGTTGCAAACGCTTTAACGTTATAACGTAAGAAAGAAATTATAAAGTATTAAAGTAAAAAATAGAAACAAAAAATCGACCAAGGGCTGGTCGATTTTTTTGTGATTTTAGCTTTGATTTTAGCTTTGTTTGACAAGGCTCCAGATGCCTGGTAAGCTGTAAGACTTTGAATGAATTGATAGAAGGTTGCGCATTTAGGCAAGTTAAGTTGTCAAAGCTTGAGCAGTTAGAAGATTATCACACCAACTTAACTTAATTCATTTCACCTTGTAAGGGACCAAGTCCCCTATTGGGGACTTGGTCCCTTTGCATTAGGTAGCACTAATTTAGTTAATTCAGTATTAGATATGATCCTTGATCCCCAGCAACAATTCAAAAATGTCATCGAGGGCGCCAAAAACGTGCTGATCTTCACGCCGCAAAATGCGGGTGGGGATGCAATTGGGGCTGCTTGGGCAAGCTATTTTTTTCTCAAACAAAAAAACATTGAGGCAACCGTGGTAATTGCCAAGGATAATCCAGCCTTGGAGCGTTTTGCTTTTTTGAACAAACCTGAGGAAATCATTGAGAGTTTGGCCGGGGCTCGAGACTTTGTGTTGGCTTTCAACACCAAATTCAACAAAATCACCAACGTCAAAACGGAGCGAGTGGAAGATGAGTTGCGGATTTTTATCACCCCGGAAAAAGGTTCCATTGACCCGCGAGACTTTTCTTTCATTCCAGCCAAATTCAAATATGACTTGGTGATTGCCGTGGGCTGTCCAGACAAAGATTCCATTGGCAAGATTTATGAAGAAAACCCAGATATTTTTTATGAAGTGCCGGTGGTTAACATTGATCAGCACACGGAAAATGATCAGTTTGGCCAAATCAACGTGGTGGACATCAAAGCTTCCTCAACTTGCGAAATTTTGGCCGAAACTCTTTTGAAAATTGAAGAAAAAAGTGTGAGTGAAGAAATTGCGCAGTGTTTGTTGGCAGGCCTGATTGACGAAACGAATAGTTTCCAAAACAAAAACACTACCCCACGATCACTCCAAATTTCAGCTGCACTCATGACCAAGGGTGCCAATCAACAAAAGATTATTCGCTATCTTTACAAAACTCAACCGCTCCATTTGCTCAAGCTCTGGGGTCGCGTGATGGCGCGCTTGCAATGGGAAAATGATTTGGAGTTGGTTTGGGCGCCAGTTTTTCTGGAAGATTTTGTGCAAAGTCGCAGCAATCCCGCTGATGTTTCTTATATCCTGGACAAAATTAAGGAAAATTATTCGGCTGGCAAAATGTTCATGGTGCTCTACAGTGAAAACATCGGCCAGGTGCACGGCGTTATCAAAGGTAGCAATCACGAGCAGTTGAGGGCCATTGCCGAATCGCTGGCAGGCAAATGCTTGGGCGACACTTGTGAATTTTTCTTAAGTTCAGAAGACACCAATCAAGCCGGCATTTCCGTAGTGGAAAAAATCCGCACCTTACTTGGGAGCAAAACAGAATAAAATTTTTTTTGGATATAAAAAGAACCCCGTCGTTATTCCGACGGGGTATTTGTTTGTTTAAACATTGCAAATTGTGTCGTATGTGTATGGTTGCAATGTTGTATTGGAAAGAAAAGCATTAGTTTGTTCAAATGTTTATATGTTTACATGCTTGAATGTTTTTTGCACAATTAGTGCGCTTGAGGTAGAATAATGATATAGAAAAAATGCTTTGCTTGTTGTGAAAAACAAAAATTAAAAAGTTTAGTTTTATGGTTAGAGTTGTTAATCAAAAAAATCCAACTGATTCTGCTAGCAGTGATGAAACTGGCAAACTGCTCAAGCAAATGAGAGGGCAATCAGAAGAAGAGCAAGCGGCCCAATTGGCGGCTGTTTATGGCTTGCCATATGTGGACTTGAATATTTTTCCAGTAGGCTCAGAAAAGATGGAGACTATTAATGAAGATGATTCGCGGCAACACAAGGTGGCCGTTTTTCAAAAAATTGGCAAAGAACTCAAAGTTGGCGTGCTTGATCCAGCGGATGAAGGCACCCTGAGTTTTTTGGAAAAATTTAAAAAGGAAAATGATTGGAAGATAACAGTCTATGTCATTTCCCAGTCATCTTTGAAAAAGATTTGGAAAAGATATCAGGAGGCTCCTTTGCTGGAAAACCTGGAGGCTATGCAAATTTCTCTCAGTGGCGCAGATCTGGAAAGATTTGAGCAAGAATTTGGGAGCATGTTGGATTTGAAAAAGCGTATCAATGAAATCCCCACCACGCAAATAATTTCCATCATTATGGCTGGAGCAGTCAAAATGAAAGCCAGTGACATTCATTTTGAGCCGCAAGAGCAAAGTGTCAGAATGCGTTTTCGGGTGGATGGCATTTTGCAAAACATTGGAGATTTCCCACTGGATGTTTATCATTTTATCTTGTCACGTATCAAAATGATGGGCAAAATGAAAATCAACATCAAGGATATTGCTCAGGACGGACATTTTTCAGTGGACGTAGCTGACGGAAAAATCAACGTGCGCACCAACATCATTCCTGGCAACTACGGAGAATCGGTGGTGATGCGGCTTTTGAGTCAAGCAGACACCTTGCTGGCGATGGAAGATTTGGGACTGCGAGGCTTGGCCTATGAACGAGTGCAAAAAGAAATTGCCAAACCGCATGGCATGATTGTGACCACTGGCCCAACTGGCTCTGGCAAAACCACTACGCTCTACGCCCTGGTAAACAAGCTCAACACTCAAGGTGTCAAAATCATCACGATTGAAGATCCAATTGAATATGAAATCAAAAACATTTCGCAAACGCAAGTGGCCAAAGATCGCAGTTACACTTTTGCGGAAGGACTTCGTGCCATTGTGCGTCAAGATCCAGATGTGATTTTGGTGGGCGAAATTCGCGATGAAGAAACTTCCGACATTTCCATTAATGCAGCTTTGACTGGGCATCTGGTGCTTTCAACTCTCCACACCAATAATGCTCCAGCTTCAATTCCGCGCTTCATTGAGCTTGGCGTCAAGCCAAATTTAATTGCGCCATCCGTGAATGCTTTCATTGCTCAACGTTTGGTGCGCCAGCTCTGCCCGTATTGCAAAGAAAGTTATGTGCCGGCCAAGGAAACCATTGATTCAGTTAAAAGAATTCTTTCTATTATTTCACCGAAAGCTAAGATTGAAATTCCCAAGGACATTGAAGTGCTTTATCGTCCAGTTGGTTGCGATAAATGTCACAACCTTGGCTTTAAGGGTCGCATCGGAATTTTTGAAGTGCTCACCATCAATGAAAGCATTGAAAAGCTTATTTTGGAAATGGGCAGTGAACGAGAAATAACTCAGGCTGCCTTGGAAGATGGCATGATCACCATGGCGCAAGATGGAATTCTCAAAGCTATTGAGGGCACGACTTCCATGGAAGAAGTTTGGCGCGCCACTGGGCAGACTGATTTTTTGGAAGACATTTATTCCAAGCTCATGGAATCTTCACTTTCGCGTTCAATCGATTTGACTCGGGAAGATTTGGAAACAGTTTTCAATAATCTGAAATCCATCCAATCCCTGGGAGAATTAATCAAAAATGCCAATCAAAAAAGTGTTGCCAAATATTTGTTTGCCAGCAGCTTGTTTTTGAATGTAGGCGACATTCACCTTGAGCCGCAGGATCAAGATGTCAAAATTCGTTTCAGAATTGACGGAATTTTGCAAACAGTGGCAACTGTGCCGCTGAATGAATATCCCAGCATTTTGGGCGAGATAAAATTTCTCAGCGGCTTTGCTAGTGAAGTTCGAGGAGGGGTTGCTGATGGTCGTTTCGTGATTTCGCTGGAGAAGCCTTTTGAAAATATCACGGAAACCAAAATCGACGTGCGAGTCTCGATAATTCTGGGCGGTCATGGCGAAACCGTGGTGATGCGAATTTTGAACAAATCTGAAGTGAATCTTGACCTGGAAAAACTTGGCATTCGCAGGCAAACTTTGGAAAAAATTCTCAGCGAAATCAAAAAACCGCATGGGATTTTTCTCAACACCGGTCCAACTGGCAGTGGCAAAACCACCACGCTGTATAGCATTTTAAAGGTGCTTAATAATTCTGAAGTGAAAATTATCACGGTTGAGGACCCAATTGAATATCAGCTGGAAGGAGTTTTGCAAACTCCGGTTAATGAAAAGGAAGGCTATACTTTCGCCACGGCGCTTCGAGCGCTGCTGCGTCAAAACCCAGATATCATGATGATTGGCGAAATTCGCGATGAGGAAACTGCCAACGTGGCGGTGCAAGCAGCGCTGACTGGTCACTCAATTCTTTCAACTTTGCACACCAATGATGCGGCCGGTTCCATTGCGCGACTGTCGAACATGAATGTGCGCAGCGATGATATGGCCACGGCCATCAACGCTTTGATGGCGCAGCGACTGGTGCGCAAACTTTGCGATTGTCGCACAAAAAGACAAACGACTTCTGAAGAAAAAAAACGGCTTGAAAAAGTGCTGACCAGCATTTCAAGCAAAGCTGGCGTGACGGCGTCGATTGCAGATTTTGTTTTTGAGCCCAAAGGCTGCGAAAAATGCAAAGGGCTGGGCTTTCAAGGACGCACCACCATCAGCGAAGTTTTGGTGGTTGATCGCGAAATTGAAGAACTTATCACTCAAGGCGCTTCAGCCGCGCAAATTCAAGACAAAGCCATTGAAAATGGGATGCTTACCATGGAGCAAGACGGCATGCTCAAAGTTTTGGAAGGTGAAACGACGCTAGATGAGGTGGAGAGGGTTGTCTAAGAAGTTTTCTTCAACAGCTTCTTCTCCCTCGGCCTGCCTGCCGGTAAGCAAGGAGAAGATGTCGGGTAATCGGGACAGATGAGGGCACACACGAAAATTGTTATATTGTTAGATTATTGAAAAAAAATTTTGGCAAAAACAAAAAACAGGACTTTTGAAAGTTCTGTTTTTTTTGATTATTTTTGGAGAGATTATTTTTTTTCAACTGGAACTTTTTCCCTGCCGTCATCTCCGTCAGCTTGATTTTGCCAAATAGTTTTTTTACAAGCAACAAATTTTGCAAAGCCAGCACAAAACAGATGAAAGTTTGCTTGTTCTTCTTCGCTTTTTTCACTAATAAAAATTTCGATTTCAGCCATAGTTTCCAGTTCAGGTTCTTGTCCAACGTCTTCCGATACTTTAAACAAATTTGTAAGGTTTTCTTCGAACTGTTTATGCCAAAATTTCTGATCGTTGTTCCACTGTGCACACCACTCTTCATCAGTCATTTTTGAAGTGTCAAAGCTTGCAGCACAATCAGTGAAGCACTTAGCACTTTCAATTATGCTATCTTTTAATTGGGCATAGTTATTGTTGGGCATTACAAGGTTCAGCCAATCAAAAAAATTCTTCAGGGCGGTGTATTTATTTGAAAAATTCTCCAATAATTCTGTTTTGCCTTTTTCCAAGCCTGCACCTATCTTCTGATATTTTTCCATTCTTTCTTCTTCCGAAAGTTCAAAGGGGTGTGGATCGGGAATCTGAATTCCCAAATCCTCAAGGTGAGAGTGCTCTGACATATTTTTTTGATTGAATAATTATTTATGCTTTCATTATAGTCTTTTTGCTTAAAATTAAAAGTTAAGACAAAAAAGAGGTGAGACATATCCAATGTCTCACCTTTAATCATTTTATTTACTTAATTTCATTTCTTTCGACAATTCCAACATCCGACGGTATTGACATACCCTTGCTCAAGCAAATGCTCGTTGTCGAGGTTCACTGCGCGACGCCCGAGGCAAGAATTGCATTTGCCTTTGGCGAAGTTATCACACCGCTCGCCACATTTGCCAGAAAACTTGCGAGCGCGGATGATTTGCATCTCGCTTGAGTTCCAAGCGGCTTCAAGGGACACGCTGTGCATGTTGCCAAGGATCAAGTCCATAGCTCCTATGCAAGGGCGAACTTCACCGTATTGCGATACATACAAGTGATGCATATATCTGTCACAAACGGTGCCGACATAGCTCTGTGAAAGTTCCCAAACGTTGCCAAACTCTTTTGCGTCAATTTCTTGAAGCTCAAGTAGTTTGTTTTTCAACACTTGGTCAGATGCGCAAAGTTGGCAACTTGTCCCGCGACCACGCTCTAGCAAGCTGTCGCAATCAAAAATAATATTGTTGATTCTGCAGTAGCGCAGAATTTCAACAACGTCATTAAGATTATCAAGCGTTCCATCTTCTCCAAGCATAATGCTTGTGACAAGGGCCATACGGCTCTTGCGACCGAATTTCTCCATGCACTGCGCCTCATTGTTGAAACCATTGCGCATTAAGAGTTGGATTGTTGCATTACGCTTGGCTCCATAACCTTTGCGAATGAGGCCACGAGCCGGATCGCTGATGAACTTATCCTGCTTTTCAGTATCAAGTGTATTTCCCTTGAGCATGATTTCAACCGGAAGTTCATACAGTTGTTCGGCGAGCTGCTCAGTGATGAATTCACCGGTGGTAAAAAGGGTGACATAAATGCCAAGCTCTTCACATCTGCGTATGATTTTCATCGTGAGTTCAAGATTCTTGCCAAGCAGTGGTTCTCCTGCACCTGGAATCCCAATTGAATCAACGCCAAGCTGCTTGGCTTGATTTAAGATTGATTCATACTGCTGCCAAGAGAGCAAATTTTCTTTTTTTAACACACTGCCGCCACAAGCGTAGCAATAGGAGCAAAAAAGATTGCAATAACCAGGAATTTCAAGCCACATGGTTTGAAGTTTTCCGTTGTTTTTACGCTCTAGCCCATGTTGAACTGATTTTGTGCTGATGTTTTTCATTGTTTTCTCCCTTAATTGATTAATTATGCTTCCGGCCGGAAAGCACAAAGATCAAAAGGAGAAAAAATTTGAATTGTTAAATTGCAGTCATATTTACATCTCAACATCAAAGCATAGCATAAGTTGTCAAATTATGTGGAGCAGTGTTTATTTTAAAGTCAAAATATTGACAGATTATGGCTCTAATGATAGGATAAAAGTGTCGAAAGATTTTCCACAACAATGTGATAGAGTGATAAAAATTTGTATTTTTTGATAGGATTGTTTTGGTTTAAGTATGCTGAAATATAAGTAGACTTGCATTTTGTAATATTACGGAATCAAACTACACTTGTATTTTAGCGGAGTTAGAACACTGTTAGTTGCAAGGAGGCTCAACCTCCTTTGTGGAGGTTGAGCCTCCAACGCCCTGCTGCTTTATAGCGTTTCTGAATTTAAATAGAATCTTAAGCTTTTGATATTATGCTAAAAAATCTCCTTTCAGCTCTTAATTTCTCCGAAAAAGAATCGCTTGTTTATCTGGCGCTGCTTGAAATTGGCTCTGGCAAAGCCCAGGAAATTGCCAAAAAAACGGGACTTAATCGCACGACCGTGTATGACATTTTTGAAGTTTTGATGCAGAAAGGTTTGGTTAGCAAGTTCAAAAAAGGCCCTGCTACTTTTTTCAACGCTTTGGAACCAAAACACTTGCTGACATATCTTGATCGCGAGAAAGAAGAACAAGCCAAAAAAATTGAAAAGCAAAAACAAAAAGTCTCTGAGCTTTTGCCGCAGCTGGTTTCTTTGCAAAACATTTTCACCAACAAACCGAAGGTGCAATTTTTTGAAGGTGAAAAGGGCATGCGAGAAGCCTATGAAGACACACTTACTGCCGATGGAATTCTTTTGGGATATTCTAACCTAGAGACAATCCATGAGGGCTTACCAAATTTTTTTCCTGAGTATTACAAGCGTCGAGTTGAAAAAAAGATTTTCGGCAAAGGCATCTTGCCAAGAAATAAAATATCTTTTGAGAGAACTACTCACAATCAAGCAGAAATGCGCGACGTTCGTTTTTTGCCAGATGAGGACATGACTTTTTCTCCGGAAATTAATATTTACAACAACAAAATTTTGATAACTTCTTGGAAGGAGAAAATGGCCATTCTGATTGAATCCAAAGAATTGGCTGACTTGCAAAGGCTAACCTTTAATTTGCTTTGGGAGACGCTGCCTAGGAAATAAAAGGCGTAAGATTGTCATGCTGAATTTATTTCAGCATCTACTTTCTTTATTTCAGAAAGCTGTCTGCGTGCGAGATCCTGGAACCCGCCAGAGGCGGACAGGCAGGATGACAGGTTAAATGAAATTCCTGAAAAATATTGCAACTTCTTGCATGCGAGGTTTTGCAATATTTTTTTATTGTGAAAAGGGAGGAAATAGTTCTAACATTGCAAATTAAGTCATATGCATATGATTGCAATCCGACCTTCTAATTATGCAAGAGTGACTTTTAAAAAAGATATATCAAATTTTTGCATATGCGAGGAATTGATATATTAATGTAAATAAATATGTTCCTTATAAATTCTTTTGATTGATGGCGAAGTCCCGGGCAAGGGTCTTTTTTAGTTTGGTGGCTTTTTTGTGATTGCGAGAAATCACCAGGCGCATGCGTCCTTGGCGTGACAGAATTTTTTGAATCTTTTCTTTAGCATCTTCGTCAAAGCTGGTGGCGGTCTGATAAAGTTGCTCAACTTCATCAGCAATTTCTTTGTCCAACCAAACTTCAATCAAAAAATCTCCAAAGATATTTAAATAGTAATTGTTTTCCTTGAACATTGGTTTGGCAAGCATGTTATATTGACTCTTGGTCCCATCAAAATTTGAGGCAACATACTTATCAAGCGGAGTGTTTCCAGCGACAGTCATCAGAAAAGGAATATTTTTTTGGACTGTTGCTTGAAGCAGCGCCTTTTCATTGTGGCTGCGGCCCAACATAAACCATTCGTGGGGGTTATACAGAAAAGCTGGTTCACCTTCTTTGAGTTGTTCGATCATGAGATAGTAAGCATGAGTCCAGAAGATGTCAGTTTTTTCAGAAGTTTGAAAATAGTATTTGATTCTTTCTTTATCTTCAAGCTCAAGAAAGTTGCCACTGCCAAGATTTCCAGTGTGGCTATGCTTTGCGCTTTCAAGAAAGTTGTTCATTTCATTAAGCCAAGAGAGGTTTAGTGAAGCGACACCTTTGGCAATAACTATACTTTGATCCATATTCAATGCTCGCAAGGAAGCATAGACTGCCTGTTTGGTGGTTTGCGGGCGAATTTCTTTGATTTTGGTCACCAAATCAAGGCATTTTTGTGGTCCTTTTTTCAGCAAAAAAAGCAAATTTTCTTCAATATTTTTAGGCTTAACTAAAGACATAAGGCGTTATTTTGATGCTTAATAGTAAAAAATAATTTTACTAACAAATAAAATATACCACAAAAATAGCAAAGTTGTCAAGGTTAGTGTATATTTACTTGTTACGATAGATTTTGACAGTTTTTTAAAAAACATGCATTTCTTCTTTTTGATTATTGTGCGCTCCGGCCGGAAGCATAATTAATCATTATAAATGGAGAAGAAAGTGAAAAAGGACTTGGTTATTATTACTGGCGTGACAGGCGCAATCGGAAGTGCTCTGTTGGAACAATACGGACAAAGAAAAAACACTGTGATCGTTGGGATTACGAGAAAGTCTCAAACGTGGAAAAACTTTATTAACAAAAAAACAGGCAAAATTTATTGTGGGACACTTCTTTGCGCGGTCGAATTCGAGGAAAAAGAAGTTAAAAATTTTATTGCGCATATTGATGTGGAAGAATTTGCACGAGTGACTTTCATTCATTGTGTCGGTGACTATCAATTCGAAGTCGATAGCGTTGGAAATTTTACAACTGAAAATGATAAGGATGGTGATGGGATTAATGATTTAGTAAAGTTTCTCTCATACGATTTGTTCAAGTGGTTTGCAGGCAATCTTATGCGAAAAACAAAAAGTCAGCTTGATTTTGTAATTTTCGGCTCACTGGCTGACAAATACGAGCCAAAATCTTTCAAGTCATGGTGGCAGACCATGAAAAAGACTGAGCACTTTATGAGCAGTGTCATGACTAAGAAAATTGGATTTTTCAGGTTTGATATTAGTTCAGTGTTTTGTCCGCATGAGTTAATTACCAGACCTTTTGTTTTCACACACACCGACGCCGATCAAACTTCTTGGCTTTCACCTAGTAAACTCGCCAGTGAAGTTATCAGGGCACTCGACACTAGTAATGGAGGTTTTCATAAGAATGATATGTTTGAGCATTGGGAAGGTTTTAGCTCAGACTATTATCAAGATGAAAAAATAGTGCCGAGAAGACTTTTAGAGATTGGTCAGTTGTAGACTTTTTGGTTGTTGGCGCATTTCAGAATTGAATTCTGAAGTGCGCTTTTTTCATATCAAAAAACCTTCTCTAGTGGGAAGGTTTTTTCGGTGGCAAAGCTAAGTTTGCGTTGATTGCTGCATAGACAAGTCCCAGGAGACGGATCCCCTGGGGAAGGGAGTGTCAGCAATATTCGCATTGCTTAGTATTATTGGATTCAAGGAGGCTCAACCTCCATAATGGAGGTTGAGCCTCCACACCATCCTTAATCTGGACAAAAACCTAAAGACATGCTAAAATGAACTTAAGTTTAGAATTATTAAACTTAAGTTCAAAAATGACCAAAATTGAGAAAAAAATCATCGTCTTACTGTCGAACTACCCAGAAAGTGAATTTTATGGGCAAGAAATAGCCAAAAAAGTGGCTTGTAGCAAAGCTTCGGTTAGTGGTATCTTGAAATTGTTGGTTGAAAAGAAGCTTGTCAAGAAAAAAGTTAAGGGTCATATGAAATTCTATCAAATTAATCAGAATGCACTTGAATTGAAAAGATTTAAAATAGATTTGGTTTTGGATAAATTGAAACCTGCTATCGCTGGACTTGAAAAATTCTCAAAAAAGATTGTGCTTTTCGGTTCCGCTAGTAGGGGAGAGCAAATGTTTAATAGTGACATTGATTTGTTTGTGCTGACCAATGAAAAAGAGGAAGTTCAATTAGCGCTGAAAAAGCTAAATCCAAAATTACAAATCAAGGCGGTGTTGAAAACTCCAAACCAGTGGTCGGAAACAGAAGTGGCTGATCCAGAATTTTATCATGAAGTTAAAAATGGAATAACTTTATTTGAATATGTCTCAAGAGTTTAAAAAATGTTTGGAACGTGGAAAAATTAAGGTTTTTTCTCCGGGCCCAAGATTGGTCAAAAAAGAAATCGGCTTAGCGCAGGAAGATTTTCGTTTGGCCGGTGAAAACCTTGAACATGGAAATTATCGCTGGGCGATCGTGCAGTCATATTATGCAATGTTTCACTGCGCTCGAGCGCTTTTATATTCAAAAAAATATCGTGAAAAGAGTCATTTTTGTTTGATTGAAGGCGTCCGAGTTTTGTTTGTGAAAACAGGTGAGTTGGATGGTTCGTTTTTAAAATCTTTTGTTGAGGCTAAGGATTTGCGCGAGGCGGCGGATTATTATGGGGACTTTAGTAAAATAAATTGCAAGAAAATTCTTAGTAGGGCTGAGGAGTTCATTGAAGAAGTTGAAAGCATCTTAGGATTATAATTTAATTTTTCAAGTGTTTAGGTGTTACAAGAAAATGCATATGCCTAAAATTGCAACACCATCACTTAATAATATTTCTAGTAGGTTTTTATAGAATTGAAATTTCTAGCTATCGCTAAAAATTTCAATTCTTGGGTCAACTCAACTTTGCAGCAAAAAACCTTCTCATAAATGAGAAGGTTTTTTCGGAGGCAAGTGTGAAATTTGCGTTGATTGTTCTGTAGACAAGTCCCAGCAGACGGATCCGCCGGGGAAGGAGCAGTGTCGAGGAGGAGCGCAGCCGAAACCACCCAACCCATGTCTGGACAAAAAAGCACCCGATACTGAGGACAAAAGATAGAAGCCCCCAGCTGTCTACAGGACAACAAACACAAAAATAAAAAGAAGCCCTTTCTAACTTGACTATGGAGCTTAGCATGTCTTGGTTTTTTTGTCAAGGGGTGGTAAAATGGGTATATAACATGCAACATGGAACATGCAGCAAGGATCCATAACATTTAATACGCCGAAAGTGGTTTTTTGTTTCAATAAAGGCTAAAAAGTCATTTAAACATCTAAACATTTAAGCATGTAAACACATGAAAAATTAGATCTTTGGTTTGCTTGTTTTTGTGCTTATCCTAAACCTGTATGCTCTGATGCTTGTATGTTTAAATGACTATATGTTTTCATGTTTTATTGCTTTTATGTTTCAATGATTGCATGTTTAAATGCTTATATGACCCTATGATTACCAATTCTGAAGAACAAGTTGAAGATGTGTCGCTGGACAACACGCTGAGGCCGCAAAGGTTGACGGAGTATGTTGGGCAGGAAAAAATTCGCAAAAATTTGCAGATGTTTATTGATGCTGCCAAAAAACGGGGCGAATCGATTGAGCACGTGTTGCTTTATGGTCCGGCCGGGCTTGGCAAGACTACGCTGGCGCATATTATTGCCAATGAGATGGGCGTGAACATCAAAATCACTTCTGGGCCAGCCATTGAAAGAGTGGGCGACTTGGGTTCAATTTTGACCAACTTGCAAGATGGCGACGTGCTTTTTATTGATGAAATTCATCGTCTGAATAAATTGATTGAAGAAGTTCTTTATCCTGCGATGGAAGATTACAAGTTAGATGTGATCATTGGCAAAGGTCCCTCGGCGCGAACGCTTCAACTTGATTTGCCAAAATTCACTTTAATTGGCGCCACCACCCGCTTGGGCAGTCTTTCCAATCCATTGCGCAATCGCTTCGGAGCCATCCATCGGTTGGAATTTTACAACGATGAGGAAATGAAAAAAATCATTTCTCGCAGTGGCAAAATTTTGGGCATCGAGCTGGACGAAAGTGGCTCTGGCGAAATCGCTCGTTCCAGTCGCAAAACGCCGCGCGTGGGCAACCGCATCATCAAGCGAGTGCGCGATTATGCTCAAATCAATGAACATCAGACAATTGACAGCGTCATTGCACGCAAAGCTTTGGACATGATGGATGTGGATCACTTGGGGCTGGAACCGACCGACCGTTTCATTTTGGAAACTATCATCAAGAAATTTGGTGGCGGCCCGGTTGGAATTTCTACAATTGCAGCCGCAACTTCAGAGGAAGTTGAAACCATTGAAGATGTTTATGAACCATTTTTGATTCAGCTTGGCTTCTTGACCCGCACGCCGCGAGGACGGGTGGTGACCGAGAGTGGATATTTGCATTTGGGTTTTCCAATGCCTTCCGAAAATCAAAATAAATTGTTATAATAAAAATATAAAAAAATTTCTAATATCTAATGCATAATGTCTAATGAAATTCGGCAGCGATACAAGAGAAATAAAATAGAAATAAAATTTGTCATCGCGAGAATTTTTGTAATCAAAAATTAGTGGCGATCCAGCATTAGGCATTGCTCTGGATTGCTGCGCATGATTACATGCTCGCAAAGACATTATAAAAAACATGCTTGTCACAATTTTTCAAATTCTTTATGGGGTTATTTTTTTCAGTGTTGCACTGATGAGTGTTTTCGTGATTTTTCACATTGTCTATTATTCTTATAGTGTCTTTTCGAAATTGGTGATGCTGGCAATTTTCATTCCGGTGGCTGGGGTGCTGCTTTTCACAAATTTGATTTTATTTATGCAAATTCCACTCGCCAATTTATTGCCGACAATCATAATCTAATTTTATTTAACAGGGTTTACCCCGTTAAATAATTCTAAATTTTTACTAAAATTTAGAATTAAGATTTGATTCTTAAAAAATATATTAGGATGAACAAAAATTAATAAAATAATCTAAAGAAGTTTAATTTTCTCTTGAGAAATCAAATCTTATTTAACAGGGTAAATGAACAAATTTTCAAAACTTCATTTTAGGGACATCGAAGAAGGTGAGGAAATCGTCAAAGTCTTGCATCGAAACTGGTTTTATGTTTTCGAACAGTTTCTTTGGCTCTTTGTTTTGACAGCTATTTTCTTTGTGGCGATTTTTTGGGCGCCAACTTTTCTGCCAGAATTTTTTGGGCCAGATTCCAGGACGTTGATGCTATTTTTTGAAAACTTTTTCACACTGGTCATTTGGATTTATGGTTTTATGCTTTGGATTGACTATTATTTTGACATTTGGATCATCACTACTCAACGCATTATTAACATCGAGCAAGAAGGCATGTTTGCTAGACGAGTTAGTGAGATGGAATATTCCAAAATGCAGGACATCACGGCTGAGGTGGTTGGTTTTCTGCCCACCATCATCAATTTTGGAGATGTGAAAGTCCAAACGGCGGGTGAAGACGAAGAGTTTGTCTTTCGAACAATCTCCGATCCTTATCAAATCAAAAACATTATTTTCAATTTAAGAAAGAAAGATGCTTCTTTCCACACTGAAGAACTCGGCGAAATGATTAAGGAAAAAATAGAGGCTTAAATTTCGGGGGACTAAATTCGGGTGAAAACAAAAAGAAAAACAAAATACTTGCGGGTATTTTTATTGCTGGCGCTGCCGATTTTTTTGGCAGTGCTTTTTGTTTTCAATTTTAAAGTTAATGCGGGTGGAGTATCAAATGGCTTAATTATTAATGAAATTCAGTTTCAAGAAAAAGATCACACTGATCATGATTATATTGAGATAAATAATATTAGCAGTGGTTTGATTGATTTGGGTGATTATAATTTGGTCAAAATGACTTCCAGCGGCACAGTTTATAGTATTAAAAATCCAATTGCGGACAAAGGAACTTTTCTTGAATCCAAAAAATATTTTCTTTGGGCAAGTAACAGTGACAAGAATTTTCCAGCTAGTGTTAGTGCAAATGTTTCGACTTCTCAAACAATTGCCGACAAGAATGCCGTGGCAATTATTAGAAGAAATGACGGGTCTATTACCGATAGTGTTGGATGGGGAAATATTGATTGTAGTAAGGTTTTGTATTGTGAAAAAAAATCTTTTTCTGAAAATATATCTGATAATGAAAGCATTGGCAGAATCGATGGCAAAGACACAAATGACAACAGTCAGGATTTCAAGATGCAAGAGCCAACCCCAGGAAAAGAAAACAAGGAAACGAAAGAGAAGGCTCCCGATCCGCCGAAAGTTTATTCTGATCAAATTCAAATCACGGAACTTTTTCCGAATCCCTTTCAGGCCAAATATGAGGAATATATTGAGCTTTATAATGGAACCTCGCAAGACGTGGATTTGTTGGGTTGGAAATTGCATGATGCTTCCAAATCTGGGCAGTATACTTTTGCGGCGAGCACAATTTTGCAGGCCAAGAAATATCTGGCGATTTTCAAAAAAGATTTTGGTTTTGCGCTCAACAATTCTGGCGCTGAAAGTGTGACTCTGCTTGATCCAAATGGCAAAGAAGTCTTTAGCGTTTCTTATGACGGCAGCAAACAAAACCGCTCGGATAATTTTGATGGCAATGATTGGCACTGGAGTCAGTTTCTGACTCCAGGTGAGGAAAATATTTTCAATAATTTGCCCTTTGGAACTTTGGAAATTGATAGCGACGTTTTTGTGAACGTGGCTTCCAGTTTTTCGATTTCAATTGGAGATAGTGATGGTGACAAAGTCAGTGTCGCTTGGGATTTCGGTGATGGCCACAAAAGTTATTTGGTTAAAACTCAGCATAAATATGTCAAAACGGGAAAATATGCTGGCAATGTCAAACTTTCGGATGGCAGCGAAGATGTGGTGAAAGATTTTGAGATTGAAGTTCAGGATTATCCGCATCCGAAAGTTCGCATTGTGGCCATCAATGCCAACCCCAAGGGGGCAGACAGCGGAGTTGAGTCGCTTACCATTGAAAACCAATCCAGCAAAAAAGTGAACTTGCTCGGTTGGAGCATTGCCACTGGCTGGAAAAAGTTTATCAACCATCCAATTAAAGAGGATGTCATTATCAAGAAAAACAAAACGGCCGATGTGACCAATGAGGTGGCTAGTTTTACGCTCAACAACACCAAAGCCAAAATTCAACTGCGCTATCCCGATGGCAAAGTGGCGCAAGAAGTGAAATACAAAAAAACTAGCGAGATTGGGGAGGGAGAAATTTATCGGAAAGTTAAGGGGGGATGGACTTGGGTTGCCAGTGAACAACAATCAATGAACAGTGAACAGAAAGCAATAAACAATGAACAAAATACAAAAGACAATAGTCAAAATACAATAAACAATGAACAGGGAACAATAAACAACAGACAAGATACAATAATCAAGATACAAGAAACAAACAATGAGCAAGAAAAAAATGCAGTAACTAGTAATCAGCCTGCCTCGTTGGTAGACGGGTCATCAGTAATCAGTAACGAAAATAGAAGGAAAAATAAGATTTTAACTGGTGAGGATGAAAATGTGAAAATTGAGTTGCTGAAAAATCAGCCAGCTGTGCTTGGGGCAGAAACTGTGCGGGAAGTTGACGGGCAATATTTTTTCACTCCGGAAATTGTACAGAAGCATTATTTGGTTTCGTTTTGGGAAAAATTTCTCGTTAATTTTAATGCAGGGATGAATCAAGTGTTGAATTATTTTTTGGAAATAATTTAGACTAAATCCATTTAAGGCTAGGCAGGCGTTGGAGGTTGAGCCTCCATTATGGAGGCTCAACCTCCTTGCAACAGGCAGTTTTTTAATTAATTTGGCGTGATGCTGAGTTGAAAAATTTGACATGCTTTTGACTTAGTGATAGAATATCATTATGAGAGCCTGCTGTAAATTTCACCGCTTGTATAAAATAAAAAACATGCTTGTCGGCTGAAATCTGAAAATTCCGGCTGCAAAACCTTCAAATCTCGTCGGGTTATCTCAATAGCCCTTCTCGATTTTCAGGCTTTTCGCTCGAAATTTTCAAATTTCATCTCGACATGAAATTTACAGCAGGCTCTAAGCTTTAAAAAAACATATGTCAAACAAAAAACCAAAAGAAATTGTGATTTTCCAGGCTAAAAATGGCGCAATTGAGCTGAAAGGTGATTTTAAAAAAGAAACTATCTGGGCAAGTCTGCAACAAATTGCGGATGTTTTTGGAGTGGATAAGTCGGGCATTTCTAGGCACATTAAGAATGTTTTTAATTCTGAGGAGCTAAATGAAAAAGCAACTGTTGCAAAAATTGCAACAGCTCAAAAAGAGGGAAGTAGAAGCATTATTCGTGAAATAGAATATTTTAATTTGGATGTAATACTATCTGTTGGCTATAGAGTTAATTCAAAGCAAGCCACAGGTTTTCGTATTTGGGCAACGGGAGTTTTGCGTCAGCACATTACTAAAGGTTTTAGCATCAATCCAAAAGTGGTTAAACACAATTATGCTGAATTTCAACAAGCCCTGGAGAATATTAAAAAACTTTTGCCAAAAGGACAAGTTATTGATAACGAAAGTGTGTTGGAATTGATTGCTGCCTTTGCTGACACTTGGCTTTCTCTGGATGCCTATGACAAGGGCAAGCTCGTGGAAAAAGGAAGCACGAAAAGGAAAGTAGCTATTACTAACGAGAAACTGGGAGAAGCCTTGGTTGATTTTAAACAAGCACTTGTTAAAAAAGGGGAAGCTACAGAATTGTTCGGAACTGAAAGGGGAGTTGGAAATTTGGCAGGCATTGTGGGCAATGTTTCGCAAACTTTTGGTGGCAAGGCGCTATATCCAACGATTGAGGAAAAGGCTGCCCATTTGCTGTATTTTGTGGTTAAGAATCATCCTTTTGTGGATGGCAACAAAAGGAGTGGGGCATATGCTTTTGTTTGGTTTCTGCATCGAGCTGGAATTTTGGATCGCACCAAGATAACCCCGCCAACCTTGACCGCAATCACGCTTTTTATCGCCGAGAGTGACCCCAAGAAAAAGGAACAAATGATTCGTTTAGTTTTGCAATTACTGAAGAAATAAAAAATTGATATTTTTTGAAGTTTTGTGAAAATAAAAAAGCCATGATAGTTTTATCATGGCTTTTGCGTAGTATCATTTGGTAAATTTTTATTTTGTTAAAAAATAAATTACAGCAAATACGAAATAGACCACACCTATCGAAAATCCCAAGGCGTCTTTTTCATACTCTTTTTTCAATATGACCATTATTTTTTCCATCCTTCCTCCTTTTTTGATTTTGAAAATTCTCTTTTGAAATGCAATTTGCTAGACAGTTTACCTTTTAGTGATCCATCTCTTGAAAGCACGATTTTTCACGCTCTCAAGGATGGGGCCGAGGTGGAAAGATTTCCAAATCGGCCAGGTTATTGTTTACTCCTGCAGTGACTTTGGGATTGCTGGTATTGTGTTGACAGAGACCATAAGATTATTGAGCGCCATCAACTTTAAAGTTACTTCCTCCCAGGTGCCTTTGAATCCAAGAAAATCTGAAAATGTGTTTTTTGCGATCTTTTCATATTCTTCATCCTTGGTTCTATCCGAAGATGTGCACCATGTGCAATCACCTATGTATGCCTCATTATTATTTCTAAAGACAGCGGATAAACACCAGCGCGAGAAATCGCTGGAAAACAGATCAAGATCCAAGATTACATTAAATGGAATGTCAGGATCAGGGTCGTCATCTTCTGAACAGCACTCTATGGAATCATTAAGCGGTACGTTAGGAAGAATAATATCAAGAATAGAGAGTTTGTTAAATAGTAGACACCACTCTTCCATAATTCCTACATTTGTATGATAGTCAAAATTACTCACTTCGGAAGCGATGCTTTTGATAATTGAATCGGAAGGCTTTTCCATGACTTTATTTTTTTGATTGTTGTTGAATAGCTGTTTTTATAAATAGATGCGAAGTTTTGACCAAGGATAACTTCGCAAACCCTTTTTGTTATGCCTTGCTAGGCGGATGCCTTTCGACGCACGACACAAATCCACGATCATCGTAGGAATCTGAAAAATAAACATTCTTTTCCGTCCAAAGCCGGAATTGAGGTTCTTTCCCATCTTCCAATATCCAGCCCATGAAGGTGCTATACGTCAGCTTACGTTTGAGCTCTGCCGGAGTTAAGGTTAACGAAATGACGTCAGATGAAAAATTTTCTCCGTTCCTTTCCATTGCTTCGGAGATTAATTTTTTCCATGTAGTTTTCATGTTGTCTCCTGTTTGGATTGTGTTGTTAAATAACTTTTTGTTAGATGATAGGTTATTCCTAATTCATCTTAACGAGCAAGTATATACTATTTTTGGTATTTTATCAATAGTAAAAAATGATAATATACCTAAAAATAGCTTGAAAATAGGATAATTAAAATTATTTATCAAAAATGTTGACAAAAGAGGTGGTTTTTGGTAAGATTGAAGTAGTCTAATTGTGTCATGCTGAACTTGTTTCAGCATCTGCTTTCTTTGCTTCACAACGCTGCCTGTAACCGAGATCCTGAAATAAATTCAGGATGACACCCTTGTTATTTTTTAAATATTGAAAACCATATGGATCAGGACTTAATAAAACTTTTGGAAACGACGGGCTTTACGGAAAAAGAGGCGCAAGTATATTTGGCGCTGGTTGAACTTGGAACGGGAAACGTGACGGATATTTCGAAAATAACCAAGTTGAAACGCTCTATCATCTATGTGATTCTAGAAGGCTTGATGAAAAGAGGCTATGCTAGCGAACTGCCAAACTTGAAAATCAACACCTATCAAGCCACTGATCCGACTGTGATTTTGTCGCAAATTAAAAATGTGGCGAAAAATTTCTCAGAAATGCTTCCTATGATTCGCACGCTTGGCAGCAACGGCAAAAACAAGCCGAAAATATCATATCATGATACCAGGGAGGCCATTTTGAAAATTTGGGAGAGCATGAGTTTTGAGGATGATATTTTTTACGTCTATTCCTGTGAAAGAAGCGAGCAATATTTTCCAGGCATAACTGATAGATGGGCCAAGGGATACAACAAAAAAGTTTTTCCGATTGGAAATCGTCATTTGGTGCCGAACAATAAAAATGAAGTCGAAATAGCTCAAAAGTTTTTAGCAGTCGGCGAAAGGGTGAGGTTTCTGGAGGATTTGAAAGGCATTGGTATGGATTTTTCTTTATATTCGAACAAAATTGCCATCACCTCACTTGAAGAAAATCCTTTCATCGTGGTTATTGAATCTGAGGAACTGGCAAAGTCCATCCGGCCAATTTTTGAAATCGCCTGGGCGAAGGGAAAAGAGTTAAAATAGTTTTAATGCTAAATCAATTTAATTCAGACTAGGTAGGCGTTGGAGGCTCAGCCTCCATTAGGGAGGCTGAGCCTCCTTGCAACTGGCAGTGATTTATTGACTAGGCGTAGCTGGACTTGATAGGTTTTGTTTGTTAGGATGAAGATAACTTTATGGAAAAAGATTTACAAAAATTGGCGCATACTTGGATAACAACAACACCGGAAAGTGTTGAAGTTGAAGATGAGTTTTATTGCCAGACTCGGGATGTTTTTCAAGCTAGGTTAGACAGAATGACGAATAATTTATTAAAAGAATTTGGCACTCAAGCAGAAAGAATATACATAGCATCTGCTATGGCAGGTGAGATTGGCAATAACTCCTTTGATCATAATTTGGGAAGCTGGACAGATGTTGCAGGAATTTTCTTTGGGTATGATTTTTTCGAAGATGAAATAAGAATAGTTTTGGCTGACAGAGGCAGGGGTGTTTTGGCGACACTTAGAGGTGTGAAACCGGAACTTAAAAATGACATAGAGGGTTTGCAAACAGCTTTCACGGAAAGAATTTCTGGCAGAGCGCCAGAAAGCAGGGGGAATGGTTTGAAATTTGTGAAAGAAAATTTGCAAGTCAGAAAAATGCACCTCGTCTTTTTTTCTGGCAATGCCCAAGCTGATTTGAATGAAAAAATGGAAATAAAAGAAGTCGCTGAAAGCGTGAATGGGTGCTTAGCTATTTTAACGTTGTAATAATAAAAACTTAGTTTGATTAGATAATCGCTGGAGGCTCAACCTCCATTATGGAGGTTGAGCCTCCTTGCAACCGATAGCGACTTAAGTGATTTATATAATTTTATGAAAATTGAAATCAAAAAATTTGGGGAAATTTTAGTTTCTCGTCCCGCGGGGAGAGAAGCATATTTAGCAATGTCCGCCTATCTTACAAAAGGAGTCAGTAGCGGCGAGCCAATCGAAATTGATTTCGCTGGTGTGAAAGTGCTGGCACCGTCTTGGGCAGATGAGGTTGTCACCAAAATTTTTCAAGAATTTGAAAATGTCAAACTTCTCAACACCGAAAACTCAACCGTGCAAGCCACGCTGGAAACTTTGAAGGAATACTCAGGGTTGAAAATTTAAGCGTTACTATACAACTACATAAGGTAAAAAGAAAAACCGCTTTGCATAATCTTGCAAAGCGGTTTTTTGAATTTGACAAGTTGCGTGAGGTGGGAAATAGAGGCAAACAGGGAAATAGTTTAGCTTGAATAAAAAAATAATTAAAATAAAAGGGTATTAATACCCCAGGGCAAGCCCCGGACCCATTAGGCTCACTTTGCTAGATAATAAACTTTAAGAAAAATGCGGTTCAAGTCGGAGACATTGAACCGACTTTTTTGTTGCTTGAGCCGTGAGCTTGAAATGAATAATTTAGGGTGCTAGGATGAAGATAGTCGTAGAGTTATAAAGCAATAAGACTCTGTCATCGCGAGGATTTTTGTAATCGAAAATCCGTGGCGATCCAGAACTCAGCAAGGCCCTGGATTGCCACGCATGATTACATGCTCGCAATGACGGGGAGGGGTTATAAAGTTATAAAGTTAAAAGGTTATTTGGCATTTTGCCTTTATACATAATACATAATACATAATACATAATACATAATACATAATACATAATACATAATACATTATACATATATGAGCGGACATTCACATTGGGCGGGAATTAAACAAAGAAAAGGCGTTAATGATGCCAAGCGGGCAGGCGTGTTCACTAAACATGGGCGGCTCATTACAATTGCGGCCAGAGAAGGTGGCGGCAAACCGGAAATGAATTTCAAATTGCAAATGGCCATTGACCGGGCTCGTTATGAAAACATGCCAAAAGAAACGATTGAGCGGGCCATCAAAAAAGGCACTGGGGAACTCAAAGACGGCGCTGAGATTGAAGAAATTATTTATGAAGGTTACGGCCCTGGCAACGTGGCGATGCTCATCAAAACAGCCACGGACAATCGCAATCGAACCGGCAGTGAAATCAGAAGCGTGCTGACCAAGGGTGGCGGCAAACCAGCCAGTGAAGGCGGGGTGAAATTCATGTTCAAGTTGGTTGGCAGCATTGCGGTGGCGGTTGGCGACAAAAAAGCAGATGACCTTGAAATGCTGGCGATTGAGGCTGGAGCGGAAGATATGATTTTGGAAGAAGAAATTTTTGTGGTCTTTACTAAGGTTGAAGATTTGAAAACTGTGAAAGAACAGCTTGAGAAAGCAGGGCTCAAAATTGAAGGCGCCGAGTTGGCCTATGCGGCCTTGCAAAAAACTGAGCTCGAAGAAAGCTCGAGAGTTGAATACGAAAAACTTTTGGAAAAACTTGATGAACATGAGGATGTGCAGGAAGTGTATGACAATATCGCGTAACGTGCAGCGCATAACGTGGAACGTGAAATACGAAATGCAGAACGCAAAACGTGCAGCGCATAACGTGGAACGTGAAATACGAAATGCAGAACGCAAAACGTGCAGCGCATAACGTGGAACGTGAAATAC
>CAIOVI010000018.1 GCA_903861715.1 uncultured bacterium
GCCCACCATTTTCCTCAGATTGTTGAAACTCATGGGCAAGGAGATGCTTGAAAGCAAATACAAAGCAATCTCACGAAAAATTTTTGTTTCTCTGATTTTGAACCGCACGATCAAATCCTTGATCAGAACATCTTGGTATAGCTGCTCGAGTTCTTTTCTGTCTTTACTGACAACCACTTCCGGAAATCCACCATATTCCAAATATCGATTGAAGTGTCTGGTCAAAATGCTTTTTTCCTTGGTGCTATAAACGGCTTTTTGCGAAAATTTTTCAAATTTCAAAAATTCACTGAAACTAAAAGGATATAATTCGATTTTCAAGTGCCTGCCAGAAAGGGTGGTTGCCAGCTCACTGCTCAGCAATTTTGCGTTGCTGCCTGTGATGAAGACCTTTCTGTCATCCTCGAAAAGTCGCCGCACGAATTTTTCCCAGCCATACACATTTTGGATTTCATCAAAGAAAAAATATTTGCACTCGCCATATAGTTCCAGCAGCACTTCATGCAGAACGGCAAAATCACTCGCTTTGAAATCGAGCAACCGCTCATCTTCAAAATTAAAATAAGCATAATCGGCATATTCTTTTGCCAGTTGTTTGAGCAGGGTTGATTTGCCACACCGCCTGATGCCACTAATCACGCTGATTTTTTTGGACTGAGCAAAGCCCTTCGGAACACTTCGAAAAACGAACTCCGCTTGTCTTTCGAAGCCCTCTCTTTGCTCTACGGCAATCTGTTTAAGTATATTTTTATTCATCGCTAATGTATATTAAGTGTATATTTCATACATTAATAATGTATATTATCCAAAACTAGCTGTCAAGCCCGCAGCAAGCAGGAAGTTTGCTTGGTTCGCTTCAACTGCAGAAAAAACAATCCTCATTTGCCAATTTTCAAACAATTTTCAAGGCTTTAATTTTCATCGACGTTACAAACGTTTTAACGTTATAACATCAACTTTGGCTTAATTCATTCCACCTTGGAAAGGACTAAGTCCCTTTGTGCGAAGTAGCACTAATTTAGTTAATTCGGCATAACATTTGCGATGTTGCTTTTATTTCCCCTCTTGCACAATCCACCAGTCAACCAGGACATCTTCGGCAGTTGGATTGGCGACGAGAATCTTGAAGCCAACATATTGCCCAGTGGCTGGGTCAGTGACTTTTTCAACCCAATTGGAAGAACCGGGATTTTTTTCAAAACTGGTGAAGATTTTTGAAGTTGCTCCCACCGCTTTCGTGCTGACAATAACGCTGCTTTCCCCAGCCTTGATAACTCCCGTGCCGATGGTTGGACTTGCCAGATCAACGACTTTGATGGTCAGCACCCCAGTTTCAACCTCAGAGGCGGTGAGTTTGCCGTTTAGCAAGTTGAGACTACCTAACGAATCTTTGAAGATGAGGTTGTCAATGTTTGAGATGTTGGCAATCAAACCATCAAAGGCCGTATACTTTTGGTTTTGGAGTTTAAGCTCATCGATTTGTTTCTGCAAATCATCCGTGATTTTTTTGGAGTCAACTAGTTTAGTTTGCAAAGAATTGAAATTTGAATCAAGCGTGACAAGTTTTGCATTGATAGCCTCTTGGTCAGTATTAATGGTATTAATCGAAGCTCCAACCACCAAGAGTTGAGAATCAACGGAAGTTTGCAAATCAGCCACGGTTTTTACGTTGGTGTCGGTTTTCAAATCCAGCGTTGCCAAATGCGTGTTGATGGCAGCATTTTGCGTGTCGACCTTGTCATCAAGTTCCTTGGTTGCTTGCGTCAACAAGGCCGTGATGTTTCCATAGGCGATGCCATAGCCATCTTTCTCATTGCCAGTGACAACTTCTGGCAAAACGTTGAGAACGTCTTGGGCAATGAAACCAATTTGAGGATCCGAATTTGGAGTGGCTTTCCAATTGAAAGAAACTCCTTGCAAAGCGTTGACTTTGTCCAAAGCATTGGCCAGACTGCTGACATTTGTTTTGAGTCGGGAGTCGGAGGAAGATGACCAACCCGAAGTAGTGTAAGTTCCGGTCGTGGTGCCATTGAAGACTGTCAATTGTTGCGAGGGCGCCGAAGTGCCGATGCCGACTCTGCCAAAATTGTCCACCACAAAAATTTGTCCATTGCCACTGGTTGAGGTGTAGTCGACTCTGACATCATCAACGGTCGGCGTGCTTGACAAATCAGTGGTGGCGTTCAAAGTCATTTTATAGTAAAAATTTGAACCAGACCAACCCAGCGCTGACAAGCTCAAATCGGCTCCGCCAAGCGTGCTCAAAGTCGTTGAGCCGCTCAAAACTCCGGCGGCGGAATACCAAGTCGAATTGTTTTGACTGAATTGGACGGTGATGGAAGAAGTTGCTGGCAAAGTCGTGATGGTGTAGTGAAAATTGTCGATGCTGGCAATGCTTGAAACGCCAGAAAGCAAATTAGTTGAAGTTGAAACCGCCGTCGCATAGTAGGCAGCTTGAGCGGGCGTAGCGAAAAGCACCTGGACTGCGAGTCCGGCAATTGCCATCAACTTCAAAATTTTAAACTTTCCTAAACGCATATTTTTTTTCATTAACATTTTCCTCTTCAGCAAATCCCGACTTTTTCGAAACATCCAGCAACGCTGACATATTTCCAAAAGGCGACATTCAAAAATCCCAGCATTTTCTTTCTCAATTTGAAAGTTTCATAGTGTTTCATGATTCCTAAATACGAATTGAGGCCAGCAACCAAATCTTTGAGTTCTGGTTGGTTGAAAATTTTTCCGCCAACAATTGCTGCATTATACTTTTTAATTTTTTCATAAAAATTAATCTTTGTTCTTTGGCTGATATATATTCTTCGTGGCTTGATGATTGTTCCCAAAAATGCCACACCTTTGCCACAGTGTTGCAAATATATTTTCTTGGGGTGCAGAGTCAAGTTCAATTCTCCCTGCAAAAAATTATCAACTTTTGCGATAATTGATTTCAAAAATTCTTTATCTTCAAAAACAAAGACCATATCATCAACATATCTGCCATAATGTTTCACTTGCAGTTTTTCATGCACGAAATGATCGAAGTTGTCCAAATAAATGTTGCCAAAAAGTTGGCTGGTCAAATTTCCGATTGGAAAACCTGCGCCTGCTTTGGCACAAAACAAACTTTTTGATTTTGGCATCCCAACCCAATCCTCTCTTTTTCCTTTGACAAAGCAATTTTTGGTCGGGTCATTGAAAACAACTTTTTCAATCAGATACAAAAGCAACTCAAGTTCGGCTTTTCTGAAAACATCCAACGCAAAATGACTTGTCAATTTCTTTTCAATTTTCGCAAACAAAATGTTGCGATTCATTGACATGAAATATCCACTGATGTCCAGTTTCAAAATCCAGCAATCTTTTTGATAATTTTCACTGCAAGATTTGATGAAATGATAAACTCGCTTGATGCCAAAAGAGGTGCCCTTGCCAACTCGGCAACTGTAGCTGTCTTTGATGAAATTCTTTTCAAAAATCGGATTGATGGCATTGAAAATCAGATGATGCACGATGCGGTCCCGAAAATCAGCGGCAAAAATTTCTCGCCTGACCGGTTTTTTGACCACAAAGCAAATGCTTTGTCCAATTTCATATTTTCGGTTGACAATGTCGTCGTGCAAAGCAAACAATTTTTTCTCATAGTCAACCTCAAAAGCCAGGGCATTGGCTGTCTGACGCTTGTTTTTGCGCGCATCAAAATAGGCGCGGAACAAATCAAGCATAAGTTGTTGATTGTCAGAATTTTTCATAGTTTGCAAGTCCTTGACGCACCGAACGGAAAACCCGTTCGCGCGGTTATTGTTATTAGCTGGATTAACACCGCCGGAATTAAAGTTCAGATTGTTGGCGTTGATGCCAGTGACACTGCTCGACCAGTAGTTGCCGTTGGCGCCCTGATTGTTGAGCGTGCCACCGCCGTTGTCGCGGTTGCCGGCTAGCGCTAAGATAATCACTGATTTTATCGCGCAATTTTTTCAAAGAAGCTGCGAGATATGTCCGACTGCCGGACACTATTCCTTGCCTGGCGGCAAGAGGATTATTGGATTTGCTTCGCACGCTCATTTGCGCCCTGGCCACAAATGATTCTGGCGGTTTTTCAGTCCAAAATCCTTTTTCATTTCTAGGGTGGCATTGAAACTGTTTTGCCTTTGCTATATTTTTCCCAATTGGTAAGCTGTTTGGAAACTTCTTCAATGACCAGATTTATTTCAACAAATTTCAGCAAATTTAAATTGTCCATGTCTTGCGTCAGGCGCAGTTGCAACTTGATCATTTCCAAATTTTCTCTGGCTTTTTCAATTTGCGGGACTTTGTCGAGCGCTTTGTTGGCGCGATAAATATTTTTGATCAAAATCATGGCTTCGTTTTTGATTTGTTGACCCGTGGTGTATTTGTATTGACGGGAAAAATTTTCGGTTGCCAAAAAAAGCATTCTTGTCAGCTGATAACTTGATTTATACACGGGTAGGTTGTAGTAGAGAGCCATATTTTTTTCCGAAACCTCAATTGATTATTTTTGATCTTGATTTAAAATTGATTATTGATCATCGATCATTGATTTTTTTCCGCATTTTGCATTTTGCATTTTGCATTTTCTTGCATCCCCCTCCCCCCTTAGGAAGGGGGGATTTGAAAGACTTGCTATGTGCGCATTATGCTGATTTATGACAATTTACTGTTTTTCGAATCCCTCTGTCCTGCTGGACGTCTCCCTTTTTCAAAGGGAGAAAAAATACATTCTAAATTTTGAATTTGTTTAACATTTTGCATTTTGTTCATTGGAAATTATCTAATTGGAAATTATTTCTGAGGGGGTGTTCTTGCCCCTTAGAGGGCAAGAACCAAATTGACAAATTGTTGAATTTTTAATCCTTGACGCACCGAACGGAAAACCCGTCCGCGCGGCTATCGAAATAAGCTGGATCAACACCGCCGGAACCAAAGAACAGATTGGAGGCGTTGACGCCAGTGACACTGCTCGACCAGTAGAAGCCGCCGGCGCCCTGATCGCCGAGCGTGCCACCGCCGTAGTCGCGGTAGCCGGCTGCGGTAAGCTTCAGATTTGAACTAAAGGCGGTGATATAGTTGGTGATGCCGGCAGCGGTGACCCAAGCTGCCCATTCAGGTTGGGTCGGAATTCGAAAACCGGTCGGGCACGGATTGTTGGTGCCAGAAACACC
>CAIOVI010000019.1 GCA_903861715.1 uncultured bacterium
TCCCGACACGTGCTTGTTGCTGGGGCAAAGACTTCACTCTTCGCTAAAATTCCCGCTGCACTTTTTCTGCTGAAAAAGCTCGCTGAAAATTTCTTAACGCTCATCACTCGTCTTTTGCCTACGCACTGCGCAATGTGCGGAGGGGGAATGCGGGATGCGAGTATAATTTTATGTGGATTTTATCTTTGATTACTTTCCCTGGCGTGGTGGTGCACGAAGCCAGTCACAAATTTTTTTGCGATTGGGCGGGCGTGCGGGTTTTGGAAGTTTGCTATTTTCGCTTTGGAAATCCGGCCGGTTTTGTGGTGCATGAAAGTCCAAGAAAATTTTTGCAAAGCTTTTTTATTTCAGTTGGTCCGCTTATTTTAGGGCTGATTGTTTCGTTTCTTTTCTTTCTGCTTTTCAAGCAACATTCCAAGGAAGTGCTTGGCTTTGTTTTTGCTTGGTTGGGTTTGGCAATTGCGAGTCAATGTTTTCCCAGCACGGGCGATGCCAAGGCGCTTTTGAGCGAAACCTGGCGCCAGTTTTTTCGCAGTCCCTTTGCTTGGTTGGGCTTGCCAGTAGCGACTTTTATTTGGTTGGTCAACAAACTGAACTTTTTTTTCTTCAACTATCTTTTCGCCCTCGGACTTTTTTGGTGGGTGGTTTATTATTTCTGAGCTATTTTTTTTGAATATCCTTTTTGGGCATCGTTTTATTCACTAAAATGGCTATCTGGAGCCTTTTTTGACTATTGACTTTTTCCAATTTTTGGCCTATAATTGATGGAAATTGTTGATTTAACAAATTTATAACCTTAAAATCCCAAAGGAGGGAAAATGTGTAAAACGCACGTGAATTATGGGTCTGGAGAAATAATTCAGAACAGAATTTATTATGCAGAAAAGGCAGGTTTTCTTTTGGTTGCATTTTTACTTGGGCTTGTTACTATTTTGATTTTTGCCCTCAGGCATTCTTATGATTATGATGAAAAAAACATCATGGTTTTTGAAATTATCATAAGAACCTTTGGTGTTATTTCAGTTTCTTCTTTTGCCTCATGGTTTTTTATAAGAAGCCATGAAGCAGTGTAACTTTTTAGCATGGAGCGAGTTTTAATTTTAGACTCGCTCCTGCTCCAAGCTTTTGTGGAGTAAAAACTTTCTGCAAAAAGCTATCAAATTTGATAGCTTTTTTTGATGTTAAAAATAGAATAGTTTTTCTAGACTTTTTCTTCTTTCCGGCTTATACTTTAGGCATAAAAGTGTTGTTTAAAAATTTCAGTTAACTTAAATAAAACTCACATGATTATCCAGACTGGATTAGCACAAAATTGCGCGAGTAAACTAGCTAAATACTCACAAACTAAAATGGAAAAAAATAATCGTGTCATTCGAAACTTATTAATTCTGGTTGTCTTTTTTGCCACAGTTTGGTGTGGCTCTGGTATAGTTGATGCTATACGGCCAAATGTTATGGTTCAACATTTTCGAGATGCATCTATTTTTTTAGGGGTTCTTTCCTTCTTATGGATAATATCCAGATTAATGCGGATTTAGTCGTTAGTTTTTTTGTGAGCATGCTTTAACAGTATGCTCACAAAAAATTAGAAAAATTTTTCAACACAAAGTTATCAAAATTGATAGCTTTTTTTGATGCTTAAATTTCAATATAATCCAATAAATAATTTTTTAAAATGCGTCATCAAAACACGGCCGACGCCAGATGACACGCTTCAAAAGACTAGGTTGGTTTTTGTTTTAAATGGGTCTATAATTATATAGGATATTTTTTTCTCCTTTAGAAAAGGAGGATTAAGGTGGATTTGAAAGACTGTATTTTCAAAGAAAGTTTTTCAAATCTCTCCCAGCCTCTCTTTTCTAAAGAGAGGAGTTTAACTAATTTTTCGTGAGTATTTGTGAGATAATTCGAGAATGATTAGCGACTCATATTCTTATGCAAAATATATCCTTGTTTTTAATTTTATTTTTATTGGCAGTTAACTTGCTGGCTTTTTTGATTATGCTTTTGGACAAAAACAAATCCAGACGCAGTGGCGCTGAGAGGATTTCGGAAGGAATGTTGTTTTTTCTGGCGACGGTTTTTGGCAGCGTCGGCGTTTTGGCTGGCATGTTTGCTTTTCGGCACAAGACGCAAAAGTGGTATTTTTTGATTGGGATTCCAATGCTTATTTTGGAAAATGTGGCGTCAATTTATCTTTTGTATTTGTTTCTAAATAATAATATCAGATAGGCCGTATTGCTTAATTGGCCTATTTTAAAATCCCTACAAATTTACAAATCTGCTACAAATCTACAAATGTACAAATATATTTATCCTTTCATCGTTGCCCACCAAGTCTTAATTTATTGCATATTTGCATTCTGCATCCCTCCTGCACCATTGCGCAGTGCGTAGGTAAAAGACGACTGATGAACGTTAAAAAGTTTTCAGCGAGCCTTTTCAGTAGAAAAAGTGCAGCGGGAACTTTAGTGAAGAATGAAGTCTTTGCCCCAGCAACAAGCACGGTGCGAGTTTTTCTTTCCTCCAGGTTTCTTTTTGCGGAAAAAAGAAATGTGGACATAAAATACAAAAAACTACCCTAATTCTTAGGGTAGTTTTTTTGAAAGTCAATTTTAAACAAACGTCAGTGCAGTTCCCGCTTTGCCGGCACGACCGGTGCGGCCGATGCGATGGACATAGTCATCATGCGTGGCTGGCACATCAAAATTGATAACATGCGAAACATTTGGGATGTCCAAACCTCGAGAAGCTACATCAGTGGCCACCAAAATGTCAACGATGTTTTCTTTGAAAAGTTTCAAAGCTCGTTGGCGTTTGGCGTGGGATTTGTCGCCATGAATGGATTCGGATTTGAGGCCGCGACTGTGCAGGGCTCGGGCAAGTTTTTCGGCTCCGTGCTTGGTGCGAGAAAAAATGAGCACTTTTTGAAAATCAGTTTTGGCCAGCAAACCGCAGAGAACTTCAATTTTGTCTTCGCCTGGTTTGAGTCGGACAATGTCTTGATTGATTTGAGCTGAAGTTGTCACGGTGCGAATGGAAACTTTCACGGGGTCGGTCAAAAATTGTTTGGTCAGGTTTTCAATTTCAGGAGAAAGCGTGGCTGAGAAAAACAAGGTTTGACGAGGCCCTTTGATCAAAGACAGCAAAAGTTTGATGTCATCAATAAAACCCATGTCCAACATGCGGTCAGCTTCATCAAGCACCACGTTGTGGAAACCACTCAGGTGCAAGTTTTTGCGTTGAATCAAATCCTTCAATCGGCCTGGAGTTCCAATCACGATGTTGTGACGTGAGCGCAGGCGTTGAATTTGGGGCCTGATGTTGGCACCGCCAACCACCACCACGGATTGAATGTTGAGTCCTTTGGCAAAAGCGCGAAACTCATCTTCAATTTGAATGGCCAATTCGCGAGTTGGCACCACCACCAACAATTTTTCAGTTGGGTTGCTCAAGATTTTGTTGATCATTGGAATCAAAAAGGCTCCAGTTTTGCCTGTTCCAGTGTTGGCCAAGCCAATCACATCTTTGCCTTCGAGACTGAGGGCAATGGTTTTGTCTTGGATTGGAGTTGGGTGCACGAATTTTCGATCAGCGATATTTTTTTTCAAGGCGTCGTGAATTTTGAATTCAGCAAAAGTTGTCTCCGGCACATAAGGTGCTTGCTCTTCAATTGGTTGAGCTTTGTTGATGAATTTGTTGACATCAATGTAGCTGCCAGCAAATCGCTTGGCCCTGCTTCCACCACCAGAGCGGTTGAATTTGTTGGTTTGTCCACCTTGAAAACTAGCGCGCGAGCGCGGGGGACGTTTGTTAACGTTTTTAAAGTCACTTCTTTGCATGATATTTATGCATAAAAAATTAAAGGCTTTTATGCTTATATACTCTAAGGAAAACAGAAGTGTTTCGATGCACTTTGCGCCAAGGCCTTTTGGGCTGGCAATAACCAAGGTATTAACATAAAAGTCAATTGTAATACGCTTTGGGCAATCTGTCAAGGATTTGGGCTTAAAGTTGCTACGTTGCTGTATTGCTACATTGTTAGGGTTTTCGGAGATTTATATTAGGGGAAGTGTAATTTCTAGCTTGTTTGTATGCTTGTATGTTTACCTGATTGAATGATTACTGATTTTTCGTTTGACATTTGGGCTGGTTTTGCTATGATTTCGGCAGTTATTTTATTCAAAAATTTAAGCTCAAAGGAGGGCTGAATGACACAACGTTATGTATTGGTCTTTTTCATCTGGGGCTTGGAAGTCTTGCTCGGAATAAAAACTCGCAAAATATTGGTTGGCTTTTATAACGGACATGGTGGAAAATATGAGCCGGGTGAAAGTTTTTTTGAGGCCGTTAAGCGGGAATGCTTTGTGGAATGCGGACTTGAGCCAACTGATGAAAACATCCAGCCTTCTTCCATTTTAACGGTTGAGCATCAGAAACCTGATGGATTATTGGAAATTCAAATCGTAGATATCGTCAGAGTCTATGAGTTTTCTGGCAAGGTCATCGATTCGGAGGAGATGATAGGAAATCATTGGTTTAAGATACACAATCTTCCAAATGAAGGGCTTCATCCTGAGAAATCAGCCTGGATTAAGGATTTTTTGCTTGGAAAAGATTTTAATATCACTATTGAATATGATTCGAATGATAACATTATTCGTAATCAGATAGAGATTTGGTCTTGGCTTTTTTAATGTTTGCTTCAAACTAGTTATTCGTATCAACCTGTCTAAATGCTTTACATTTTGACAGGTTGTTTTTATTTTCGAGTTGACCCTTTCGGCTTTAAGGGGGTAAAATAAAAAAAGCTATGATTTATTATTAAGCAGTTCGTATATTCGTATAAATTCGTAATTCGTAGAGAAACACTTATGTCAGAAAAAAATCAACCAACCATGGAAGAAATTGTGTCACTTTGCAAACGCAGGGGTTTTGTTTTTCCGTCCTCGGAAATTTATGGCGGACTTGCTAATGCCTGGGATTTTGGTCCTTATGGATCGCAATTGAAAAAAAATATAAAAGATAGCTGGTGGAGATTTTTTGTTGAACGTCGTGATGATATGGTTGGCTTAGATGCGGCAATAATCATGAATCCAAGGACGTGGGAGGCAAGTGGTCATCTTAGCCATTTTTCAGATTTAAAAGCTGAATGCAAAAAATGCAATGAAAGAATTAGGGTAGATCAAAAATTGAAAGATGAAGACAACGCTTATTTCAACGATAAGGTAAAAAACATAAATGATGCCATAAGAAATGGAGAAAAAACCGCTATTGGGTCTGAAGATGAAATTGATGGAATTAGAAAAGAAATGCAGATCAAATTGAACGAATACTGCGCTTGTTCTAAATGTGGAAATAAAAACTGGACAGTTCCAGAGCAATTTAATTTGATGTTCCGTATAGATTATAGTTTGACTGGAAGTGAAAATAGTATTGCATATCTTCGTCCTGAAACTGCGCAGGCAATGTTTGTGGATTTTTTAAATATTTCTAATACGGCTCGTAAAAAACTGCCATTTGGTGTGGCGCAAATAGGAAAATCATTTCGCAATGAGATTACACCTGGAAATTTTATTTTTCGAACTCGTGAGTTTGAGCAGATGGAAATTGAGTATTTTTTTGATTCTAAAAAATCTGACTGGAATATTCCTTTTGATGGTTTAAGGAAAGATATGGAAAAATGGATGGACGCCGTTGGCATAGATATGAAAAAAGTTCACGCTGTTGATATTCCAGACGGGGAACGTGCACATTATTCTCAAAGAACTATTGATTTTGAATTTGAATATCCCTTTGGTCAGAAGGAATTGTTTGGTCTTGCATATAGAGGTGATTATGATCTTTCGCAACACGAAAATTTGAGCGGGGAAGAACTTAGGATAATTGATCCAGAGACGAATGAGAAAATCCGTCCTCATGTCATAGAACCATCGTTGGGAGTTGAACGAGGTTTGTTGTCTGTGCTTTTATCTGCTTTTGAGAATCAAGTGCTTGAGGATGGAAGCTCAAGGACAGTGCTTCACTTTAAACCTGAAATAGCACCAGTTCAAATAGCAGTTTTTCCGCTGATGAAAAATAAAGAAGAATTAGTTGAAAAAGCAAAAAATATTTTTGAAGATCTTAAACAAAATTTTCGTTGCGAGTTTGATGACAATGGCAACGTGGGCAAGCGCTATCGTCGCCAAGATGAAATTGGCACTCCGTTTTGCGTGACCGTGGATTTTGAAAGTTTGGAAGACGGAGCTGTGACGGTGCGTGACCGCGACACCATGGTCCAAGAGCGCATCAAGATTGCCGATTTGCAGAAATACTTTGGGGAGAAACTGAAATAGTAACTAGTAATCGTTAATTAGTAACTAGAGAATGGAAAATTAATCCAAAAAGAAACCCCTGGATAATTTTTTAGTAGTAGCTTTTCATGTTGAGCGCAATCCTGATTTCAATCGGAACATTTCTTGAAGAAATTTCTGACTCAATTGGCAAAATAAAAGTTAATGATGGGGAAGAAAGTGTTTTTGTCATGGCATTCCTGAGTCTTTTTTGGAGCGCTGTTTTTTATATTTTGATTTGTATTTTCAAAAGTGAAGTTTTCGTTTTTAACTTTGCCTCGTTGCCGACTTTTATCATCAGAACCCTTTTGGAAATAATTCAACTCTATGTTTTAGTATTAGCGATAGCTGATGCTGATCGTTCAGCATATAGTTTTGTGAGAACAGTGACAATCCCATTGCTGCTTCTGATTGATTTTGCGCTGGGCTATAAAGTTGTTCTGTTGTCTGTGATTGGGGTGGCTGTAGTTTTGATTGCAATTTTGTTGTTGTTTATTAATAGGAAAATTGAGAAAAAGGGAATGGGACTAGTCATTTTTTCGGCGATAAATGCAGTGGTGACAATTTCTCTTTTCAAATATGACACAACTCATTTCAATTCCTTGGTGGCTGAGCAGTTGAGCATTGTTTTAATTTTGCTGGCGTTTTTTGCGCTTGTTTCGATATTCAAAAATAAGGAAAATCCTTTCATTTTTTTGAGCAAGCCAATTTTCTTTCTGCAATCATTTTCAGTTGGACTCGGTGGCGTTGTTGAAAGTTTTGGCTATAGTTATGGCGTAGCTTCAATTGCGACTGCGGTGAAAAGATCTTCAGCCTTGCTCTGGTCTCTTTTGACTGGAAAAATTTATTTCAAAGAAAAAAACATAAGTTTGAAATTTGCGATAATGTTCTTGCTGATCATTGGGCTTGTGCTAATGTCTTTAGGGTAATCCTTCTTGTAATACATTTCCAGCTATGTCTATTCACGCTTGTGCGTCCAAAACCGTGAAAAAGGGCTATTTTTTGACATTTTTTCACGGTTTTATTGACAAAAACGTGAAAAAGGACTATAATGGAGTTGTATGACAAGAATAACCAGCGGTTACAAAAAAATAATTTCCTTGCGGGAAAGATATCACAAAGCGGCTCATGGCAAAGAGGCGCTGCTTAAAATTATTGCTGAGGTGGAAGTTGCTGAGCAGGTTTACAATTCCAACGCCATTGAAAATAGCACGTTGACCCTTGAGGAAACTGAAAAAATTCTTTTGCAAATTGATTTGGATCGTTACATTTCCGAGCGAGAAATTTTTGAAGCCAAAAACTTGGCGCAAGTTGTTTCCTATATCGATAAGCGCGCCAAGGAGCAAGAGCTTTCCTTGGAAGTGATTCTATTACTTCACAAAATGTTGATTTCCAATATTCGTGATGAAATTGCGGGCAGGTTCAGAAAAGAAAATGAATTTGTGCGAGTTGGAAATTATATTGCTCCTGCTCCACAAGAAGTTTTGGGTCGACTTGAAAAGATGCTGGTGACCTACAACGCAGAAAGTCATGAAAATATTGTCAGGCGAATTGCAAAACTGCATTTGACGTTTGAAAACACCCATCCCTTTTGTGATGGCAATGGTCGCATTGGCAGGGCTATTAATAACTATCTTTTGATTCGCGAAGGTTTTGTGCCAATTAGCATCAAATTTATTGATCGTCTGAAATATTATGCAGCGTTCAGGGAATTTGATCTGAACAAAGAAACGACGATTATGGAAGAAATTGTGGGCAAAGCGTTGACGAATAGTTATCATAAGCGCTTGGCCTATCTAGAAGGCAAGGAAATTGTGACTTTGGCTGAATATGCCAAAAGAAAAAAACTTTCTCATTCAAATTTGATCAACAAAGCCAACCGGCAAACTATTGAAGCTTTTCTCGAAAAAGGCATTTGGAAAATCGGGATTGATTTTGAGAAAAAATAAACCTACTTCCATATATCCATTTATGGAAGTTGAGCTTGTGGGGTTATTTCTTAAGAAGAAAAAGATACTAACAAATTATTGGCTTGAAAATGAACAAGAGTATGAAAAAGAATCAAATTATCAGCCAAAATAGTTTCACGGAATTTTTACTTTACACTACGCCAAATGGCAAAGTGAAAATGGTTAGTTCTATTTTGGAACATACCACCCAGTATGCTTTCAAGAGTAAGAAATAAAATTATGAAACAATATAATCAAAAATCACAAATAGTAATTTATAAATCGCTAACGGGGGAAACTAAGATTGATGTGCGTTTTGATGGTGGAACTGTTTGGCTGACTCAAAAAGAGATTTTTATATGAAAAGAATTTTAATTTTGGGCTCTGTTGGCTCTGGAAAATCAACTCTTGCTAGTAAGCTTCATGAAAAATTGAAGCTTCCTATAGTCTGCCTAGACCAATATTTCTGGAGGCCAAATTGGCAATCGACTGAAGATGGTGAGTGGCGTCAAAAAGTTGAGCAATTAGCTCAAACCCGGCAGTGGATTATGGATGGAAATTTTTTAAATACCTTAGATATTAGGTTGCCAAAGGCGGATGCTGTGATTTTCATAGATTGCAATAGGTTCATTTGCCTTTATAGATTCCTTAAGAGAATTGTCTGGAGGAGAGAACAGGGTGTGATTGAGGGATGCCGAGAAAGTTTAAATATAAAAATGCTGATTTGGATTCTTTGGAAATTCCCGCAGTATTCTAGAAAAAATATAATTACTGAAATTGAAAAGGTAAAAGATAAGAAAAATATTTTTATTTTAAAATCAAACAATGATGTAGAAAAATTTTTATCTAAAATAAAATAAATTTTATTTTTATGTAGCCTTTATAGTTTTCAAAAGTCACCATTTACATGGTGGCTTTTTTGTGAGCTATTTTTTTATTTTTTTCTCCCACTTCTTCCCTTCAAAAGTTTGATAGAGAAGTGGAAAGATAATTAAAGTTAGCACGGTTGAAACGGAAAGCCCGAAGATGATTGCCCAAGCCAGTCCTTCCCAAACCGGATCAGCAATAATGGTGAGAGACCCAAGGATAGCTGTCAGTGAGGTCAGTAAAATTGGTAGCAATCGAACGCGCCCAGCTTCCATGAGAGCCTGCGTGAGTTCCATGCCACGTTCCTTGAGTTCATCAAGATAAGCCAGATAGATGATCGCATTTTTCACCACGATGCCAGCCAGCGCGATGACGCCAATCATGGAAGTGGCATTGAAAAAAGTGCCCTTGATTGCGCCGAGAAAAGCAAAGCCGACCAGCACGCCAATCATCCCCAGGGGAATGGTGGCCATGATGAGCAAAGGCACAACAAGCGAACGCAATTGAACAACCAACACGAAATAAATCATGAGCAGAGCCACGCCCATGGCGATGCCAAGATCGCGGAAAATTTCCAAGGTCAATTTCCATTCGCCATCAATGCGAACGTCAACTTTTTGTCCAATTGAATTTTCATAAGTCAGTCCCATGGGGGACCATGCAGAAATGTGACCAGTGCCATCGGATAGTTTATAACTAAAAAGTTTTGGAAATAAATCAAAGATAGCATACATGACGCTGCGCGACCCCATTTCTCCGCTAACATAGACAACTTGCTGACGATTGTCGCTAGCAATTTCACTTTGTTGGGCTAGGGGTTTTTCAAGGAGTAATTCTGAAATAGGTACGGTTTGGCCAGTAGCGCTTTTAATGGTGAGGTTAGAGAGGCTGTTTGCGTCGGTGCGGTCTTGCGGTTGCATGCGCAGGATTACGAATTGTTGCTCAGCTTGACGGTCAGGGTAATTAATAATGTTCCTAAAGCGGGCTACGTTAAGACCCGAAAGGGCAGTGTGTAATGTTTGAATGACAGTGGCGGGGGCAATGCCGAGTCGGCCAGCCTTATCGATGTCAACTTGATATTGTTTTTCAAAAGCTCGCTGGGTGATAGTAGTATTTAAATCAACAATGCCATCAATACTCGTCGCCATTTTTTCTAAATCTTGGGCGGTAGCATTAAGTAATTGCTGGTCGTCGCCTTGAATTTTCAGAAAGAAAGTGCTGCGTACTGGCGGTCCTGGCGGATCTTCCACGACCGTAATTTTTGCATCTGGTTCATCGCTCAAAACTTCTTGATTCAAAGTTTCTCGCAAGCTGAGCGCGATTTGTTCGGAAGTTTGCTGTCGCTGCGTGTGCGGGATTAAATTTATTTTCAGGGTTGCTTGATTTTCTTGGGCGCGCATAAAGCTTCCCTTGAAAAGACCATTGAAATCCGTAATGGGCGCCGTTGCAACAAAACTTTCTACACTAGTAATGTTTGGAAAATTAAGTGCACTTTTTTCAAGAGCCGATGCTACCTGGTTAGTTTTTGCATAGCTGATTGAATTTGGCATATCTAAATAAATGTAAAACTGATTTTTATTGGCTTTTGGTAGCATGCGAAATTGCACGATTCGAAAAATTGGCAAAAGCATTGAAAGCAAAAGCAACAGTGCGGCGCTGGCGAGCACGATATTTTTTTGACGTTTGTTGGTGGTGAGTTTGCCAATTAAGCCTGCATAGCTGTTTTCAACTTTGTGAATTATTTGCACAAAAATATTTTCTTTTTCTTCACTATGCGGAGAAGCAAAAATTCCAGTCAGTGCAGGATTGATGGTGAAAGAAATAAAAAGCGAAACCAGCAAGGTGACAGACACGAAAAAAGGAATTGGACTCATGTATGGCCCCATCATCCCACTGACAAATGCCATGGGGATGAAAGCCAACAAAATTGTGATGGTCGACATCAACACGCCCATTCCAACTTCATCCACAGCGGTGATAATCAAATCCGAGATTTTTTTGTCAGGATTATTTTTGATGGTTCGATGCACGTTTTCAATGATTACGATGGCATCATCAACCAAAAGTCCCAAGGCTAAAATCAGTGCAAAGAGCGTAATGCGATTGACGGTTTGGCCAGCTAGTAGGCCGATGCCGAAAGAGGCAAGCAGGGTTAGGGGAATTGAAATTGCTACAATCAAAGAATTTCTCAGACCCAAAAAAGCCATCAAAATCACCGTCACAATCACAATTGAAAGCACTAAATGTTTGGTGAGCGTGGAAATTTCTTCGCTGGCAGTTTCGCCGTCATCGCGCAGGACTGAGAATTTTACTGAGTCATATTTGTTTTGTTTTTGGACTTCGGCAAGTTTTTCGCGAACTTTTTCAGTCACACTACTGATATTAGCCCCTTTAATTTTTGCTAGCGTCACATAGGCAACTTCTTGGGAAGCAGCATTTTTTTCAGTGAAATGAACAGCATTGGTGATTTCGCCAGGACCAAAAGTGATAGTTGCCACGTCTCCCAAAGTGAGTGGCTTGTCTTGGTTGGGAATTAGCACAATTCTGGCAGCGTCTTGCGCCGATGTGATGTTTCCACTGATGCGCAAAGTTTCCGCAGAGCCATTGTTTTTTAAAGATTCAGTCGTATAGATGCCATTGGTAGCCCCCAACATCCCGATGATATCGGAAATAGCTAGGTGATATTGCGACATTTTTGCGCTATCAAGTTCGATTTGTAAATTGTTTGTCAGCCCTCCGACGACAGAAACTTTCGAAGCTCCAGGGACAAGTTTGAGTTGGTCTGCCAAATCAAAAGCTAAACTTCGCAGGGCTTGAGGTGAACGTTTGTTCGAGGTCAGCGCAATACTGATGATTGGCACATCATCCGGGTCCATCGTCACCAGGGAAGGATCATTGGCTCCGATTGGTTTTTGATAAAGATTGTCCCGCAGCTTTTGAGAAATTGAAATTTTTGCATTTTCAACTGGCGTGCCAACTTTGAATTGAACCATGACTACACTTTGTCCGCCATCAAAGGAATGCGAAATGAGTTGATCAATGTTGGGAAGCTGGCTCACGACATCTTCCATTGGGCGGGTGACAAGCTCTTGAACCTGGTCAGCTGTTGCCCCGGGGAAGCTGGTTGTGATGACAAAGGCCGGCGCCACGATTTCAGGATTGTAGGCCTTGGGAATCAAAATGAAACTGCCAACTCCCCAAGCGATGATGAAAAGCATGGCTAAAATATTCAGCTCTTTATTTTTAACAAAAACCTGAGCCATTTTTCCGGCAAAGCCTAATTTTTTCTGAGAGTTGTTTTCTGCTGGGTTAATTTGATTCATAGGGAGTTGTTACTGAGCCATTTAAGAGATATTGTTGACCTTCGACTGCAATTTTTTGATTTGCGCTAAGACCTTCAGTGACCTCGACCAGGCCATTATTCTCAGTGCTAGTTTTCAGGGTTTGTTCTTTAGCAACATTGTTTTCATCCAAAACAAAAACGACTTGGTCTCCACCGCGAGAAATGATCGCCTTTCTAGGAATCGAAATTGCTTGTCCGTCTCTTGAAACCATAATTTGTCCGCGCAAAAAATCGCCAAGGTCAATAGCGTTATTTTCATTATTGAGATGAATACGGACAAGAGTTTTGAAATTGGCAGCATCACTGCCAGCAGCAATCGCTGTGACAATTCCTGAAAGTGGCGCGCCATTTGAAGTTTGCAAATTTGCAACATTTCCAACTGCGATATTTTTTCCATTAGTGGCTGAAACATAAGTTTCAATTTCCAAGCTGCTGGGAGTGCTGAGGCTAACAAGCGGCATGGAAAAATTTACAAAGCCACCTTCGCGACTATACACAGTCGTAATGATCCCGGCAAAAGGGGCAACGAGCGTAAAATTATTTTTGCCAGCGCTGGCGATGCTGGCTGAGCCTTGAGCTGCAATCAACTGATCTTTGGCTCCTTGAATTTGCAAATCTCTGGCGCGCTCGGCGCTTTGCACCGCTTCATCTGCTGAATCAGAAGGACTGGCATCTCTGTTAGTCCTAGCTTCGTCAACCAATTGATTGTAATATTTTTTGCTGTCACTCAATGTTTTTTCAAACGCCGAAACTCCAGCGCTGGCAGCTGCAACTTGAGCGTCAATTTGTTCATTGCGAATTATCGCCAAGACTTCTCCTTTTTTAACTGTCTCTCCTTCATGTTTCAAAATTTTGACAATTGTTCCGCTTACTAATGGGGAAACATCAGCACGACTAGCTCCTCGGACGAAACCGGAAACTTCAATAATGGTGTTTTTGTCAGTCTGCTGAGTGAGGATGGTTTTGACAATCGGATTATTCGGTTTAGCCGTTTGGTTATTTCTATTTTTTAACACCAAGGTTGCCGTGAGAACAACTGCAACAATAATTCCAGCAAGGAGAAGATATTGTTGTTTTGAAAAATTTTTCTGCATGTTTTTTGATTTAAAAATATTAATTATCCAATTAAAAAAGCCTTGCGGCTGCTACATTTGACATAATACCCCAGGGGGGTATATACTGTCAAGGTAGGAAGAGAAAGAAAATAAAAATAAATTAATTAATTTTTTAGCAATAATCATATGAAAAATGAAAATGGTTTGGATCGTGTGCTTCGATTTATGGTGGCGATAATATTGGTTGCTTTGGGATTTTATGTTACGGGAATTCTAAGTGTGGTCGCATATATCTTAGTGATTGTTATGTTTGTAACAGCAGTTTCAGGTTTTTGTCCTTTGTATAAAGTTTTCGGAATTAACACTAATAAAAAATAATAAAAATATAAAATACAAAATATGAGCAAAGTTAAAGTAGATTCAGCCAAGTGTCCGCAAGATCATCCGTGCCCACTAGTTGGAGTTTGTCCGGCTGGGGCAATCAGTCAGAAAGGATTTTCCGCCCCAACAATCGACGAAGTAAAATGCATCGCTTGTGGTCGCTGCGTCATGACCTGTCCTTATCATTGTCTTTCTTTTGAATAGGTTGGCGAGGTTTTGTTTTAAATGCTATAGTATTTAGGTGAAAGAGGGATAATAGTTTTCAAAAAATTCACCCTGTTAAATAATTTTAAATTTTTACTAAAATTTAAAATTAAGATTTGATTAACTTAAAAACAGGATGAGTGTAATTAATAAAATAATACAAATAAGTTTATTTTTTCGGTTAGGAAAAATCAAATCTTATTTCACAGGATAAATGAGTCAAGAAATGGAATTTACAGATCAAAATTTTGATCAAGAAGTTATCAAAGCAAACGTGCCAGTGTTGGTTGATTTTTGGGCGCCGTGGTGTGGGCCATGCCAAATGATGGGACCAATCATTAAAGAATTGGCTGAGCAAATGGGAGAGAAAGCCAAAGTTGGGAAACTTAATGTGGATGAAAATGGTTCTATTGCTTCGCAATATGGCATCATGTCAATTCCAGCGCTGAAAATTTTCAAAGGCGGCAAAGTTGTCAAAGAATACGTTGGCGTGCAAGCTCTCGAAAATTTAAAGAAAGCGTTGGAGGAGTTGGCGTAAAACATAGAGCATGTAACATAAAACATGTAGCATTAGAAATGCAATATACATTTTTTTAAAAAGCCACTTTGTAGAAGGTGGCTTTTTGTGGGGCGAAAAAGATGCTATATTTAAGCTACTTGAATGGAAAATGAGAAAATCAGAAAAATAATTCCGTTGCTCATTTTACTGATTAGTTTAGTGCTGATTGGGTTGTTTTTGGTGGGCAGGAAAACAGCTTCTTTCGAAAATGTTAAGACTGACGTGGTAGTTGAGAAAAAAGCGGTGGGTATAGCTAAGGCAGTAGCGCTAGCTGAGGTAGCAGGCTCAGTTAAAATTCTTTTTACGGGTGATATTATGCTGGACCGCTATATTAGACAAATTAGCGAAAAAAGGGGTGGCGGTTTTATTTTTGCTGGCGTCCAAGACCTACTAGTTAAAAATGATTTGGTGGTTAGCAATCTAGAGGGGCCCATTACGGATAATCCCTCGGTCAGTGTAGGCAGCGAAATCGGCGCCCACGATAACTACATTTTCACTTTCGACCCAATTGTCGCCAGTGAGCTATGGAAAAACAATATCAAGCTTGTCAATCTTGGCAATAATCATATTTTGAATTTTGGAGCAGACGGGTTGGCGCAGACCAAAGAAAATTTGCGCAGCAATAAAGTTGATTTTTTTGGTGATCCGACTGGCGAAAAAAGAATTGCCACTTGGAACAAGAACGGTTTGAAGCTGGCTTTTGTCAATTATAATCAGTTTGAAAAAGATGGCATTGCTAAAGCGCTTGATAATATCAGTGCTGCCAAGCAATTAAATGTTGACGAAATTATTTTGTATGCGCATTGGGGAACGGAATTTGCAGCTGAGGCTGATGTGAAGCTTAAAGATTTGGCTCACAGTTTTATTGATGGCGGCGTTGATTTGATCATTGGCAGTCATCCGCACGTAGTGCAAAACAAGGAACAATATCGCGGCAAAATGATTTATTATTCCCTTGGCAATTTTATTTTTGATCAGTATTTCAGCCCTGAGGCCCAAAAAGGGTTATCCGTTCAAGTTGAAATTGATTCAAGAGATAAAAATTTTATTTTTATAGAATTTCCAGTTGCTATAAAAGGCAGCGGGCAAACAGTGATAAACTACTGATTTTTGGCTTAAATTAGGACAAATTATGAGTTTAAAATTGTTCCAAGGGAGGCTTTTTTTGTAAATTTAGCCAAGGTTGGACTTTTTTTGTATTTTATGCAAAGTAAAATGTTCAGAGATTAACTTTTCCTTTGACAGAGTCGCTCATCTGACTTATGATACTAGCAGGTAAAATCAGCTAAAGAGGGTTATAAATCAGCTCGCTGCGATGAGAGATAATTTTTTGTTAGCTGAAATTGAAAGCACTATGTTGAAAAAAATCAAAGACAATTTTGCAAAATATCTGGGTGGGCTTTTTAGTAATCTTTCCAATGACATTGGAATTGATTTGGGAACTGCCAATACGCTTGTCTATGTCAAAGGGAAAGGCATTGTGATCAATGAACCTTCGGTGGTTGCGATTAACAAACGCACCGGACAAGTCTTAGCCATTGGGCGAGAAGCCAAACGGATGGTTGGCAAAACTCCAGGGCATATTGTGGCCACGCGGCCTTTGGTGGATGGCGTGGTGAGCGATTTCGAAGTGACCACTCAAATGCTCAGATATTTCATCGAAAAAGTGCACAAAGATTCTTTTTCTTTTTCGCCGCGTCCACGAGTGCTGATTGGCATTCCGTCAGTCATCACGGAAGTTGAAAAAAAGGCCGTGATTGATGCGGCCATGAATGCTGGTGCACGTGAAGCCTATCTGATTGAGGAACCAATGGCTGCAGCTATTGGCGCGAGACTTCCAGTGACGGATGCGCGCGGAAACATGGTGGTTGACATTGGCGGTGGCACTTCCGAAATTGCCGTTATTTCTTTGGGCGGCGTGGTCAGCGCTCGCAGTTTGCGAGTGGCGGGCGACGAAATGAATGAAGACATCATTCGCTATTGCCGAGATGAATTTAATCTTTTGATTGGCGAAAAAACTTCGGAGGACATTAAAATAGCCGTGGGTAGTGCCTATGTTTTGAAAGAGCAACTCACCATTGCAATCAGAGGACGAGACTTGGTCAGCGGTCTGCCAAAAGAAGTGATTGTCAATGACAGTCAAATCAGAGAAGCAATTTCTCGTTCGATTCGCATTATTGTCAACAATGTGAAAACGGTGATTGAAGAAACTCCGCCAGAACTTTTGTCTGACATCATGCAGCGGGGAATTATTTTGGCTGGCGGAGGCAGTTTGATCCGAGGTCTGGACAAATTGATTGCCAATCAAACGGAAATGCCAGTTCGCATGATGGAAGATCCGCTCACGGCTGTGGTGCGAGGCACTGGCATTGTGCTTGAAGATCTGGAAGTTTTGAAACACGTTTTGGTTGAAGATCAACGCGAGAAATCTTTTAAATAAAAACAATAAATGCAAAGATTGACTTCCGTAAAATTATTCAAGGTTGGATTGTTGGCAATTTTTTTTGGATTGCTTATTTTTTTCAATCCGGCTGGATTTTTCAATCCATTTAGGAATATTTTTTTGGACGTTGTGCTTCCTTTCAAAAAAATCACCTATACTTTTTCGGCCACTGTCGAAGGGGCGGGTGAATTTTTGGGTTCAATCGGACAACTGAAAACCGAAAACGAAAAATTGCTGAGTGAAAATCAAATTTTGTTGGGAGAAAATGCGATGTTGGCGGATCTGAAAAATGAAAATGCTGATTTGCGCAGTCAGCTCAATTTGTTGCCAAGAAATCAGTTTAAGCTGCTCCCAACTAATGTTGTTAGTCAGGATTTGAGCGGACCTGGCAATTGGCTGGAAATTGACAAAGGCAGTGACGATGGTCTCAGTGAAGGCATGGCGGTGATAATTTCCAAGAGCATTTTGGTTGGGCGAATCGGAGAAGTTGCGCCGAAAAGTTCCAAAGTAATTTTGCTGACAAACCCCAAAAGCGTTGTCAACGTGGCAACTGTTCAAACTGGAGCCAAGGGAGTGATTAAGGGCGAATATGGGCTGGGCCTTATTTTTGACATGATTTTGCAAACGGATTCAATTCAAAGTGGGGATGAAATTGTCACCTCGGGCATTGGCGGTCAGCTGCCACGAGGGTTGCTGGTGGGAACTGTTCAGAATGTGCATGCCTCTGATGATCATTTGTTTCAGCAAGCCACGGTGGTTTCGCCGCTGCAAATTTCAAAATTGCAATTCGTGTTTGTGGTGGTTGGAAATAAATGATCCAAAAAATATGCAAAAAAAAATTATCTATAGCGCACTTATTTTACTGGCAATTCTGTTGCAGCTGAGTTTCTTGCCAGCCTTGGCAGGAAAAAATTTGCCAGGGGATGCAGTCTTGATGCTGGTTTTGGCGATGGCAGTTTTGGATGGTTTTGCGTTGGCCCTGAATTGGGCTATTGTGGCCGGAATCCTGGTTGATTTTGCCACTTATGGAACTTTGGGTGAGCATGTGATTGTTTTTTTGTTGGTGATTTATGTGGTGAGTTTTTTCTCTCGCAGACTTTCAGTTGAAGTCAAAGGCACTGGCCGCTTGTTGTTTTTTCTTTTTGTGGCGGCGGCTAGTTTGATTTCAAATGGACTGCTGCTGACTTTTTTGTTTTTGGAAAACAAGCTTGTCAAATCGCAGTTGCAATTTTTCAGCAGCAGTAAAGGTTTTTTGCTGCAAATAATTTGTAACACAGTTTTGTTTTTTCTCTGGTATCAGGTCGTCAAAAAGATTAAGAAAGTGGTATAGTTAGATGGGAGAGAGCAGTTTATTTTTTCAAATTTTATGAAAACCAAAAGAAACAATTTTAACGCTTACTCCAGCATGGAGATTGAAGACTATGTTTTGACTGCGACTGAAAAGGAAGCGACCAAGATGGAAAAAGGACTTGAAAAAAAGTGGCTGGACTATTTGTGGTGGGTCATTGTTTTTTTTGTGCTCAGCTTGGCAGGGCGAGTGATTTTTTTAACGGTCATTAAAGGCGCCTATTATCAAGACATTGCCAAAGGAAATAGCATCCGACCGATTGTCATCAAAGCTCCACGAGGCAGAATTTTTGATCGCACTGGCTTGGCCTTGGTCAGCAATATTCCCAGTCTTGATGCGGTGGTTGTGCCAGTTGATTTGCCGAAAGACCAAACAAAATTAAAAGAGCTTGCTCAAACACTTGCTTCAATTTTGAGTTTGAATCAAGCCCAGGTGCAGACAATTTTGGAAACCAGCAAAAATGGTTCCTTGGACACAGTTTTACTCAAAGAAAACATTTCGCAAGATGAGTCACTCAACCTTTTGGAAAAATCAAATGTGCTGACTGGGATTTCCATTGAAAAAACCGCCATCCGAGGTTATTCAGATGCGCAAATCTTTTCTCACCTGATGGGCTATGAAGGAAAAATCCAGCAGAAGGAATTGGATAATGACAAAAGTTATCGCTTGACTGATTATATCGGCAAGCAAGGAATTGAAAAATCATATGAAAGCAGTTTGCGAGGAGTTAATGGCGCTGATCAAATTGAAGTTGATTCAATGGGCAATGCTCAAAGAGAGGTGGGAATCATCAATCCGAAGCCTGGTAGTGATTTGGTGCTCAATATTGACGCTGGACTTCAGAAAAAAATTTATGATAGTATCGGTGCTGTGTTGGAAAAAACTGGTGCCAAGACAGCAGCCGCAGTGGTGATTGATCCGAAAACTGGTGGAGTGTTAGCCATGGTAAACGTGCCAAGTTATGACAACAATCTGTTTGCTCAAAAAATCTCAGCGGATGATTATGCCAAATTCATCGCCGATCCAAGCAAGCCACTTTTCAATCGGGCAATTGCTGGAGAATATCCACCAGGCTCAACCATCAAACCTGCAATTGCAGCCGCCGCCCTTTCGGAAGGCACCATCACTCCCACAACTATTATTGATGGCTTGGGCGGAACGCTCAGAGTTGGCGGTTTTAGTTTCGGGGACTGGAAAGCGCATGGCCCTAGTGATGTGCGCACAGCAATTGCCCAAAGTAATGACATCTTTTTTTACACAGTTGGAGGTGGCTACGGAAATATTCAAGGCTTGGGCATGGACAGAATGAAAAAATATGACAACCTTTTTGGCTTTGGCGAAAAAACGGGCATTGACATTGGAGGCGAATCTGCAGGCTTCATTCCAAGTGAACAATGGAAGCAAGACACTTTAGGAGAAAAATGGTTCATTGGCAATAGCTATCATGCAGCCATTGGCCAAGGTTATGTGACAGCCACACCGCTGCAATTGGCAAACTATGTCGCAGCTATCGCCAATGGCGGAACCTTGTACAAACCGCACTTGGTTGCACAAATCAAAAAAAGTGATGGCGGGGTGCAAACCATCAAGCCCGAGATAATCCGGAGCAATTTCATTGATCCGGCGGTTTTGAAAGTGGTGCAAGAAGGAATGCGCAAAACCATCACGGATGGCACGGCTCAAGTTTTGAAAACAATGCCAATTGAAATTGCCGGCAAAACCGGCACCGCCCAATTTGGCACCGCTGGTCAAACGCACGGTTGGTTCATTTGCTATGCGCCCTTTGACGATCCCAAAATTGCGATGGCAGTTTTGGTGGAAGGCGGCGGGGAAGGCAATTCCAGCGCCTTGCCAGTCACCCAAGAAGCCTTGAAATGGTATTTTGGTGGCAGACAATAAATAAATTGTCACATGGTTATATTGCTATATTGTTAGATTATAAAAGTATTATTTTATCGAAGTATTATTATCTGGTGAAGTGAACGTCTGGCTAGGGCGGACTGAACAGCCTGGCCGCCTTTGAAGGAAGCGACGATAACAAAAGGTTTTTTGCCTCACCGATTTTATCGGTGTGAGTCTGAAGGGCACAGGGCCTGCCTACCGGTAGGCAGGCTTGCTCTGGGGTATTAATATTCTTTTATTTTACAAAAAAAGCTAACGCAAAAACAAAAAAACCATAAATCATACGATCGTATGTTTTGTGGTTTTTTGTGAAAAATTTTTTTACACCCATATATTAATTTATAGGTGTGAAGGGAAATTAAAATTGCGAGAAAATTTTTGCAAAATATTTTTACTTCCATATATCCATTTATGGAAGTAGTGAAAAAAACGGAAAATGTTATTTTGTTTTTTGAAATTTTTGCTATAATAAACTCATGACCAAGTCAAAAATACTTTTGTTTTTGCTTTTGAGTTTCATTGGGGCGGTTTTTGTCAGGTCATTTTTTGAAATTTCTCAAATTGAAATTTTTCTGCTGCTAATGTTGGCCTTGATAACACTATTCACATTTTACAAAAACAAAATGGCGACACTGGTCGCTTTTTTGTTGCTCTCTTTCGTATTTGGGTTGTGGAAAACTGACAGCAAAATATCACAGGCCAGCAATTTAACATTTTTGGGAAAAAATTTTCAAGAGCAAGCTGTTGTGCAAAAAGTGAGCCCTTCGACTTTCGGGCAGAATATTATTGTTGATTTTCAAAACGAGAAAATTTCGGTCCTGCTGCAAGTTCCGCAATATCCGGAATATAAATATGGAGATTTGTTGGAAATAACTTGCACTGTCAAGGCGATTGAAAATTTATCTGCCGGAGAGGCAGGCAAAGATGATAGTTTTGACTATCACATGTATATGGCCAAAGAAGGCGTGCTGTATCAATGTGAAAAAAGTAAAATTAAAAAAGTTGGAGAAAACGGTGGCAGTTTTCTTTTGGGAAAAATAATTGCCATGCGCAGGATTTTTGAAAACAAAATCAATCAGGTGCTGCCTCAGCCAGAAGGCGCTTTGGCTATTGGACTTTTGCTGGGTGGCAGTGGTGGACTTTCCAAGGAAATCCAAAGTGATTTTTCGCGCACTGGCATGACGCACATCGTGGCAGTTTCGGGATATAATGTGACGATCATTGCGGAATATCTAATTTTGCTTGGCATTGCCTTGGGGCTTTGGCGCAAGCAGGCAATTTGGTTTGCGATTGTGGGAATTGCTTTGTTTGTGATCATGAGCGGCTTGCCAGCTTCGGCAGTGCGAGCTGGGGTGATGAGCGGCATTTTGCTTTGGGCGATGAAAAATGGAAGGCTTTCTTCTTGTGAAAATGCCATCATTTTTGCAGGGGCGATAATGCTATTTCTCAATCCTTTGCTGCTCCGATGGGATGTGGGATTTCAACTTTCTTTTTTGGCGACTTTGGGCATTGTGCTGACTTCGGATTTTTGGGAAAAGAGTTTTGTGAAGCAGCACAAAGCCCTGGGAATTTCAGAAGCAATCACTTTGTCGCTGAGCGCTCAAATTTTTGTGTTGCCAATCATTGCCTACAACTTTCATTTGACTTCACTCATTTCACTTCTGGCTAACGTTTTTATTTTGCCAGTGATTCCACTCTCAATGCTCTTGGTTTTTTTGGTGATGGTTTTTGGTTTGCTTTGGACGCCGCTTTCCTTGGTTTTCGCTTGGCTGGCTTTCGTGCTGCTGGCCTATGAAATAAAACTGATTCATCTTTTAGCCGAGTTTCCCTGGGCCAGTGTCGGTGTTGAAAAAGTCAACGTGTGGTGGATTGCGATTTACTATATAATATTAATAAGAATAATTTTTTGGATAAAAAGTCGAGAAAATTTAGAAGTATGATTTTTGAAATAGTATTTTGTATTTTGCATTTTCCTCTCCGCACATTGCGCAGTGCGTAGGTAAAAGACGAGTGATGAGCGTTAAGAAATTTTGAAACGCAGTGAGGTCAGTAGGCCGAACGGAGTGTAAATTTTAGCGAAGAGTGAAGTCTTTGCCCCAGCAACAAGCACGTGTCGGGATTTCTTTTGTAACTTTTCTATTAAAAGAAAAGTTAACCTCTGTAATGCTGGATTGCTTCGGATGATTACATCCTCGCAAAGACAAAGCAAGGCTTAATTATTAGTTATCATACATCCCTTATGCTTCATCGCAAAATATTTTTTCCCATCCTGGGTGGTCTGATTGCGCTCATTGTCATCTTGAGCGTTATCGTTTTTCATGGTCAAAATAACGCTCTGAGCGTGGTGTTTTTGGATGTTGGCCAAGGCGATGCGATTTTGATTTCGCAAGGCAGTCAACAAGTGTTGATTGATGGTGGCAAGGATGGAAAATTGTTGTTGGAAAAACTGGGAAAATATATTCCCTTTTGGGATCGTAAATTGGAAACCATAATTGAAACGCATCCCGATCAAGATCACATCGGAGGCTTGGTTGACGTTTTGAGAACTTATGAGGTTGGTAGTGTGCTGGAAACCAAAATGCAAAACAATTCGCAGACTTTCAAAAAATTGGAAGAAACTGTCGATCAATTGGCAAGTCAGCACAAACTTGAAAAAATTGAAGCCAAAAAAAACGTGGTCATCAAGTTTTCCAACGGCGCAATTTTGCAAATTTTATATCCTTTGGAATCTGTGACAGACACTAACTCCAATGACACTAATCTGGCCAGCGTGGTGGCAAAATTGACAGTTGGGGACAGCCGCTTTCTTTTTACGGGTGATTTTCCAACTTTGCAAGATAGTTCATTGCTCGGCAGCGGCGAAGATGTGAGTGCGAACTTTTTGAAAGTTGCGCATCACGGTTCCAAATATGCCACCAGCAATGAGTTTCTTGAAAAAGTAAAACCAACCGAAGCGATTATTTCAGTCGGAAAAAACAATTCTTATGGTCATCCAAGTCCAGAAGTTTTGCAAAGACTTTTGCAACATAAAGTGAAAATTTTGCGCACCGATGAAAGCGGGGATGTTGAATATGAATGTCAGAATTTAAATAGTAAATGTTTTTTGAAATCATTTTAAGGTTGCAATTTTTCGTATTTTTGCATTTTTGAGTCCACTTCGCAGTGTATTCTAATTTTTGTCATCGCGAGGATTTTGTAATCAAAATCCGTGGCGATCCAGAGCCTTGCAACGCCCTGGATTGCTTCGGAGGATTACCTCCTCGCAAAGACGGATGAGGATTGATTGTCTTTTTGCAAACGAAACTTGCTTTATCTCAAACTTTTGCTAGACTATAAATATCTAGCAAGCTTATCGCTTTTTAATTTAATTATAAATAACCAAAAATTATGGCGCACCCAAGCAAAGAAAGAACGTTTGTCATCCTCAAGCCGGATGCAATTCAACGAAATTTTATTGGTGAAATCATTTCTCGTTTTGAAAAAACCGGGCTCAAAATCACCGCGATGCGATTGCTGGTGCCAAAGGCCGAGCAATGCTGGACACACTATAATAAGGACGAGGCTTGGTTTCTGAAAAAAGGTGAAGGAATTGTGAAAGCTCGTCAGGAAAATAATATGCCAGTGGAAAAAGAGGCGATTGAATATGGTCGCGATATTATTGGCCAATTGGTGACTTTTATGACCTCCGGTCCAGTTTTGGCCATGGTGATTGAAGGCAATCAAGCGGTTGGCATTGTGACTAAATTGGTTGGGGGAACTGAACCGCTGACTTCTGACATCGGCACCATTCGCGGAGATTTGACTTTGGATTCCTATGACCTGGCTGGCATTGATGGTCGCGCCGTGCGAAATTTGATTCACTGCTCTGACAAGCCCGAAGAGGCTGAACGCGAAATCAAAATTTGGTTTACTGAAGAAGAAATCATCAGCTATCGTTCCATTTCAGAGCAAATGCTTTATGATGTGAACCTGGATGGAATTTTAGAATAAATAAAGTCATTGCGAGGATGTAATCATCCGTGGCAATCCAGAATGTTGCCAGGCCCTGGATCGCCACGTATTTCCGAGTACAGAAATACTCGCGAAGACGCGTAGCTATCTAGAATACACAAAAATCGACCATCGTGGTCGGTTTTTTGTTTTGCTTTTTTTCCTCAAGCTTGATATTCTGGAGATATGAAAAACTTTCTGAAAAAAATATTCATTGTCATTCTGGAACTGGCTTTCATCGCGGGCGTGCTTTGGTATATTGCGGAAAAAAGAGGCATTCACAGTTTGCAACAAGTTGCGCCGACCTTGGGAAGTCGATTTGAAAAAATGGTGCAAGCGCCTTTTCCTGCCTTGGAACAACCAGTTACAAAAACTTTTCAGTGGAAATACAAAAATGTCCAATATGAATTGCCGTTGACGCTTTATCAATCGGTCTATGTCTATTATCAAAAGCAACCCAAAATTTTTTCCTACACCGGTGACTTGCCGGCCAACTGGGAAGAAAGCTATTATGGCATGTTTTTGAAAGCCAACGACAATGATTCGACCATTGCCAATCTTGCCAGTGGTTTGCAACAATTGGGCACCCAGCATCGCTTGAGCAGTGACCAAGTCGTGGAACTTGCCTTGGCTTTTGTGCAGTCCATCACCTATGATGACACAAAAGCTAGCAACATTTTGGCCAAAGCTGACAATGAAACCATGCTCTATCCATACGAAACACTTTTTGAACAAAAGGGTGTTTGCAGTGACAAGAGTTTGTTGGCAGTTTCAATTTTGAGAAAGCTGGGCTATGGTGTGGCAATTTTTGCTTATGAGCAAGACAACCATATGGCCATCGGGGTGCAATGTCCTCAAAATTATTCGACCTACAATAGCGGTTATTGCTTTGGCGAAACCACTAGCGTCGGCAACAAAATTGGCCTTATTCCGCAATTTAACACTCAAAGTCAGAAAACTGCCGATCTTGCCGAACTTCCAACTTTTGATCAGGCGCAGCAACAAATCAAAAATTTGCAAGACCTTGGGCAAATGACAATTTATCAAATTACTCCTGGCAAAGAATATACGGGCATCATTGAAACGAAAAGAATTGAAACTGAGTTAACCAAGCTGAAAACCGATTTGAAAAATTTGATGGCGAAATTGGAAGCGCAGAAAAAAGTTGTTTCGGGAGAGGTTGCTGATTTGAAGAAGCAAAAAGACAACCTGGATAGTTGGAAAAATGAGCAAAACTTTGAAAAATATAACGCTGCGGTGGAGGATTATAACTCGCTGTTGGAAAAATACAAGCAAGACGTGAAAAGTTACAATAATTCGATCCCGCTTTACAATCAGACGGTGGCGAGGTATAACGAGTTAATCAAGCAGTGATGGAAATATTAAGCCATAAAATTGAAGAAATGGGTATAACCAAGAAGATAACGCTTAATAGTGAGAAAATTGAATATACCGTCCGCAAACACCGAACCGCAAAAAGGCTTAAATTGGCCATTTATTGCGATGGAAATTGTGTGGTGACTTTGCCATGGCGAATGGGTTTTTGGAGTGCCGATGATTTCATCAAGAAAAACGCCACTTGGGTTTTGGAAAAAATGAAGGCTATGAAGAAAATTGGCCGCAACAGTCTGTTTGCTCGCCATGACCATGTGGAATATCTCAAGCTCAAGGAGCATGCCCGCGAAATGGTGGCCAAGCGACTGGAGAAATTCAATGAGGTGTATGGTTTCAAATACAAAGGAGTTGCCATTCGTAATCAAAAAACCCGCTGGGGCAGTTGCTCATCCAAAGGCAATCTTAATTTCAACTACAAAATCCTGCTCCTGCCGCAACGTCACGCTGACTATATCATCGTGCACGAACTTTGCCATCTGAAGGAATTTAATCATTCCAAGCGCTTTTGGAACCTCGTGGCTCAAACAATTCCAGAATATGAGAAGATTGTGGAACAACTGAGAATTTTATAAAAATGCCAAACATAGTGATGGCATTTTTTTGTGCTATAATATAAAAGTAAACACTAAAAAATAAACATTATGCCCAGTAGTGAGAATTCGAAAATTATTCACTGTGGCTGAAAGAGTTTAAGGGTTAGAAAATAATAATCTAATTTAAAATAAAAATTGTTTGAGCATGGCTCATTCGAATTTCTACTACTGGGATGCGGAAAATATTTTTAGACATCGAAACTTTGCCGGCAGGCGAGGATAAGTTTGAAATTTTGCAAAAACTATATGACAAGAAAGTCGCCAAGCAAGGAAGCGAAAAAAGTGAAGGCGAAACTTTTGAAGATTTCGTCGGGGCGACCAATTTTGATGGCGCTTTCGGGCGCATTTTGTGCATCGGCTTTGCCATTGACGATGGCGCGCCAGAAACGCTTTATCACGAAAACGATGAGCGCCAAACGCTGAAACGCTTTTGGGAAATTGTCGATTCCATCAGTTCGCCTTCACGGGGTGGCTATGGCGGTCCAGATTATGGTGTGCAATTTGTTGGACACAACGTGATGGATTTTGATTTGCGTTTCATTTATCAACGCTCGATTGTGCTGGATGTTAAACCTGCCTACGAACTGAATTTTGCTCGCTATCGAAATTATCCAATCTTTGACACGATGCGGGAATGGTCCAAATGGAGCAGTGGGATGATTGGTTTGGAAAAGTTGGCGTTGGCCTTGGGCGTGCCTTCGCCAAAAGATGAAGGCATCGACGGCAGCCAAGTCGCTGAGTTTTTCGCCAACGGAAAGGTGAACGATATTTTAGAATATTGCAAACGCGACGTGCAGACGACCAGAGATGTCTATCGCAAAATGACTTTCGACAAACCCGCCAATAAACTTTTTTAAGCGTTAATTTTTTATGGAGGCTCAACCTCCATAATGGAGGTTGAGCCTCCATAAAAACACTATGCAACAAATCAAAGAAAAAATTGTGACCCTCAAAGATAAAGGTGCGGAACTTGAAAGGGAAATTCGTGAAAAAACCTTGGGCTATATTCTCACCAGTTTTGGACTCGTCGCTGGCCTGGCTTGGAACGAAGCCATTAAAGCTTTCATTGAAAGATTTTTCTCTGATTCAAGCGGCGGTCTGCTGGCTAAATTTCTCTACGCAATTGTTGTGACCATCGTGGTGGTGCTGATTTCACTTTATTTGACCAGACTTTTCAAGGTCGACAAAAAAGCCAAAGGCGTTGAAAAAGAGGAGGCAAAGACGGCGAAGAGAACGAAATAGTTTTTTACTGCCACACTACTTCATATGGTAGTGTTTTTTTGGGTTAAAAAAGTTTAATTTTTGAGAATAACTTGCGTATGGTGGATTGCTTGCATTTTGGGAAAAATTGGGCGATACTGAGCTATGAAATATTGACTAGTTTTAGGAAGTTAATTTAATAGGTGGAAATAAGGCAAAGACTAAACTTTCAGAGCACTGAAGGTTCAGTTTTTTTGAAAAAAATTTTCCATGGAACAAGGAATTTTCAGCAAGCAACAGCTCAAAGATGAACTCAGGCGAATGGTGGGAGCGACGGTATATTCGCGAGGGGTGAGTTATTATCGAGACGATTTGGTTGGGCAAATCACGTCGCAACTTTTGCAGGGAGGAAAAATAAAGCTCTCGGCTTTTGTGATGGGTTCTGATGAATATAAAACGACTGCAGTTTTTGATTTTAGCAAAAATAGTTTCCAAAAATTCATTTGCAGTTGTCCCTATGATTGGGGAGATTGCAAGCACGCCGTGGCGTTGGCGCTCAAATTTTTGGATTTTTATGCACAATTTCTGGAGGAAGAAAATATTGTTGAAAATGAAGGCGAAGATTTTGGAGGCAGTTTAGTTTTGTGGCTGAAAAAAATTGCACAAAACAAAACACAAAGCTGGGAAGATGCAGAATATTATGCGGATGAGGATGAGGAAATAGCTGAAGAATATGCGCCAAGAAGCAAAAGTAAAATCAAAATCAAAGATGCGGAAATTGTGACCTCAAAAAAACAAGAAAATAATGAAATTGCAGATTTGAAAGCTCGGCTCAAATCCATCGGCATTGATGCCGAAAATATTCCGGATTTTGTGTTGAAAGAACTTGAGAAAAAAGTCTCCGTTGGGAGTTTGCAGCTTGGCGTGCAAGCAGAATCGCTAGAAAAACCAAGGGTGGTGGAAAATCTCGGCGAGCGTTTTTTGCAAAAATATTGTTTGGTGCTGAAAACTGATTATCAATTCAAAATCGAATTACACGAGAAAAACAAGCCCAACGATAGTTATTGGATGGTTAATGCTGGCGAATTGTTGGGGCGTGAAAAAAATCAACTTACGGGAAAGCAGAAAGAATTATTGTCAGCCTTAAGTGATGTTAGTGCTTGGTATAATGATGATGAGTCAAGTGACTATGGGAAAATTTTAAGCTTAGCGAAAGAAATAGGGGTTAGTATTTTTGCGAATAGCAAAGCTGCTAGCAGTCGGGTGACTTTCAGGGATGATGGATCCAAATTTAAAGCAAAATTATTTTTCAAAAAAGAATATGATTGGCAGGGCACAGAAAGAGTTGAGCAAGAAAAACTTTTGTTTGGTTTAGCTGGAGAATTTTTTTTGACCAAGCAAAATAGGATGTATTTGCGAGGGCAATATTTAATTGTGCTTGATAATTTTCAATTAGCAATAATTTCTTTGCCAGAAATTTTGGCTGGAGCTGTTGGGAAAATTATGAAAAGCATTAGTTATTATCAAAATTATTATTATCAGCCTAATGACAACGAGCTGCTGAATAGAGCTGAGACAATTTTGGAAGACACGGAAATAATTCGACTTAATGAATTTATCGAAAAAGTCAGGGAACTTTTTGAATTAGAAACTGATTTGTCTGCGAAATTTGAAATTAAAGAATTTAAAAAGCTTGGACCTGCAATTATGGTCGACTATGACAATGCTAACCATTTTTTGCAATTGCGCGCCACGATGGATTATGGTTTTGCCAAGTTTGATGTGGCGCAAATAGTTTATAAATCAATGCGGGGTGGCAAACCAAGTTTTCAAAAAAGATATTTTTCCGGACGCGAAAAATATCACTTGGAAATTGTGGGCGACAAAATCAATTATGCGAAAATGGCCTCCAAGGCTGAAATTGCCTTGTTTCGAAAATTTTCTCAAGAGGAGCAATTGGGTTTTTCGAAAACGGTGCATTGCGTGAAAAAAAGCGTCAAACAAATCGAAAAATTTCAAAGCGAAAATTGGACAAATGTGAAAGCCCTCGGTTACCCCTTGGAATATATTCATGACAATTTTGATTTCGTGGAAGAAAACTTCAAAGTTGACTATGACGTTTCTTTTGACAAATCCAATGATTGGTTTGAATTTGATGTGGCTTGCTATTGTGGGGAAAATAACATCACCCTAGAAGATTTGCAAAAATATATTAAAGATAAACAACAATTTTTGAAATTAGCTGACGGTCGAATTTTAAAAATAACCAACCGTGCGGAATTGGAAAAATTCGTGCGGATGTTGGAAAGTTTTTATCAAAGAGAAGGCCAAAAATTTGAAGGCAAACTTTTTCACGCCCCAGAACTGGAAGATGTGCTAACAAGTTCACCGTATTATAGCGGGAAAATTGCCAAGAGTTTTAAGAATTTTATGGCTGAAGCGCAGAGTGGTAAGCCAGTAGAGAAAGTGGCAATTCCTGCCAAAATTAAAAAACCTTTGCGCGACTATCAGAAAGATGGCATCAACTGGTTTTATTTTTTGCGCAAATATCGCTTTGGTGGAATTTTGGCTGATGACATGGGGTTGGGCAAAACGTTGCAGGCCCTGAGTTTGATTGAAATGAACAAAATCAAAAAGAAACCTTCAATTGTGATTTGTCCGAAAACATTGCTTTTCAATTGGGAAGATGAAGCCATCAAATTTTTTCCAGCGATGAAAGTTTTGGTCATCAGTGGCGCACCGACCGAAAGACAAGCTCAACTTAAAACTTTGAAAAAAGTTGACTTGGTGATTACTTCCTATCCTTCAGTCAAAAAAGATCAACTTGAATACGATAAACTGAAATTCAATTATTGCTTTTTGGATGAGGCGCAATATATCAAAAATCACAAAACCCAGAACGCTAAAGCCGTTAGAAAAATAAACGCCGACTATCGTTTGGCGCTCACGGGCACACCTTTGGAAAATTCTGTTTCAGAAATTTGGTCGCTGTTTGAATTTTTGATGCCAGGATTTTTGGGCACTCAGCACGCTTTTGCAGAAAAATTTGAAAGACCCATCATGAAAGAGGCAGATAGCACAGCCTTGGAAGCTTTGCGCAAGAAAACAGCCTGCTTTGTGTTGCGTCGCACGAAGGAAAAAGTGCTGAAAGAATTGCCAGCGAAAATTCAACAAGTTTCGCATTGCCAACTTGGAAGCGAACAAAATATTTTGTATCAAGAAATTTTGAAGAATGTGAAAAATGATTTAGCCGAGGTGGTGGCGGAAAAAGGTTTTGCCAAATCGCAGATTCACATTTTGGCAGGGCTGACCAAGTTGCGTCAAGTTTGCAATCATCCAGTCTTGCTCCTGAAAGACAAAAATCACAAAAAATATGCTTCCGCTAAATTGGAATTATTCTTGGAATTGGTTGGCGAAATTGTTTCGGCCGGCAGAAAAGTTTTGGTCTTCAGTCAATTCACGCAGATGCTGGATATTTTGGCCAAAGAATTAGAAGAGCAGGAAATTGGCTATCATTATCTGTCTGGCAAAACCAATAACCGCAAAGAATTGGTGCAAGATTTCAACAGCAATGAAAAAATCCCGGTCTTTTTAATAAGCTTAAAGGCTGGTGGCACGGGGCTTAATCTGACTTCGGCTGACAATGTGATCATCTTTGATCCTTGGTGGAATCCTAGCGTCGAAAATCAAGCCATTGATCGGGCTCATCGTATTGGTCAGAAAAATTCTGTCAATGTCTATCGCCTGATTGTCAAAGGCACGATTGAGGAAAAAATCGTGGCCTTGCAAAACAAGAAAAAATCACTTTTCGACAATATGATCGGCGAAAGCAATGACCTTTTCAGGAAACTCACCTGGTCAGACGTGAAAGAACTGTTCCAATAGTAAAATTGATATAGGAAAATTATTCTTTTCAAGCAGCAAAAATGGGAGCAGAGTGGGGATGCGGGTTAATTATGGTTGCTGCGTAGCAGGCTACGTAACAAACGTAGCAAAATTAAAATAACCCTTATTAGGTAACAGCGTGGTGTGATAAATTACCACATTATCAAAAGTAAAGCGCATTTTTCAAATCTGACATTTACTTTGATACTCGAAAGTATCAAAGTAAATGTCACCAAATTTAAATTCATAAAAGGAGCACCATGAGCAACAAATTTAACAATCTGAAAGAAGAAGATTTGATCAAATTTTTGGATGAGGGAAGTTTAAAAGAGGATGAAATTGCTGATTTTATGCAGGCCATGCAGAACAGGGGGCTGGCAGGTTCGATTATGCAGTTGGATGACCCAAATTCCAGAGAGGGAAAATCAACTATTGAATATGTGAGCTATCATGAGAAAATTCCGCGGGAATATTTTTTGGAAATGCCAGAAGGTGAAATCATCAAAGCGCAGAAAACTTTGCTTTCGCAGGATTCCCTGATTGAAGATAAGAAAGTGGCATTGCTGGTTCTGGCTCATGCGAAAAAAGAGGTGGCACGTGAAGCCTTGCAAAAATATTCTGAAAATCCAAATGAAAGTCTGCGAACTTGGGCAACTTTGGCCTTGCAAGAATGTGAAAGTTTTTTGGAGAAAAATGAAAATGAAAAACCAAAAATTCTTTTTCAAAAAATCAAAAGCACCAAGCGAAATGACCCTTGCCCATGTGGGTCTGGCAAGAAATTTAAAAAATGTTGCTTGGAATAGCCTTCAATTTTAATTATTCAGGTTAACAGCTGATCTAGCTTTTCTTTTTTCAAAAGTGGCAAACACTTTGATACTCGAAAGTATCAAAGCAAATGTCACCAAACTGAGGAAGCTTTTTGGAAAATTATTGTGTCTGAATTCACAGGTTAATATTTTTGGATTATTTTGAAATTGTGTGGTATAATATCGATATCAGTTTTTCAACTTTTAAAGGGCTTGGCTTAAAACAAAAATGAAAATTCTTGGCATTATTTTGGCCTCTCTTGCGTTTGCCGGCGTGATCATCTCACCGTTTTTTTGGTTGGGTTTTTTGCGGGCGAAAAGCGTGGGGCGATATTTGGTTGTGAGTTCAATTTTAACCTTACTATTTTTCTGGTTTTCTTTGACATGGCTGTATGATTTTTTATTAAAGCCTGTAAATAGTTATGACGTCCTTTATTATTTTGATAACATATCTTTAGGATATTCATTTATGGTATTTTTTTTCATAATTATTTCTCCTTTGATTTTCATTAAAATTGTCCAACAAAAATTCACGCTGAAAAGTTTTGCGGGCGGGCTGCTTCTTTCTTTGGTCCTTTTCATTTCGATTTTCTTGTTTTGGGCGCTGGTGCTGTTGCCACAGGCTTTCAATCAATTGCACAATTATTTTTAGTTTCTGATCTTAAGCTAACTGCACCTAAAGAGGCTAAGCCTCTGAGTAATAATTATTTTTTGTTTTCAAAAAGAGGGGGAGCGCATTAGATATGCGAAAGAAAATTTTTCCAGGACTTCACTTGGGAATTGCAATGCTCGTTTGGATTTTTTGGGGCGTCAAAGTGGCGCAGGCTTTGGTTTTGGTGACCAATGATGTCATTGTGCCAACAACTTGGACAAAGGCCAATAGCCCTTATGTCATTCAAAATTTCATTGAAATCAAAGCACCGCTGGTCATTGAAGCTGGCACCGTGATCAAATTTCAAAATTTTGAAAGTGATGGCGGACCGACAGTGCCCGGCCTGGGCATTCAAAGTGCTTTCACGGCTGTGGGCAGTCCTTTGGAAAAGATTGTGTTCACAAGTGCCTGTGACTCTAATTATGGTGGGGACACGCAGCAAGATTGTTCCTCCAAAATGCCTAGTCGCAGCGGAAGTTGGGATAGCCTCAGGGTTTGGGTCGGATTTGGTCAGCCAGTTTTGATTGAATATGTCAAAATTTTGAATGCTAGCAATGGCGTAACTTATGTAAATTCTCAGTGCAATTTTTCCTATCGGGATTTGACGGTCAGAAACACCGAAATCAGTTTTGCTTCTTCTGCTGGAATAGCGCTTCAATGCGTTCAGCCAATTTTGGACAGCTTGAAGCTAACGTTTAATTACGACGGGATTTATGTTAGTAACTCGGTTTATAATTACACGCCGAAAATTAGAAATAGCATCCTTAGCGACAACCGGAATGCTGGCGTAGAGGCATATCGGTACACTTACTTTGATGCCAGATATAATTATTGGGGAGATGCTAGTGGGCCATATTATGGTTATGATAATCAAGGCAACACAGAGGGCCCCAATAAAAGCGGTTCGGGCAATCGTATTGTTGGAACCAGTGTGCTGTTTCGACCTTGGGACAAAAGCGATCCAACCATTCCGAAAAAACCAGTGATTTTCATTCCCGGCATTGGCGCTTCCATCAACCCAGATTTGATGATTGGTGGAGTTTTCGCTGACAATTGGACGATGTTTGATCACACCTATGACGGCATCCTCAAAGCTTTCAAGGTCATGGGTTATCAAGAAGGCAAGAATTTTTTCATTGCCTATTATGACTGGCGTCAAGGCAACGGCGAGTCAGCGGAAAAATATCTCAAGCCCCTCATCAAAAAAGCGCTGACACTGAATGATGTGACGCAGGTGAACCTCGTGACTCATTCCATGGGATCGTTGGTGGCGCGCAGCTATGTGCAAAGTTCCAGCTATGCCAACAACGTGGACAATTTGATTATGATTGCGCCACCCAATCGAGGTTCTTCAGATGTTTATACTTTGTGGGAAGGCGGTTATATTCCAAAAAATTGGAGTAGTAGAACAGCCATGGTTTATTATCTTGCATATTTGCAGTTAATAAATTTAGAAACTAGTAGATATAATATTATTCATAAATATATTCCTTCCCTCAAAGATTTGCTGCCAGTTTATGATTTTCTTTTTCCAACTGGCAAGGCAGACGAACTCAAAAATTTTTTTGACATGCAAGAGCGGAATGATTTTTTGCTGGATTTGAATAAGTCGGTTGCTGGCTTGAAAACCAAAACTGATTTGAGCATCATTTTGGGCGACAAACAGCCGACTGTGAGCAAAATTCCATTTGTTGATTCTGATCAAGCGGGGCTTTGGTTGGATGGCAAGCCGAGTCCGCTCGATCCAGTGCGAGATGATGCCAGCGGTGATGGCGAAGTGCTGAGATTATCTGGTGACATTCCCAGCAATTTTTGGGCAGTGCTGAACTATGACCACAGTGCAATTGTCAGCAAATCGGAGAAAATTGTGGCTGATCTGCTGGGCGAAACTTTGACTGACACTTTCGATTCACCAGAAATTAAAGATGAAATTATTTTTTGGACCGATGCACCAGGAGATTTGAAAGTATCTGACCCAGATGGAGCCTCGGCGCCCAAGGATAACAATGAAGACACTGATGTCCGCTATGCGCAGGAGGAAGGCAAGGATGGTTTCAAAATCGTGTCAGTGCCGAATGTGAAAAATGGGCAATATCACGTTGAGCTTCAAGGTCATGAAAATGGGAACTATCATTTAGCAACTGAATATGTCGATCACAAAAACGAAAATCAGCAAGAGGCAGTTCAAGTCGTTCAGACTCAGAAAGATCAAACGCAAAATTTTGTGGTGACAGTTGATCCGAAAAATCCAGTCACGCCAATTCAAGATGTTCAATTGCAAGATGAAATTGCGCCAACCATCACATTGCAAGCTCCCGAGGATGGCAAGGCATATGCCAATGATCAAATTTTGCCAATTGTTTTTTCAGTTTCGGATAATGTTTCCAAAGAAGAAGATCTTGTGGTTGAAAAATATCTGGATGATGACAGTCAGCTGTTTGAGGCGGACTCGATTGATTTTGCAAAGCTTGCGCTGGGCCAGCATGTTTTTTGGATCAATGTTTATGATGAGGCAGGGAACTACAACTCCGTCGGAGTGTCGTTTGAAGTCAAGCAAGCTGAAACTCCAAGCAATCCGCCGGCAGACAATGGCAGTGGCAATCAAGACCAGACTGGTGGAAGTGGCGGCGCTGGCGGCGGAAATCAAAACAATGGAAATACTGATCCAGATTCAGGTTCTAATTCAAATGGTGGCTCTAATTCTAATTCTAATTCTAATTCTAATTCAGGCAGCCAGCCAGTGACGGAAGCTGTAGTTGCGCCAACCCAGTCAGCGGCGGCTCAGGAAAATTCTGGTTCAAATCGAAAAAAAACAGCCAGCCACAAAAAGAAAAAACAAATCAAAACAATTTCAACAACAACGAAATTTATTGAAGGTGGTGGCGTGACAAAATCCAGTGAGCCAATAAAAGTGCTTTTCAGTTCAAATTTTAATTTGTCGAAAAATTCTGAAGAGCAGCAGAATTTGTTTTATCAAGTCCTGGAAGAAAATCTCAAAGGGCAGTTGCTAGCTATGGAGGAAAATCCAATTCAAGATGAAGAAACTTTCGTTACTTTTCAAGCAATGCGACAAAGAAATTCTTTTTTCGCCATACTGGCTAGGGCTGACAAAAATTTGTTTAAATTTCTTGGCGGGCCAATCGTGTTGGGCGCAGAGCGCAATAGCAAACAAGCGGATGCAAATTTTGAGCAGTTGCGTGCTGCTCAAAAAAAGGCTGAAAAAAGCAGGCTAGCTTTATTGCTCGAATTTGCATTTGCCTTGGCCGCCACAATTTTCTTTGCCCTTAGTTTTTTCAGGGCTCGTTTCAAATAAAAGTGTATTAATACCCCAGGGCAAGCCTGCCTACCGGTAGGCAGGCCCTGGACCCTTCGGGCTCACATCGATAAAATTGGTGAGGTATCAATCTTTTGTTATCGTCGCTCACTTCGCTAGATAATAAACATCCAGCCAATGAGCTTAATTATTTTCTGTTACAATATTTCAGTATATTGTAATATCCCACAATTGAAATTTTTAGCTATCGCCCGCCTGTCACGATATGACATTTCGGGCAGGCAATTATTTTCAACTCTAAAAGCTTTTGACTTTGTTACCATACAACTACATATGGTAACGAAGTCAAAAAGTCCATTCAACCACATAAGGACATCTCGAAAAGCTAGTGGTATTTAATGGTAAATTGGTTTAGTTTGTTTTAATTTTTTTAGTTTTTTATTTCGGGGTGCATAATTGAAATTTTTAGCTATCGCAATTTTTTTCAACTCTTTTAAAAATCAAAACCAAAAATCCCCAGCCTTTCGGCAGGGGATTTTTTGAAGTCGCTTTCAATAAGAAAAATTTTATTATCTAGAGAAGCGAGAGAAACGAAAGTAATCTTTCATTTCCGAGCGAGCGACGATAGCAAGGCGTAATCGCCTTATTTGCTTTCAGTCTTCATGCACTTGGTGCAAATTTTGGCTTTCTTTCCGTCAATCTTTTTGGATTGAATATTGATTGCAAATTTTCTTTTGGAGGCGATGTTTGAATGGCTTCGGGAATTTCCAGCTGTAGTTCCACGACCGCAAACGCTGCATACTCTACTCATAGTTATGAAACATGGAACATGAAACATGAAACAAGAAATCAATCTTCTTATGTTCTAAGAAAAATATGCTTCGTGTTTTATGCTACGTGTTCTATGATGATGTTGATTTATTACAAGGTTTACTGTATCATAGCTATTGAGTTTTGACAAGACTAAAGTCATATAACATAAAACACATAACATAAAGCAGGGCTCATCCATGTTCCATGCTTTGTGATCTATGTTCCATTTCTGTGGACCTAAATTCAATTGTTTTAATTGCTTTTTATATCCTCATTCTGATTTATTCAATCGTGATTCATGAAGTCATGCATGGCTTTGTGGCGCTTTGGTTGGGCGATTCGACGGCCAAATATGCCCAGCGGCTCAATTTCAACATTTTTAATCACATTGATCCAGTTGGTTCAATTTTGGTGCCGCTCATCATGTTGGTGACTTCCGGTTTCCACTATGCCTTTGGTTGGGCCAAGCCAGTGCCTTACAATCCCTTCAATTTGAAAAATCAAAAATTCGGGCCGATGTTGGTGGCGCTGGGCGGACCTGGTTCGAACATTGTGTTGGCCTTGGCGGCCGCAATCGTGGGCAGAATGATCACGCTGCCAACAGCCGTCAAAGGCGACATTATTGTCAGTGTGGCGATGGGCAATTGGACTCAGCTCTCAGCACTGGTAGCTGGTTCTCTTGGGGCGATTGTTTTCACTTTGATGACAATGGTGATTTTTTGGAACGTGCTGCTGGCTTTTTTCAATCTAATTCCTTTTCCGCCGTTGGATGGTTCCAAGATTTTATTCACTTTTCTGCCAATCAAAACTGAAACCATGCTCATGCTTGAACAATATGGCTTCGTGCTCCTTTTGATGTTCATCTTCATCTTTTCAACTCCGCTTGGAATTTTTCTCAACACCATGCTGAGTTTGTTTTTCAGCGTGACTATCTAGAAAGTTACTTGGGTTGAAATTTTTTTTGAATAAAAAAAGAAAGGCAGAGCAACTAGGTTGGTACCTTTCTTATAATAATGCTTCTTTTTTTAAAATTGTTCCTTCAACTTAGGAATTATTTTAAAACCTTTTTTAAAGGATTTGAAATCTGGCTTCTCAGGGCCAAATGTAACTGTATAAGTTTTGCAATTTTGTTTTTGATGACAATTGTCACCAGGATTTTCTTCTTTGAGGGAATAAATAAATCCACCATCAGCATCCCGTATGCCGTCGCCATTGTAATAAGCCTCCTCTGCTTCTTCAATGGTTGCTGTTTTTGTCCGGGTTTTTATTTTAAGAAGTTTCATTTCTCAAACATTTATGGTTATTGGAATTTTTTCAAAAAAATAAAAAATGCAAAACTCTGGTTGTTAAAGACCTAATCTTTTCGTCTTGCTATTATATTTCAAAATGACTCAATAGTTTGGCATATTTTGGAAAATAAGTCAAGCTACGGCCTTCAGTGGTGTTTTGACGTCACTTCGTTTGACATATTTACAAAAGTTAGGTAAACTACTTTTGTTAGTCAAGTAGCCAAATTTTTGGCTGTTTTGTTTTAGAAAGTAGTCAGTCGAGGTTCGTTTCGTTCTGGACGGATTTCCCACAGGCTATGCTTAATTAAAAAATGAACTTATATTTTTCAATTTTGATTTTTGAAATTTAATTCTGAAAAAGGAGGAATTTCAGCCAAGGGCTGATCAACCTTTGGCGGAAATTAGAAATTAGAAATTAGAAATTAGAAATTAAAGCGAAGCGCACTATGCCAACAATCAATCAGTTAGTGAAGAAAGGACGCACATCGTCAACCAAAAAATCAAAGTCACCAGCGATGATGACAATTTTTAACACGCTTCAAAACCGACCGAAGCAAACTTCGAGTCCGTTTAAGCGTGGAGTTTGCATTAAGGTCAGCACCACCACTCCAAAGAAACCAAACTCAGCGCTGCGAAAAATCGCTCGTGTTCGTTTGACCAATGGCATGGAAGTCACAGCTTACATCCCAGGAGTTGGACACAATTTGCAAGAGCATTCAATCGTGATGATCCGCGGAGGAAGAGTTAAAGATCTTCCAGGTGTGCGCTATCACATTGTGCGTGGAGTTTTGGACAGCGCCGGTGTTGACAAACGAAACCAAGGTCGCAGCAAATACGGAGCCAAGAGACCGAAGGCAAAAACCGAATAATTATATTTAACAGATTAACACTGATATAAAACTGATAAACACTGATCACGGATATCCGTGCTCCGTAAAAATCCGTCAAGGATCTGTTAAAATCAGTATAAAAAAATATGGCACGAAGAAAAAGAGTATATAAGAAACAATGGAAAGCTGACTCGAGATATGGAAATGTCTTGGTGGGTCGTTTCATTGGCAAAATTTTGCAAGATGGCAAACGAAGTGTGGCTGAAAAAGTTATCTATGAATCTTTTGATATTATTCATGAACGAACCAAAAAAGGCGGTCTGAATGTTTTTGAACAAGCAATCAAGAATGTTTCTCCCCTTTTGGAATTGAAATCAAAGCGAGTTGGTGGCGCAAACTATCAAGTTCCGATTCAGGTTTCTGGAGAACGCCGTCAGACTTTGGCTGTGCGTTGGATTTTGGCAGCTTGCCGCGCGAAGAAGGGCAAGAAAATGGCTGAGAAATTGGCTGATGAATTCATTGACGCATCAAACAAGGTTGGCAGCGCGATGAAGAAACGCGATGACACTCACCGCATGGCCGAAGCTAACAAAGCTTTTGCACATTTCGCCTAGTTTAAATTTCAATAAGACCTATATGACTGTATAGGTCTTATAGGTCTTATTTTTTATCTAACAAAAAAAATTATGTCTCAAGAAAATGACATTTCCAAATTAAGAAACATTGGCATCATCGCTCACATTGATGGCGGAAAAACCACCACCACGGAGCGTATTTTGTTTTACACTGGGATCACTCACAAAATCGGAGAGGTGCATGAAGGCGCTGCCACGATGGACTGGATGGAACAAGAACAAGAACGCGGCATCACCATCACTTCTGCGGCCACTAAATGCAGTTGGAAAGGTCATCCAATCAACATCATCGACACTCCTGGTCACGTGGACTTCACAGTGGAAGTTGAACGCTCATTGCGCGTGCTGGATGGCGCCGTGGTTATTTTCGATGGCAAAGAAGGCGTGGAACCGCAATCTGAAACAGTGTGGCGACAAGCTGACAAATATCACGTGCCGCGTATTTGCTTTGTCAACAAAATTGACAAAGAAGGCGCTGATTTTGATTTTGTGTTGGGCTCAATTTGGAATCGCTTGACTCCTAATGCTTTGGCGCTGCAAATTCCAATTGGCGAACGCAGTGAATTTTCTGGCGTGGTTGATTTGATGAAAATGAAAGCCTACACTTTTGAAGGCGAGATGGGCATCAAAGTGGTGGAAAATGAAATTCCAGCTGAACTCGTGGAAAAAGCCAAACAGTGGCGAGAAAAAATGATTGAAAAAATTTCTGAAACTGATGATGCTTTGACTGAAAAATATTTGAGTGGCGAAGAAATTTCAACGGAAGAACTGAAAGCTGCTCTCCGTCGAGGCGTGCTGGCTGCCAAACTTGTGCCAGTTTTCACGGGAACTGCCCTTCGCAACAAAGGCGTGCAATTGGTGCTGGACGCTGTGGTTGACTACTTGCCATCACCTTTGGACGTGCCTCCAGTGATTGGAACTAATCCAAAAAATGGCGAAGAAGTTACACGAGCCGCTGATGACAACGAACCTTTTTCAGCCTTGGCTTTCAAAGTTGCCACCGATCCTTTCGTGGGACAACTAACCTTCTTTCGGGTTTATTCGGGAACTCTCAAGGCTGGTTCATATGTGGTTAATGCCACTAATGGACAAAAAGAAAGAATTGGACGAATTTTGCAAATGCATGCCAATCATCGCGAAGAAATTGATGAAATTCGAGCTGGCGGAATCGGCGCCTTGGTGGGACTCAAAAGCACGACCACTGGTGACACGCTTTGCGATGAACAAAAGCAAATCATTTTGGAAAATATTGTTTTCCCAGAACCTGTGATTGACATTGCGGTGGAACCGAAGACTAAAGCTGATCAAGAAAAAATGGGACTTGCTCTTCGCAAATTGGCTGGAGAAGATCCAACCTTGCGATTGCGCACCGATGAGGAAAGTGGGCAAACCATTATTTCCGGAATGGGCGAGCTTCATCTTGACATCATTATTGATCGCATGAAACGAGAATTTGGAGTGGAAGCTAACATTGGTCAACCGCAAGTGGCTTATCGCGAAACCATCAAAAGCGAAGCGCAAGCTGAAGGAAAATACATCAAACAGTCTGGAGGACGTGGACAATATGGACATTGCTGGCTCAAAGTGCGTCCGCAAGAAGAAAAAGGCAAGGGCTATGAATTCTTCGATGAAATTAAAGGTGGAGTTATTCCTCAAGAATACATCACTCCGATTAATAGGGGAGCCAAAGAAGCTTTGGAAAATGGTGTGTTGGCTGGTTATCCAATGGTGGACGTGATTGTGACCCTTTATGATGGATCTTTCCATGAAGTCGACTCCTCTGAAGCCGCTTTCAAAATCGCTGGTTCAATGGCCGTGCAAGAAGCGGTCAAACGCGCCAACCCAATCATCTTGGAACCTATTATGAAAGTGGTGGTGACTGTGCCGGAACAATTCATGGGTGACATCGTGGGCGACATTAATGCTCGTCGTGGGATGATCAAGGAAATTAATGATCGCGGAGAGGGAAATGCTCGCGTGAAAGAAATTGAATCTGAAGTTCCCTTGGCCAATATGTTTGGATATGCAACTCAAATGCGATCCATGACTCAAGGACGTGCTTCATATTCCATGGAATTTGCGCACTACAACGAAGTGCCAAAGAACGTGGCCGAGACGATTATCGCTAAAAAATAGTTTCCGATGCGAAACTACGAATGAAATACGAATCTACGAAATTAAAAAACAGCCTGCGGGCTGTTTTTTGGTGGGGAAAATAAATAAATCTAAATTTAGCCAACCAACTGTTGGAGGCTCAACCTCCATATGGAGGTTGAGCCTCCTTGCTAGCACGCAACTTTATTTGATTTGGCATGCTTGGGGAGATAAAAAAGTTTTCATCATAAAGTAAACTTTCTTGATATTTCAAAAAGTTTAGCTTATGATGAAAACAGTGAAATGTGAAATAAATTTTTATTGTTCAAAAAATATGGCACTCTATAATTTACAAAATCATAAGCTTGTAACTATCAAAGAAGAATCATTTAAATTGGAAAAAGAAATTCAAATAATTACTGAAAAAAATCTTGAATATGTTTTTGGTTTGAAATTTGTAAAATCAGAACTAGCGTTACATAATTTGAGATTTGATACTTTAGCATTCGATGCTGAGAATAAAAGTTTCGTGATCATTGAATATAAAAGAGACAAAAATTTCAGTGTCATAGATCAAGGGTACGCATATCTTTCATTAATGCTGAATAATAAGGCCGATTTTATTTTGGAGTATAATGAAAGTGCTAATACCAACTTAAAACGAGATGATGTCGATTGGTCTCAATCAAGGGTGATATTTGTTTCACCAGTTTTTTCAAAATATCAACAGCAAGCCATAAATTTTAGGGATTTACCGATTGAACTGTGGGAAATCACAAAATATCAAAATGATTTAATTCAATACGATAGACTGAAGTCTCCAGAAACATCTGAGTCAATCAATAAGATTAGTAAATCAAGTGAAACAGTAGAAAGGGTAACTGAGGAAGTTAGGGTTTACACGGAAGATGATTATTTAAAAACTGCTGATGAAGAAATAGTAGATCTTTATGAAGAGCTTAAGAATCAAATTTTGAGCTTAGATAACAAAATTGAAATTGTGCCAAAAAAGAAATATATAGCATTTAAGGCATCTTCTAATTTTATTGATGTATTACCACAGAAGGGTAAGATTAAATGTTGGCTCAATATGCCAAAAGGGGAATTAAATGATCCTTATGGAATTAGTAGGGATGTTTCTGGAATTGGACACTGGGGCAATGGAGATTATGAGTTTAGTATATCTTCTTCGTCTGAGTTTATAAATTTGATGCCTTTAATAAAACAAAGTTACGAAAAGAATAAATAGTCTTATTTTACCAAGCTATCAAATCCTGCCCTCGAGAACTCGAGCTATTTCAAAAAACAAAAAGCGTGTCAAAAAAATGCATATTTAGATAGTAAAGTTTCATTTTGAGCCTGATGAGAACCAGACCCATATATTAATATATGGGTCTGAATGAAAATTTATTAGGCACTGTAAAATGCACATGAGTTGTGCTGAAAATTTTTCTCTTGAGTTGTTAAAATTTGGCAATTGCCAAAAAATAACAACTTTTGCAAGCTTGGAATTTTTTTGGATATGTTAATTTTGGTAAATATGCGAGATTTGGCATATCTATTTTTTTAGTTGCATTTACTAGGTTTTGTTGTTATTTTATAGGGGTGAGAAAATAATAATTCAGAAAATATAAGCTTATGAAAAAGCATGAACTGCGAGAATGTATTGAAAAAATAAAGACAGGAAGCAAGGAAGAAATCAAACTTGCCAATAAAGCGCTTGAAAAAATTTGGGATGATTCTGACAGGGAATCGGCTGATCGAAAAGAGTTTCTTGAAATGTTTATTTCTGAATTCGGAAACTTTGAAGCTATTAAAAATGAGAGCAACAAGATTGCCTTCATTGGATCTTTGAAATATGCGTTTATGTCCGTGGATCAAGATGACCGCAATTTTGAAGCTTGCGCACGATTCGTGTTGTATTGTATGACAAATCCCTCTGGGCATATAAGGCAAGCTATAATCCATGTAGGTATCTATCTGATTCATTTTTTGCGTGCGTCTTTCAGCGATTTCAGAAAAAATGAGCAAGATGAGAAACTTATTTTGAAAAACCAAGAAAGAATTGGCAAGTTCATAACTGAATTGGATGCAATGCTGGAACATTTTTATGAGAGAAAATACAAACGTTTTAAATACATTAGCAGTTTGCCACCGAGTGCGTATAAAAGTTTGGAAATCCTTAGAAATCAGCTTCTTTGCAGTGAGTACTATCAGAAAATATTTGAGGAATATCAAAACAAGAGATTGCGCACGGTTTTGCCGCAGCTTGTTTTGAAATATACGCAATTAGGTATTAATACGGTTGAAGACGGATTTGTCTGTTCTCTTTGCCAGCGCAGAAAAAAGCGTTTAGGATCTTCAAATCCGTTGGCTAAAAAGCCATTGATAATTTGCGAGGACTGCACAATTGATGAATATATGAAAGATTATGGCTACAAAACTCGAGCCGCTGCCGCAGCTCGCAGAAGAAGAATTTTTGATGTGGGATATTTGTTGCAAGATTTACTAGTGGATCGATATTTAGCTGAAAATAATAAAAAACATATTAGGGAATTAAGTGAGCATGAGACTGAGCAGCTTTTTATGCTTGGGGCAGGTATGTACAATGAGCTTTTTGATAAAGGCGATAAAATTTTTCTTGAGGAAATTTTTAATCAAAAAGAAATCGAAGAAAAATTACAAGCAACTTTGGATAAAGGTGAATTTGATTGGGATTTTTTCAAAGCTAATTTGGAGCAATAAAAGGGGGATGGGAATATAATTTTAAAGGAAGAGATTGTCTTAAATTTTAAAATGTGCTAGATTGTTACTATGGAAACGCAGATAACCGACCAAAAAATAGCTGAAATTGCCAAGCAAATTGCTGAGCAACAACAACCAGAAAAGATTATTCTTTTTGGTTCTTATGCTTGGGGAAAACCGCACAAAGATTCTGATGTGGATTTGTTTGTGGTGAAAAAAACTAACGACACTCGAAAAACTGCTCAGGAGATTAATCAATTGTTTTTTCCCAGATTCTTTCCAATGGACGTGGTTGTTTACACTCCTTTTCAATTGGAAAAGGAGCTTAATTTGGAGGAACCTTTTGCTTTGAAAATAATCAACGAAGGCAGAATTTTATTTCAAAATTAAAAGCAATGAAAGAAGAAAATAAAAAAATTGTGCTTGAGCGTTGGTTTAAGAAAGCCCAAGAAGATGAGCTTAATGCTGATTCTATTTTGAGGCATCGCGATGGCACTCCTGGCGTAGTGTGTTTTCTTGCACAACAATTGGCAGAAAAATATTTGAAAGCCTGTCTGATTTCTTTTGATTTGGAAATCTTGAAAGTGCATGATCTTTTGAGGTTGATTTCAGTTTTGGAAAGCAGTGCTTCAGAAATAAAAATTTTAAGCAATGAGGCAAATCTTTTGAATCAATTTTATATCGAAACTCGCTATGTGGGTGATTATCCCGATTTTTCCTGGGAGGATGCAGAGAAAGCCTATGAAGCAGCCAAAAAAATCAAGGAGTTTGTTTTGAGGGAAATCACGGAGAAATAGCTTTCATGAAGCATGGAACACAAAACATGGAACATGGAAGCAAAAATTCAAATATACGTTTAAAGGCAGTCTCGTAAGGACTGTTTTTTTGTTGCGAGCAAGCCATTTTTTGGACTTATCCACAGGTGGCGATTGACAGTGATATTGAAGAAGTGTTAAACTATCATTATTGGGCAAGCGGCCGCAAGCTCAGGCTAATAAAATTAAAATTAAAAATCCAAGTTAAGTTTTAGCTTTGATAACAAAATAATTTCGTTACCATTTGGGAGTTCGACTCCCATTGGGGGAGTCAAACTCCCTTGAGATGATAACGTTTGCTATCTTGATATAAAATAGAATTTAACTGGGCAAAAAAATGAGCAACTATCAAAACTCCGCTCAAGGCGGAAACAATGTGTCTGAAAAAGTTTTTTCCAAAATGCTTCGCGCAGGAGGCAAAAATTATTTCTTTGATGTCAAAAAAGCCAGCAATGGCAGCAACTATCTGACCGTGGCAGAGTCCTACAAAAATCAGCAAGGCCAGCAAGTCACCAATCGAGTGATGCTTTTCAAAGATCATTTTCAAGATTTTTTCGCTTCACTGCAGGAAGCCAGCAACTTTTTGAAGTGAAAATTGACATTGTTAATTGGCAGTTATATTATATCAATATGAAAAACCAAACCAAAAAAACTGAAGAAAAAGTTTATACCATGGGAGAAGTCGGCTCTTTGCTGGAAAGCATGGACGGTACCATGAAGATGATGTCAGAAAATTATGTCGGTCTTGTGAAAACTCAGGATAAAATTCTTGCGGTTCAGTATGATATGAAAAATCAACTTGAACGAGTTGAAATTAGACTCAGTGGCGTCGAGGGCGGGCTTATTGGTGTCGAGGGCAGGCTCAGTGGTGTCGAAGGCAGGCTTAGTGGTGTCGAGGGAAGATTGGATGGAGTTGAGCACCGACTTGAAAAAGTTGAAACCAAAATCGACAGGCTGCAAGATGATATGGTGGAAGTGAAGTTTGAACTCAAGAAGAAAGTTGCTGTGGATGATTTCGAAAAATTGGAAAAGCGAGTCGTCAAGCTCGAAAAACTTTCCTATTCGCATTAGCAACTTTGCGCCAAAAAATCTTCAGTCAAAATACCTCCAACTTTTTGCTTGGTGGTATTTTTTATGGACCAGTCGCAATTTTTTTCAATTATGCTAAAATAAAATCGTGGAAATAATTTTTAAACTAATACAGAATCAACTTAATTAGTTGCAGCTATACGTTGGAGGTTCGACCTCCATTAGGGAGGTCGAACCTCCTTGTAACCAACAGTAATTTAATTGATTTGGTATAAGTAAAAATATGACAAAAAAGTTAAAAAAAGAAGCTGAAATTAGTTTGGCAAAGCTTGAGGATAAAGAACTCTTGATAAAAGAGCTTAAAAAATTGGCACATGCTGGCACCAAGGAGGCGGTGGCAAAAATTGAAAAATATCTTGAAACAGAAAAAGATGCTGAAAGACGAGCTTACGGCGAAATGGCTCTGGAGGAATGTGAATTTTTTCTGTATGAACCAAGGAATGAAAAAGAGGAAAAGGAGCTGATGCTCTGTGAATTGATCAAGCGTCGCGAGCGTAGAGTTGATGATTTGACGATCAAAATTGACGGCGCTGAAATGAGATTGGAAAAATTAGCACTAGAAAAGAAGGTGCATAAAAAAGTTTTGGAGTCCAACAAAAGCAAGCAAGAAGATTGGCAGTATTTTTGGTTGGAAGATTTTGTGGGGATGGAAAAAAATGAATTGCAAAAAATTGAAGATGAACTTGCCTATGAAGAAGCTTGGATTGAGCAGGCGAAGAAAATGATCACAACCGAAAGATATAAAAAAATTCCGTTTCGTTTTCTTGGACATTTCGACTTTGGTTTTGATGAAGATTTTCCAGAAGATGATGAGGATGCTTGCGATTGCGGTTGCTGCGAGAGTGAGGAAGAATTTAAATTTTAAAATTGAATCAATGAAATTGCTGTCGTTTGCAATGAGGCTCAACCTCCATAATGGAGGTTGAGCCTCCAATGGCTGAAGTTAAATATGTCCATTCAACCACATAAGGACATTTTGTTAACTCTGTATCAAACGTCTTATTTTTTTGATTAGAAATCCTTTATTATCTATGCTTTCTTACATTGAAATATCAAAAGAAAATCTGCTACATAATTTTGCGGCGTTAAAATCACTGGTGCGACCGGAAGTTAAAATTATTTCAGTTATCAAGGCCAATGCTTATGGGCATGGGCAAAATGAGGTTGCGCAGATTCTTGAGGAGGTCACTGACTATTTCCAAGTGGATGATCTGCAAGAACTCAAGCTGCTGCGAGAAGTTTCTCAAAAGCCAACCCTGGTGCTGGGCTATGTTGCAAATGATGAGATAGCAGAAGCGCTAAGCTTTGGAGGAACACTTTGTGTTTATGCTGAGAAACAAATTTTTGAAATTGAAAAAAATGCAAACAAACTTGGCAAAATTGTGGATGTGCATGTGAAAATTGATGCCAGGTTGGGCAGGCAAGGTGTGTTGCCAGAAAATGCGGAAACAATAGTTGAAATTTTGAAAAAGTGTCAGCATATTCGCGTTCAGGCTGTTTATTGTCACTTTGCAAACATCGAGGACACTGCTGATTTTTCACATGCGCAAAAGCAAATTGAGGTGTTTGAACAAGTTGTGGCTTTTTTTCGAAAAAATGGTTTCGAAAACATCAAAACGCACATGTCTGCCAGTTCCGGAGTTATGGTGTATGAAAATATTCAGGGAAAATCAGGCTTTATTCGTCCGGGTCTAAGCCTTTATGGAATGTGGCCCTGCGAAGAATTGAAAAAGAAATTGGAGAGTGTGGATTTTTCTTTGAAGCCAGTGATGAAATGGGTGTCGCACATTGCTCAAGTTAAAACTTTGCCAGTCGGTCATTCAATTGGCTATGGTTTGACATTCATGACTTCTCGACCGACGAAGATAGCCATAATTCCCCAGGGTTATAGTGATGGCTATGATCGAGGACTTTCAAATAAGGGTGAAGTCCTGATTGGCGGTTCTCGTTGCCAAGTTTTGGGTCGCGTGGCGATGAATATGTTTGTGGTTGATGTGAGCCATTTGGAAACTGTCAGTGCAGAAGACGAAGTCGTGCTGCTTGGCCGACAAGGCAAGGAAACTATTTCGGCTGAAGAGATAGCTGAAAAAATTGAAACGATTAATTATGAAATAACCACGCGAATCTCGCCTTTGCTGAAGCGGATTGTTTGCTGAGAATTAAAATCCGTCCATGGGAGCCACATATGGACATCTTGCTAAATGTTTAGGGAAATGTGATATAATTAGCAAGCTATGAATTTTGACTTACTGTTTCAAATTTTAAACACTTGGCAATTTAACACCATCGCTTTTCTGGTGACGGCGGTTGTCTTTGCGCAATATTACAAGCTGGCTGTTAATGGCATTAAAAAGGATGGAGTTGCTTTGGTGATTTTTCAACTGATCGGGGCCGTGAGCATTTTGGTTTTGGTTCCGTTTTTTCCAATAAAAATTTCCAATGACCCAAAGATTTACGGCTTGCTTTTTGCAGCAGTTATTTTTTATACCATCAATGATAGAATCCAAGCGACTATTAGAAAAAATTTGGAAGTCTCGCTTTATTCAATTCTGAACCAGTTTTCAAGAGTTTTTTTGGTGCTGTATGGCATTTTTATTTTTAAGCAAGAAATTGTTTTGTTTAAGTTGCTTGGCGGTGGCTTGATTTTGCTTGGAAATATAATTCTTTTTTATCGAAAAGGGAGGTTTACTTTTAATAAATATGTATTGCTGGCAATTGTGGCAGCTTTTTGCGTGGCAACTGGGCTGGTAATTGATGTTGATATTTCGACTAGGTTTAATTTGCCGATATATATCATGCTGACGCTCGCACTTCCAGCGCTGATTATTTTCATTTCAGAACGTTTTTCTTTCAAGGAAGTTTTTGTCGAGTTCGTCTCCTTCCGGCAGAAAAATTTTCTCATAACGGGAATTTCTTGGGGTCTGATGATCTTGTTCATGATTCGGGCTTTGCAACTTGGCCAAGTGGTTTTCATCGCTCCGCTGATGGCGGTTTCAGTTTTTCTGAATGTGGTGGCTGCATATTTTTTGCACAAAGAGCACGACCAATTTCTTCGAAAGATTTTAGTGGCGATTATAATTATTTTAGGCGTTTATTTAATAGTAGCTTAGTGTTGCAGTATTTTTTAAGAAAAGTATAAAAACAGAAAGCATATTAAGCAAGGTTTAAAAAACTAACAATAGAGATAAAATCCTTTATTTAAGCCAATTATGAAAGATAAGAAGCTAGGGCCTGAAAAGCTAATTTTTGGCTCTTGACAGGATTTATTTATCGTGTAGAATAAACAAGTATTGAGTTTTTGATTTTCCTCGAAAGGAATTTTTTTAATTGCTTTTTTTGGAATATCATGTTAAAATTTTTTAGTAATTAAATTATCTTAAGTAACCGCTGGTTGCGGGGCAAAAATAGCCCCCAGCAAAAGCGAAAAACAATTAATATGGCAGTAGGAAAATTTGAGCGAACAAAACCACATGTAAACGTTGGAACAATTGGACACGTTGACCACGGCAAGACAACTTTGACCGCGGCTATTTTGCATTGCCAAAGCTTGAAAGGTTTTGCGAAAGAAAGAGGTGTTAATGAAATTGACAACGCTCCAGAAGAAAGAGAGCGCGGAATCACCATTGCAACTTCACACTGTGAATATGAAACCGAGGCTCGTCACTACGCTCATGTTGATTGTCCAGGTCATGCTGACTACATCAAAAACATGATCACAGGAGCTGCTCAAATGGACGGATCTATTATCGTGGTTAGCGCTACTGATGGTCCTATGCCTCAGACTCGCGAACACATCTTGCTTGCCAAACAAGTTGGTGTGCCAGCAATCGTGGTTTTCATCAACAAGGTTGATATGGTTGATGACGCTGAATTGATTGACTTGGTGGAAGCTGAAATTCGAGAACTTTTGACCAAATATGAATTCGACGGAGAAAACGCTGCTGTTGTTCGCGGCAGCGCTACCAAGGCTTTGGCTGCAACATCTATTGAAGATCCTGCCGCTAAACCAATTTATGACTTGATGGATGCCCTTGATGCAAAAATTCCAGATCCAATTCGTGACACTGACAAGCCATTGTTGATGCCTATCGAAGACATCTTCTCAATCGAAGGTCGTGGAACGGTGGTGACCGGAAGAATCGAAAGAGGTGTGATCAACATCAATGAAGAAGTTGAAATCGTGGGTCTTCGCCCAACCGCCAAAACTGTGGTAACTGGAATTGAAATGTTCAACAAATCATTGGACAAAGGACAAGCCGGAGACAATGCGGGACTTTTGCTTCGCGGAATCAAGAAGGAAGATGTTGAACGCGGACAAGTTTTGGCCAAGACTGGCTCAATCACTCCCCACACTGAATTTGAAGGAGAAATTTACATTTTGACCAAAGAAGAAGGCGGACGACACACTCCATTTTTCAAAGGATACAAACCACAATTTTACATCCGAACAACGGATGTGACTGGTGAAGTTATCCTGCCAGAAGGAACTGAAATGGTTATGCCTGGAGACACAATCAGCTTGACTGTCAAATTGATTGCCCCAGTTGCGATGGAAGAAGGAATGCGCTTTGCTATTCGCGAAGGAGGACGCACCGTTGGAGCCGGAGTTGCTACCAAAATCATCAAGTAAGTTCGAGTTTACTATGCAGACATAAGTCAAATTATGTCTGCTTGTGTTTCCTCAAACAATGTTTAAACAGTAATTTTTATTTCAATCTACTCAGATGGCTTCGAAAAAAATAGAATCAGGACAAACATCCACCAGAATCAGAATTAAGATCAAAGCTTATGACAATAAGGTGATTGATCAGTCAGCCCGCAAAATTGTTGAAACTGCGGAACGAACCGGCGCCAGAATTACTGGTCCCGTGCCACTTCCAACAGAAATTCACAAGGTGACTGTCAACAAATCAACTTTTGTGCACAAGGATGCTCGCGAACAATATGAAATGCGAATCCACAAGCGTTTGGTTGACATCTGGGATCCAACTCCAAAGACAATTGAAAGCTTGACTGGGCTTGATTTGCCAGCTGGAGTTGATTTGGAAATCAAAATGTAGTATGCGAATAGTCGCGAATGAGTGTTACGAATGGATGCGAATTATTTCCGAATAGTCGCGAATTGGCTGAAAAGCTTGCATAAATTTAAAAATTGGTTTAGGATAAATAGACTAGAAAAAAGAAAAGAAACTAGTTAAAGTCCGGCCTTAAAAAGTCGGATACTCAATTAGCCAAGTCGCGGACTTTTCCGTTGACTCTGCTGGCTGAGAAGTCAGTTTTTTTAATCCTACGAAATTACGAAAAATATGGAATGATTTATTTTTGTAAATTTGTAAAGAGTTATAAATTTTAGAATAAAGTTTAGGATATTTACTGATATGAAAAATATTTTAGGAAAAAAAATGGGCATGACAACGCTGTATGATCAAACGCAAGGTGCGCTTAATGTTACTTTGATTGAATGCGAGCCAAACACTGTGGCTATTGTCAGGACTTCCGAGAAAGATGGTTATAGTGCCGTCCAACTTGCCACCCAAAAGACCAAGAAAGTTGCTCACAAGAAAGAATTTCGCAGTGAGCAGGCGGTGACATTGGCTGTTGGGGACAAGATTACCGTTGAAAATTTTGCGATTGGAGATTTGGTCAAGGTTAGCGGAATTGCCAAGGCAAAAGGATTTCAGGGAGGCGTGAAAAGACATGGGTTTGCGGGTTCTCCTGCATCTCATGGACACAAGCACGATTTGCGAGCTCCTGGTTCAATTGGTGCTCAGCAACCACAGCATGTTATCAAAGGAAAAAGAATGGCTGGACGTATGGGAGGCAAGAGAAAATCAGTGAAGAATGTGAAAGTGGTTTATTTGAATGTTGAAAAGAATTTGATCGGTGTGCTTGGCTCAGTGCCAGGTGTCGTCGGAAGAGTGGTTGAAATTAAAGGATAATACGAATGCTGATACGAATTATGCCCGAATTATATACGAATATAATTTTAGGACAATTCGGATGTAATTAGGATATAATTTGGATTAAAATTAGGATATATGGCTACAATTGCCCTGCACAATCTAGAAGGAAAGAAATTGGAAGATTTGAACATTTCAGATGCGGTTTTCGCAGTGAAATCAAACGATGAACTTTTGCACCAAGTTTTCATGGTGATTGCTGGCAATCAAAGATTTTCAATTGCCAACACAAAAGACAAAAGTGAAGTTGCTGGAACTGGCAAAAAACCTTTCAAGCAAAAAGGAACTGGCAGCGCCCGTCAAGGACAGAAAAGAAATCCAGTGATGAAAGGTGGTGGAATTGCTTTTGGACCAACCAGCGATCGAAATTTCAAACGCGATGTGAACAAAAAAATGAAGCAAAAGGCGGTGCGGATTGCGCTTTCTGAAAAACTTCGCAGCGGAACTTTGATTGCGGTTGATGCTCTTGAGCTCAAGGACGCCAAAACCAAAGCTTTTGCGCAAGTTATCAAAAACCTCAAACTGACTGGAAAGACTTTGGTGTCATTTGCTGATGGAGAAAAGAAATTGTCAATTGCTAGTCGCAATCTTCCCAAGATTGCCAATATTGAAACCAAGGATTTGAATGTATATGATTTGCTCAACAACAAAAATGTGCTCTTGAGCAAAGCCTCGATTGCATTTTTGGAAGAAAAATTTAGCAAGTAAATCGCGAATCAACTCGAATTTAAATCCGAATAATCGCGAATAAAAAAGTATTAGAGAAAATTAGTGAAATAATTAGTGTTGATTAGTGATTTATTTAAACATATGGCAGTAATAGAAGAGAAAAAAGAGAATATTGCAAAAAAGGAAGTAGCGGCCAAAAAGGCAGTGAAAAAGGTTGTTCCTCGAGCTGCTGAAAATGCCGACATTGCTTACAAAGTTTTGGTTGAACCTTGGATCACTGAAAAATCCCATGCAGGCTTGGCTGAAAACAAATATGTTTTCAGAATCACCCAGGATGCTACCAAGGCGCAAGTGAAAAAAGCAATCGAAGGTTTTTATCAAGTGAGTGTCCAAAAGGTTGCAGTTTTGAATTTTATTCCAAAGAAAAGAGCCTATGGCAGATTCGAAGGCGCAAAATCAGCAATCAAGAAAGCCGTGGTGACTTTGAAAGAAGGAGATAAGATTGAATTGTTCCAAGGAGCCTAGATGCGAATTATGATGCGAATTATATCCGAATATAATCCGAATCAGCAGGAAAGCTTTTTATGAAAAATTCGGAAATAATTAGGATGTAATTTGAATAAAAATTAGGATATGGCAATTAAAGTATACAAAAAGAATACCGCAGGTAGGCGAAATATGAGTATTGTGAAGCCTGATGATTTGACCAAGAAGAAACCTGAGAAATCTTTGCTGGCGCCAATGACTCAAAAGGCTGGACGCAGTCACGGCAAGATTTCAACCAGGCATCAAGGTGGTGGACACAAGAGACGCTATCGCTTGGTGGATTTCAAGCAACAAAAATTTGATATTCCTGGAAAAATTATTGCGATTGAACGAGACCCAAACAGAAGCGCTTTGATTGCTTTGGTTTCATATAAAGATGGAGACAAACGATACGTGTTGGCTTCAGAAGGGATGAAGCAAGATGTGGAAATTGTGTCAGGCGAAAGCGCACCAATCAAAAAAGGTAATCGAACCGTGCTGCGAAACATTCCTTCGGGAACAATCATCTCGAACATTGAATTAGTGGTTGGCAAAGGCGGACAACTTTCACGTAGCGCTGGATCCGGAGCAACTTTGATGGCTATTGATGGAAAGATGGCGCAATTGAAAATGTCCTCGAATGAAATTCGTTTGGTGAGCAAAGATTGCTATGCAACTATTGGAAAAGTGAGCAACTTCGAACATAGCGCTGAAAAAATTGGAAAGGCTGGAAGAAACAGATGGAAAGGCAAACGACCAGAAGTTCGCGGATCAGCCATGAATCCAGTTGATCATCCACACGGAGGAGGAGAAGGCCGACAAGGAATTGGATTGAAACATCCGAAGACTCCATGGGGCAAGCCAGCTCTCGGAAAGAAGACCAGAAAGAAGAAAAGATACAGTGATAAGTTTATTGTCAAGCGAAGAGTCAAGAAATAGATACGAATGATGATACGAATTACATCCGAATTATATACGAATATAATTTACGGATAATTCGGATATAATTAGGATATAATTTGAATAATAAATTAGGATATGTCAAGAAGTTTAAAGAAAGGACCATTTGTTGATGAGCGCGTTGTGAAGAAAGTTCTCAATGCAACTCCAGGGCAAGGCACAATTAAAACTTGGTCACGAGCCTGCACAATTACGCCTGAAATGATTGGTTTCACTTTTGGAGTGCATAACGGCAAAGAATTTATTCCAGTTTATGTCACAGAAGAAACGGTTGGACACCGACTGGGGGAATTTTCACCAACTCGCAAATTTGTCAGACATGGAGGTAAAATGCAGAAAGAAATAGAATCAGCCGCCAAGCAAAAAGCCCAAGATGCAGCCAAAGCAGCCAAGGCTGAGCCAGCAGGAGGAGCGAAGAAGAAATAGATACGAATGTTGATACAAATTACATCCGAATTATATACGAATATAATTTATGAAAAATCCGGATATAATTAGGATATAATTCGAATAATAAATTAGGATATATGAAAGTTAAAGCCTCACTCAAAAATTTAAGAATGTCTCCCCGAAAGGTCAGATTGGTCACCCGTAGTATTGTGGGCATGAATGTTGCTCAAGCCTTGATTCAATTGCAAAATTTGGTCAAGAAAACGAGCAATCCTTTGGAGAAATTACTGCGAAGCGCTATTGCTAACGCCGAAAACAATTTTGGATTGGACAAAGACAATTTGTTTGTCAACAATATCCAAGTTGGTGGAGGACCAAGTTTGAAACGCTGGCTCCCGAGGGCTCAAGGACGAGCGACACTGATTTTGAAGAGAACTTGTCAAATTGATCTGGAATTGGAAGAAAGTGTGGAAGGCAAGAATCGCAAATCGAAAGAGCAATTGGAAAAAGAAAGAGCGCAGCGAGAGAAGGCGACGCAAAAAACAACTAAGGTGGAAGAAGTGAATGAAGCGGAAGTTGTGGATGAAGCGAAACCAGCGGAAACAGTAACTCAAAAAACAGTCACCAAAAAAACTCCAGTCAAGAAAGAAGTTCCCAAGAAAGGACAACAGAAAGATGGCAATTTTTTGAATAAAGTGTTTCAGCGAAAATCAGGAGTATAAATACGAATGAGATGCAAATTATGGACGAATTGGATGCGAATGTGGCATAAAGTTTAAAAATTGGGATATAATTAGTATATAATTAGGATATTAAATTAGAATATATGGGACATAAAGTAAACCCAATAGGATTGCGAATAGGTATTACCAACACTTGGAAATCGAGGTGGTTTTCTGACAAGGATTATACCAAAAAGCTCAAAGAAGACATTCAAATCAGGGAATTCATCAAAAAGAAATACAAGAGTGCTGCTATTGCAGAGGTTGAAATTCATCGCAGTGCTGGCACCTTGAAACTGATTTTGAAAACTTCCAGACCTGGAGTTTTGATTGGGCGCGGCGGAAATGGAATCGGTGACATCAGCAAAATAATCAAAGATAAGTTCTTCGCTGGTCGAAAGATCGATTTGAAAATTGAAGCTCAGGAAGTTCGTCAGTTTGAAGAAAATGCTTCACTGGTTGCACAAAGCGTGGCTGAACAGTTGGAAAAACGAGTGCCTTTCAGAAGAATTTTGAAGTCAACACTGGACACAGTTGAGAAAAATAGAATTGTCAAAGGAGTGAAAATTGAAGTTTCCGGACGCTTGGGTGGAGCTGAAATGTCTCGTCGAGAATGGCTTTCAAGAGGAACGGTGCCGCTGCACACTTTGCGAGCAGACATTGATTTCGCCAAGGCAACTGCCTTTACAACCTATGGAGCCATTGGAGTGAAGACTTGGATTTACAAAGGAGAGGTGTTTGATGAAAAAAATGCGAATTAATTTGAATCTGATTTAAAATGATTGCGAGTGTAGCAAAGTATTAGAGAAAATTAGTGACATAATTAGTGTGGATTAGGGATTTACCAAATATATGTTGATGCCAAAAAAAGTTAAACACAGAAAGATTCACCGAGGAGGAGAAATTCGGGGAGTTGCAACCAAAGGTAATGCCGTGAGTTTCGGCAGCTTTGGACTCAAGGCCGAAACCTCAGGACTGATTTCAGCTCGTCAAATTGAAGCTGCTCGAAGAGCGATGACCAGATATGTGAAAAGAGGTGGCAAGATTTGGATCAGGATTTTTCCGGACAAGCCAATGACCAAAAAAGGTGATGAAACTCCGATGGGTAAAGGAAAAGGTAGTGTGGATCATTTTGTAGCTAAGATTAAGGAGGGAAGAATGTTGTTTGAAATGGATGGGATCGATGTTTCAGTTGCCAAGGAGGCAATGAGACTTGCTTCTCACAAATTGTGTGTCAAAACAAAATTTGTGGCAAAGGAAAAATAGTATCCGAATGTTGATACAGATTACATCCGAATTGTATACGAATATAATTCATGAACAATCCGGATATAATTAGGATATAATTCGAATAATAAATTAGGATATATGAAAATTCAGGAAATTAGAGATTTAAATATTGAGCAAATCAAAAAGCTCATTGCCGAGAAAAGAACGCAGGCAGTGAAACTTCGTTTTGATATTGCAGCTCGCCAGCTCAAAAATCATCGTGAGTATCGAGCTATCAAGAAAGATGTCGCTCAAGCGTTGACGGTTTTGAAGCAACTCGAGCAATAAAAGAATAATGTGAATGTCGATACGAGTTATGTCCGAATTATATGCAAATATAATTTAAGGACAATTCGGATATAATTAGGATATAATTAGGATAAAAATTAGGATATGACAAACACCACTAAAAAATTAGCAACCAAAAAAGGAAAAGTTGTGAGCGACTCAATGGACAAAACCATTGTGGTTGCAGTTCAAACGCTGAAAACTCATCCGAAATATTTGAAGAAATATCGCTCGACCAAGAAATACAAGGTTCACGACGCAGAAAACAAGCACAAGGTTGGAGAAGTGGTGGAATTTGTGCAATGCAGGCCATTAAGCAAGGACAAGAACCACACATTAGCCTAAAATACGAATGTTGATACGAATTAATCCGAATTATATGTAAATATAGTTTGAGGACAATTCGGATATAATTAGGATATAATTTGGATAAAAATTAGGATATATGATTCAAGCAGAAACAAGATTAAGAGCAGCTGATAATTCTGGAGCAAAAGTGATTGAATGCTTCAAGATTCTGGGTGGAACTCGCAGGCGTTATGCCTCTGTGGGCGACATCATTGTTTGCTCTGTTAAATCAGCTGAACCGAGAGGCTTGGTGAAGAAAGGAGACAAAGTTCGCGCCGTGATTGTCAGACAGAAAAAAGCCTACAGACGCAAAGATGGATCCTATATCCGTTTTGATGAAAATGCTGCGGTGATTGTTAATGAAAAAGAGCCGAAAGGAACCCGTATTTTTGGACCAATTGCCAGAGAATTGCGTGAAAAAGGTTTTGCCAAGATTGTGTCATTGGCGCCAGAAGTATTATAGATACGAATGTTGATACGAATTACATCCGAATTATATTTACGAATATAATTTACGGACAATTCGGATATAATTAGGATATAATTCGAATAATAAATTAGGATATGAGAATTAAAAAAGGAGACCTCGTGAAAAAAATTGCAGGCAAGGATAAGGGAAAACAAGGCAAAGTCTTGCGAACTGTGCCAAGCGAGGGAAAAATTGTGGTTGAAAAAATGAACATTGTGAAAAAGCACAAGAAGGCTCGCCGAGAAGGAGAAAAGGGACAAAGAGTTGAAATTGCTGCTCCCTTTGATGCTTCGAACGCAATGTTGATTTGTCCATCCTGTGGAAAAGCAACTCGAACTTCCTATGCTTTTATCAAAGAAAGGAAAGTGCGAGTTTGCAAGAAATGTGGGAAGGAAATCTAGATACGAATTATGATGCGAATTATGTCCGAATATAATCCAAATCAATAAATCAGTTTTTTATAAAAAATTCGGAAGAAATTAGGATGTAATTTGAATAAAAATTAGGATATATGAAAATAACTCCAGCAAAAGAAAAATATACGAAAACTGTTGCAGCTCAAATGCAAGAGAAATTTGGATATAAAAGCGTCATGGCAGTGCCTCGAATCAAGAAAGTGGTGGTTAATGTTGGAATTGGCAAGATTGTGAAGGAAAATGATAAAATTGAGGAAGTCGTCAATACTTTGACCGCTATTACTGGGCAAAAACCTGTCAAAACCAAAGCCAAGAAAGCGATTGCCGGTTTTAAAACCAGAGAAGGCATGGAAGTTGGCGTGAAAGTGACTTTGCGAGGAGCTCGGATGTGGCAGTTTATTGACAGATTGATTGTGGCTACCTTGCCAAGAACAAGAGATTTCCAAGGCATCACCCGTAAATCAGTTGACAGCCATGGGAATATAAACATTGGAATCAAGGAGCATTTGATTTTTCCTGAGATTTCCCCTGAACGTGTAAAATATACTTTCGGATTGCAAGCGACAGTTTCAACGACTGCCACCTCACAAGCAGAAGGTTTGGAATTATTTAAATTATTAGGATTTCCGCTGAAAAGCGAATAAGTAAAATTGATTAAATAAATATGGCGAAAACATCTACCCAAGCTAGAGCAGAAAAAAAACCAAAATTTTCGACCCGTGAGGTGCGAAGGTGTTGGCGTTGTGGTCGGAAACATGGTTATCTTCGAGCCTTTGATATTTGCAGAATTTGCTTTCGCGAGTTGGCAAGTAAAGGAGAACTGCCGGGGGTAAAGAAAAGTAGTTGGTAAATACGAATTATTTATCCGAATTACATCCGAATTATATGAAGATATGATTTGTGAATAATCCAGATAAAAAATAAGATAATTATAATTAGGATAAAGAATTAGAATATGTTAGATCCAATAGCAGACATGCTCACAAGAATTAGAAACGCCCAGCGAGCGAAACACAAAGAGGTTTCGGTGCCGTTTTCGAAGTTGAAATATTCTATTGCTCAAATTTTGCAGCAAAGACATTTCATTCAAGCTGTCAAAAAAGAAGATGGAGAGAAATTTCCAGTGCTCAACATTACTTTGAAATATGAGGTTGTTTCCAACACGGAGAAAAATCCTGCCATTCGGGAGATCAAGAGAGTGAGTCGAGAAGGTCAGCGGATTTATGTGAAAAAGACTGACATCAAGCGAATCAAGAACGGCTATGGAATTTCAATTGTTTCCACTTCCAAGGGTATGATGACTGGAGACAGTGCCAGAAAATTGGGATTGGGCGGGGAAATAATTTGTGAGGTCTGGTAGATACGAATGTTGATACGAATTACATCCGAATTATATTTACGAATATAATTTACGGACAATTCGGATATAATTAGGATATAATTTGAATAATAAATTAGGATATGAGTAGAATTGGAAAAAAACCGGTAGCTATTCCTCAGGGAGTGACTATTAATGTAGATAAGAACTTGGTATCCGTGACTGGGCCAAAGGGCTCACTTAAATTTGAACACCACTCCGATGTGGCGATCGAAATCAGTCCAGAAAGTCTTTTGGTTGAAAAGAAGGGCAATGGTAAAAATGCACCAGCGATTTGGGGAACCACGGCTAGGGTTATTGAGAACATGATTGAAGGCGTGACTGTGGGTTTCAAAAAACAACTTGAACTCAATGGCGTTGGTTTCCGTATGTCAGTGGCTGGCAAAAAAATCAACTTGGCACTTGGATTTTCACATCCAGTGGAGGTGGTAGTTCCAGCTGAACTTGACGTTATTATCGAAGGAAATACCATGACAGTTTCGGGGATTGATAAGCATGCCGTGGGACAATTTTCTGCCAACATCAGAGCGCTTAAACCAGTTGAGCCATATAAGGGAAAAGGATTTAAATATGTTGGTGAACATGTGAGACGCAAAGAAGGCAAGAAATCATCGAAATAAGGCATCCGAAAAGCGCACTACGAAAGCGCCCATACGAAATTTCGTAGATTCGCATTTAATTCGTAGATTCGTATCGGTAAATCATTATGAAAAAAATAAGTAACAATAGCAATCGTTTGCAAAGAAAACGCCGAGTCAGGGCGAAGATTTCAGGCACCGTTGAGCGTCCTCGACTTTCAGTTTTCAAAAGCTTGAAGGGTATCTATGCGCAGGTTATTGATGATGCAACTGGCAAGACTTTGGCAAGCGCTAAGCTCTCAGAAATCAAAAAAGCTGCCAACACGATTGAGGGCGCTGGAGCAGTTGGAAAATTGGTGGCTGAAAAATGTTTGGCCGCGAAAATTGAAACAGTAATATTCGACCGATCAGGTTATCAATATCATGGCAAGATAAAAGCTCTCGCAGATGGAGCTCGTGAAGGCGGACTGAAATTTTAAGTTAAGTAAACAGAATTAACACGGATTTTTAACAGAATTAACACGGAAACACGGAAACTATTTTGAATTTTTTTGTGTCGTTCTGTAATTTTCTGTGTAATTCCGTTATAGTATATATGGACAAAAGATCAGGAAAAAAACCAATGAGAAGAGAGAAGCCAGAATTTGAGCAGAAGCTTTTGGATTTGGCTCGAGTTACGCGCGTGGTTAAGGGTGGACGAAGATTTCGCTTTCGTGCAACGTTGGTGATTGGAAATCGCAAAGGTCAAGTTGGCGTTGGAGTCGCCAAGGGCTCGGATGTTTCCGATGCGATTCAAAAGGCTTTCAATGATGCCAAGAAATCTATGATTACTGTGAAATTGTCTGGAAACACAATTCCCCATGACGTTCACATGAAAAAAGGCAGCGCAAAAATTTTGCTCAAGCCTGCTGCTGAAGGACGTGGAGTTATCGCTGGAGGAGCTGTCAGAGCCGTGGTTGACTTGGCTGGAATTCGTGACATTGTTTCAAAATCACTCGGAACTTCCAATAAGCTGAATGTGGCCAGAGCAACTATTGAAGCCTTGCGAAGCCTTAAGGAGCCAAGGATCAAAGTCGAAGCCGTGAAGGCTGAAGTAGTCGTCAAAGATGAGAAAGTAGAAGTTAAATAGCATTTTTTCTGTTTTATAAATTATTGGCCCCACAAATCTACAAATTGACTACAAATCTATAAATGCGCATGAATTTATTTGTAGATTTGTATAAGATTCGTAGATTAGTAGGGATATTGTTATGCAAATTCATCAACTTACGCTCAAAAAAAGGAAGCCAAAAAAGACCGTTGGTCGCGGAGGAAAACGTGGAACTTATTCTGGCCGAGGAAATAAGGGGCAAAAAGCTCGCTCAGGAGCTTCAATTGATCCTTTGTTTGAAGGAGGTCGTTCCTCATTGACGGAACGTCTCAAGAAAGTGCGGGGATTCAAATCTCGAACTCCAAAGAAGACCGTGGTGAAGATTTTTGATTTGGAAAAGAATTTCAAAGATGGCGAGGTTGTTTCAATTGAAAGCTTGATAACTGCCAAGATTATTTCCAAAAAAGATTCAAAGGATGGCGTGAAAATTTTGACAACTGGTGAAATCACCAAAAAACTCACAATCGACAAAGAACTTTTGCTTTCACAATCTGCCAAAGATGCTATTGTTAAGGCAGGAGGAACAATTTTATAGTCATTCAATCATTTAAACATGCAAACAGTTAAACATATTAGCATTTAAACATGGTTTCAATAGGGTGTTGTTTAAATGATTAGATGTTTAGATGTTAAAATGAAAGATGTTGGACAAAATAACACAAATTTTTAAGGTCAAAGAACTGCGTGATAAGATCCTCTTTATTTTAGGGGTTCTTATTGTTTTTCGCGTGGCTGCTAATATTCCTTTGCCAGGAGTTGACAGTGAGCAACTTCGTAGACTTTTTGAGGGCAATCAATTGCTCGGCATGCTTAACGTTTTTTCCGGAGGCGGCTTGACAAACATTTCAATCGTTATGTTGGGAGTGGGTCCTTATATCACAGCCTCAATCATCATGCAGCTTTTGACGATGATTGTGCCTAGCATTGAACAAATTTACAAAGAAGAGGGCGAGGCTGGCAGGCAAAAATTCAACATGTGGACGCGTTGGCTCACTGTGCCTTTGGCAGTGATGCAGACTTTCGGGCTGGTGACTTTGCTGAAATCGCAAAACGTGATTGGCAATTTAACCCCGTTTAATTTAGCAGTGCTCATTTTGATTGCCACCACCGGAACCATCTTTTTGATGTGGCTGGGAGAGCTCATCACGGAGAAAGGCATTGGTAATGGAGTTTCCCTTATCATTTTTGCCGGCATCGTCAGCAGTTTGCCTTCTTCAATCTCCAAACTTTTTTTGACTTTTGATTCTTCTCAATTTTTCACCTATGCAATCATTCTGGCAGTCATGCTGGTGACGATTGCAGGCGTGGTTATGGTGACTGAGGGGCAACGCAATATTGAAGTTTCCTATGCCAAGCGAGTGCATGGCGGCAACACCTATGGCGGAGCTGCTTCGCATTTGCCGCTGCGAGTCAATCAAGCGGGTGTTATTCCGATCATTTTTGCAATGTCAATCATGCTTTTTCCTGGCATGATTGCAACTTTTTTGATGCGAGTCAGTAATCAAACCGTGGCGTCTTTTGCAACTAGCGTGAACAATCTGTTTCAGAATCAAGTTTTTTATGGCAGTGCTTACTTTGTCTTGATTGTGCTCTTCACATATTTTTATACAGCTGTGGTTTTTGATCCAGTGAAAATTTCAGAGAATTTGCAAAAACAAGGTGGTTATATTCCAGGTATTCGTCCAGGTAAGACTACGGCGGACTATTTGTTTAAAATCATGAACCGAATAACTTTGGCTGGCGCCTTGTTTCTGGGAGCTATTGCGGTCTTGCCATTCATTGTGCAGGGCCTGACCAACATTCAAACTTTGCGCATCGGTGGAACAAGTGTGCTGATTGTCGTTTCAGTTGTCATCGAAACCATCAAACAAATTGAAGGACAATTAGTGATGCGAGACTACGAAGGATTTTAAAAGTCACAAAACATAGAGCATAGAGCATAGAGCATTTTTGTTCCATGTTCCATGTTCCATGTTCCATGTTTAATGAATTTGATAATCTTCGGTCCCCAGGGCTCTGGCAAGGGGACGCAAGCCAACAAACTAGCCGAGAAATTTAATCTGTCCCATCTTGAAACCGGACAGATTTTTCGTGATATTGCTAGAGAAGATTCTTCCTTGGGAAGAAAAATAAAAGAGTTGAATGAAAATAAAGAAATGATTCCAGATCAAATTACAGTTGAAGTCCTGAGGCATTTTCTAGAACTGGTTCCTTCTGAAAAAGGCGTTATTCTGGACAGCGCTCCGCGCACTTTTGGTCAAATTGAGCCAGTTGAAAAAACCATGCAAGAAGAAGGTCGAACTATAGATAAGGCCATCTATATCGCGCTTTCATATGAAGAATCCGTAGCTAGAATAACCAAGCGCTTCGCTTGCACCAAGTGTTTCAGACATTTCGTGCTTGGAAAAGACATCCAAGATAGCAGTGAAAATTGTCCAACCTGCGGAGGTCTAATTATGCAAAGAGGTGACGACACCCCAGATGGAATTGCCAAGCGACTCAAAACTTTTTATGAAGTTACGATGCCGGTCATTGAGCATTATCGAGCAAAGGGAATGTTGATCGAGGTGGATGGAAAGCAGGGAGTGGAGGAAGTTTTTGAGGATATTTTAAGAGGATTAAATAAGGAATAGAGTTTTATCAATCTATTATAGAAAAACAATTTTTAATTTTTAATTTTTAATTTTCAAAATATTAAATTTTAAAACATTTAATTAAACATTTTAATTTGATTTCAAATTTCAAATTTCAAATTTAAAATTCAGCAGATGAGTATTCACATCAAAACTGAATCTGAACTTGCCAGCATGCGCTTGGCCGGCAAAAAGCTGGCTGAGGTGATGCGCGCATTGGAAAAAGAAATCAGGCCCGGAGTTTCAACTCTGCAGCTGGATCAGTTGGCTGAAAAGCTCATTTTGGAGCGTGGTGGTCGTCCAGCTTTCAAGGGCTATGGTGGCGGCAAAAATCCTTTTCCAGCCAGTATTTGCGCTTCAATCAACAATGAAATTGTGCATGGGATTCCAAGTGGCGAAAAAATTCTTCAAGCGGGGGATGTTTTTAAGGTTGATATGGGCTTGGAAATCGAGGGCTTCTGTTCCGACATGGCGCGAACTTTTGCGGTGGGGCAAATTTCGCCAGAAGCTCAAAAATTGATTGAAACGACCCAGCAAGCTTTTTGGCAAGGCATCAAAAGACTTAAAGCCGGAAAAATGCTCAGTGACTATTCCAAAGTAGCTGAAAAAACTGTCATCAAGGAGGGTTTTTCAGTGGTGCGAAATTTGGTGGGGCATGGCATTGGCAGGGACTTGCATGAGGATCCTCAAGTGCCAAATTTTTTTGAAAAAAACTTTCGCGATGTCCAGCTTCAAGCTGGAATGACGCTGGCACTGGAACCGATGGTTAATGCTGGCGATTTTAAAACCGTGCTGGGCAAAGACGGCTGGGTTTTTGAAACAGCCGACGGCTCGCTTAGCGCTCACTATGAAAACACAATTTTGATTACAAAAAATGGAGTTGAGATTTTGACGCAATAAAATAGATTCTAGAATCTTGATTCTGGATTTTAGAATTTTGGATAAAAAAAGACCCCATGGTTTCTGCAATGAGAAAGGGGGATTAAGATTCTGGCAGTCACGAAATAGCTTATGGTATTTCGTGACTCAGATTCATTTGTTATTTCATTGCCGTTTTTTGGACATGAAGGAATTTGTTGCTCCAAAAATAATGAGAAAGAGAAATAGTGCAAGAGGTCCTTTTACTATCTCTATGCAGATTTTAAAGGTATTTGGGAATATAATCCCAGATATCATTGTTAAAAAGAGTAACAAATAAAGCGTCTTTAGTTGTTTCTGTATCATTTCTTCTTCCTTATTGTTTTTGTAAAGAGACTTCTTTTTTTTCTTCAAAACGCCAGCAAAAATAAAGAACCGGGGCTAAAATAAAAAATGGCACCGCCCAAAGCCTTTCACGTAACCAGATATCAGTTTCTATTAACTGAAAGTTTGTACATATCGTGTAGCAAATTGCTGATAAAAACGACATGCCTTGAATGATAATTAGAAATTTTGTCTTTTTGGATAAATATTTACAGGCATAGAGCATGGATGCATTTTTTTTCATTATTTTCTTTTTTTAAAAAACATTTTGGGAAAATATGCTATACTATATAAGAACAATTCATATTATATCATAATTATGTCAAAGTCAAGAGGGTGGGAAAATATGGCTCAAGCAAGCTCTTTTTTGGGGTTAGATTTTGGGCAATCCAAAATTGGTTTGGCGATTGCTGACGAGGAAACCAGGATGGCTTTCGCTTTGGACGCTTTTAAAAATGACCAGAGTTTTTTTGTCAAATTGAAAGAAATTGTTCAGCAGAAAAATGTTGCCAAGATTATCATAGGCATGGCTCGACACAGCAATGATTTGCAAGGCAGTCAGGAAAAAATAGCTTTTGGCCAAAAAATTGAAAATGAATTAAAGCTGCCGGTTGAGTTTGCGGATGAAATGTTTTCAACCAAAATGGCCCATGCAAACCTCAAAACGCATGGTGGCAAAAATCTTGCCCAATTTGATGATCAAGAAGCCGCCCGAATTATCTTGCAAGGCTGGCTAGACAAAACACAATGATAACCAAGATACAATAACCAAGGTATAATAACCCTGCCTACCTGCCTATCGGCAGACAGGCCGGCAGGCAGGCAAACAAAATTCAATAATCAAAACTCAAGCATTCAAAGCCTTTGTATTTTTGGATATTGGAATTTGAAACTTGTTTGTGATTTGTATCTTGTGTCTTGTTTCTTTATAAATTTTCTAGTTACTAGTTGGCCTAGGCATATTTTAATCCTGTGGTATAATTAGAACATCTAATAAGTAATATAAAATGCAGATGGAAAAAAAACCATATTTGTCAGTAGTAGTTCCTGCTTATAGGGAACAAGAAAGAATTGGAAGTAATCTTTTGGAAATTGAAAGTTTTTTGAGTGGCAAAAATTTCGACTATGAAATTATTGTGGTGGTGGATGGTTCCCCGGACAACACTGCTCAAGTGGCGGAAAATTATGCCAGTCAGGTGAAAAATTTGCGAGTGATTAACAACGCAGAAAATCATGGCAAGGGCTTCGTGGTGCGACAAGGACTGCTTGAAGCCAAAGGTCAATATGTGGTTTTTCTTGATGCAGATGGTTCAACTTCAATCACCCACGTAGAGAAGGCTTTACCAGAACTTGAAAAAGGGGCTGGGCTTGTGATTGGTTCTCGCAAAATTAAGGGCGCTTTCATTCAAATTCATCAACCAAGGCACCGTGAAATTATGGGAGAGGGTGGCAATTGGCTCATCCGCATTGTTTTGGGACTTTGGAGTTTCCCAGACACCCAATGTGGCTTCAAAATGCTCACTGGGCAAGCTGCTCATGAAGTTGCCAAGCGCATGGTGGTTGATCGTTTCGGTTTTGATTTTGAATTAATTGTGCTGGCCAAGGCCCTTGGATTTAAAGTTGTGCAAATGCCAGTGCGCTGGCTCAATGAAGAAGGTTCAACTGTGAGCTTGACTGGACCGAATGGTTTTATTCAAGTTTTGATTGATTTATTTAAGACAAAATGGCGACTCATCACTGGAAAATATAATATCAAGAAGGTAAAATAATTGTCGTGAAAAAAAAAGAACGAGATGAGATGTCCAATGCCTAATTTCTAATGTAGGAAAAGAAATTAGCGAGCAAAATAGAAAATATCGGATGTAATTTTTAATAAAGTATGAATAGGATAAATAGTTTTAGAGGAAAATAAAAATTCGAGTCATTCGAGTGAAAATTCGAGTCATTCGGGTCGCCAATGGCGATGCAAATAAACATCAACAACACAACTGAAGAAGAGGCTGAAGAAAAAAAGCAGCCTGAAAAGGTGCAGACTTCCCAATTGCGACAGGATTTGGTGACTGGTGATTGGGTGGTGATTGCAACTGGACGTGCCAAGCGCCCTGATTCTTTTGGTGATTTTGAAAGAATTAAAGATGACAAAGGAATTGAAAAATGCATTTTCGAAGATCCGGTGGCAAGTGGGCAGCAACCTGACGTGCTGATTTATACTGACAACAACAACGAATGGACTTTGCGGGTTTTTCCAAATCTTTTTCCAACCGTTTCTCCAGCTCCGGCAATGAAACCAACCACCGAAGGGCCATATTTTTCAATGCCAGGCGTGGGCTTTCATGAATTGGTGGTGACCAGAGACCATTTCAAGCAACTGGCCCTCATGAATGTGCTGGAAGTGGCGGAAGTTTTCGATGCCTATCAAGATCGTTATCTTGATTTGATGAACAAGAAAAATGTCAATTTCATTGCTATTTTTCATAATCACGGCAAGGAAGCAGGGGCTTCAATTGCCCATCCCCATTCTCAAATCATGGCCATCCCGGTCATTGCGCCCTATCCGAAATCAGAACTTGATGGCGCCGAAAGTTATCACCGACACAACAAACATTGCGTGTATTGCGTGATGAGTGAGTTCGAGAGTGATTTCAAAGAAAGAGTGGTTTTTGAAAATGATGAGTTCATCGCTTTTTGTCCTTTTGCCTCGCGTTCAGCTTTTGAAGTTTGGGTGATGCCCAAAAAGCACAGCCCTTATTTTGAACGAATTACGGACACAGAGAAAATAAAATTGGCCGAAGTTTTCAGCAAAGGCTTGAATGCAATTTACAAGGCACTCAATGATCCTCCTTACAACTTTTATATCAACACCTCGCCGTGTGATGGCAAAGATTATCCCCATTTTCACTGGCACATTGAAATTTTGCCACACACTTCCATTTGGGCAGGCTTTGAGCTTGAAACTGGAGTGGAAATTTCAACTATTGAGCCAGAAGTAGCAGCGGAATATCTGCGAAAGCAAGTCAGTAATTAGTAATCAGTAGCTAGTAACCAATGATTAATAATTTCTAAAAAAGAAATGGATTAAAATTGTTATATTGTTATATTGTCATATTGTTTTTTATAAATTTTATTATCAATATATCCGTATATCAATATAACAATGTAGCAATGTAGCAATTAAAATTATATTTTATGCACACTATTATAATCAACTTCTTCGCAGGTTTCCCGAAAGAATTGGCAACGTTTTTGATTGCGCTGATTCCAATCACGGAACTGCGAGCTTCAATTCCCTTGGCTATCAAGGTTTATGGTTTGTCGCCGACAGTGGCATTGCTTTATTCTGTGGCTGGAACCTTTTTTGCGATGGCTGTTATCGTGCTACTCTTGGATCCGATTGCAAAACTGCTTTCCAAATACATTCCGATTTTTGAAAAGTTTTTCGCTTGGCTTTTTGAGCACACTCGCAAAAGAGCAGGTGACAAGATGGAAAAGTATGGCGAGTGGGCGATTTTCATTTTGGCTGCCACGCCAATTCCACTTTTGGGCGGCATGACAGGAGCGCTAGCAGCTTTTGTGTTTGGCATTCCTCTCAAAAAATCTTTGCCATTGCTTTTGATTGGCACGATTGTTTCAGGGTTAATCGTGATGGGGGTAACAATCTATTTTTAGGGAATTTGAAATTAAAATAAATATAGTTATTGCTTGGCACGTGTTTATGCCTTATAATAAATTTATGCTTAAGCAAGAATACACAGAAAGGATAAAAAAAATTCTGAAAAAACAGCTCACCAAAGGTGAAAAAGTTTTTATTTTTGGTTCAAGTGTTAGCAGTGAAAGATTTGGGGATGTGGATTTGGCAATTGTCTCTGAGCAGGCGATGGATTTTTCAGTTATGTTAAAAATTAAAGATGATTTGGAAGAGTCAACCTTGCCTTATAAATTTGATGTGGTTGAGATTAATCAAACTAACGACCCTTTTCGCACCCACGTGATGAAGGGAGAAAAAATATGGATTATTTAGAAGAAAAATACGCTCAATTGCTGCAAGCAATGCAAGCTTGGCAAAGAGCACTGGAGGCTCCCTTTTCTGATATTTCCAGGGATGCTTCAATCCAAAGATATGAATTTTCGTTTGAACTTCTTTGGAAAGTTATAAAAAAGTATTTAAAAGAAATTGAAGGTTTTGAGCGGAATTCTCCCAAGGCTTGTTTTCGAGAAATTCGGATGACTCTTGATATCAGTGAAGAAGATATTGAAATCTGTATGAGTATGATAGAGGATAGAAATTTGTCAGTGCATACCTATTCTGAGGAAATGGCGATGGTTTTGTATAATAAACTGCCTGAATATTTGAGAGTGTCAAACGTAATTGCTGAAAAAATCAAAGTCAAAGCTGGGCTGGGGAAATAGTGGAAAGAAAAAAGCGTATAAAATAGGCAAAAATCCAAAATCTGGCTTAGGCTGGCATAGGTTGTGGTGGGGGTGTGGCAGTTCATTTTAAAATTTCAAAGGAAAAGCTTGAAATATTAAATTAGGTTGCATCCAAATAAATAGTGTGATATAGTTTGGTTACATCCAAATTATAAAATATAGGCTATCTTACTATGGAAAATTTAATCCAAGACTATCAACGCCTTCTTAATGAATTAGGCCCAGTATATAAGCGAAAAATCTACAAAAATTTACAATCCGAGCATCGAATTGTTGGGATTGTTGGTTCAAGAGGGGTTGGAAAAACTACCTATATTTTGCATTACCTTAAAGAAAATTATCCCGATAGCCAAGAAGTGCTTTATGTGAGTGCTGATGATTTATATTTTGCAGAAAATACCCTCGTTTCATTGGCTGAAAAGTTTGTTAATCAATACAATGGGCATCTTTTATGCATTGATGAAATACATAAATATCCAAATTGGTCACAAGAATTAAAAAATATTTATGACAAATATCGCAACCTGAAGATTATTTTTTCTGGTAGTTCCAGCATCGATCTTATTAAGGAGAAATATGATCTTTCCAGGCGGGCAGTCCTTAGATTTCTTCCCGGACTTTCTTTCCGAGAATTTCTAGAAATGAAACTAAATAAAACCTATCCCGTTTTAACAATTCCAGAAATAATTTCAGGGAAAAGAGCTGATTTTGATTCTATTTTAAAAACTCCTCGTATTCTCGGATTATTTCAAGAGTATTTAACGGTTGGATACTATCCATTTTTTAAAGAATTTAAGAACCAGCGAGATGTGCTTGAAGCGCTGGAGGGCGTAATCGATAAGATTATTCATATGGATATCGCAGCTTATTATTCCTTAAAAACCTCAACCCTGCCTTTGTTTAGAAAAATTTCATATTTTATCTATACCTCTAAACCATCAGCAATTAATATCAATAAGATAGCAAAAAGTTTAAAAAAAGATCATACGGACGTTTCTAATTATTTGGAAATGATGAGGGAGGCTGGGCTTTTGAGGTATTTGCTTATTGATAAAGCGGGGCATGCTCTCATTCGAAATGCGGAAAAAGTATATCTGAGTAATACTAATTTGGCTTATGCCCTGGAAAATGCTACAGGAAAGAAAATAGAGAAAGGACAAATCAGGGAATTGTTTTTTATTACTAGCCTTGAAAATGCAGGACTGAAGCCATTTTATAGTAGAAGTGGAGATGTTAAATGTGGCGAGTATGTTTTTGAAATTGGAGGCAAGGGAAAGGATTTGTCTCAAATAAAAGATCAAAAAAATGCCTATATTGTTGCTGATGATATTTTGTTTAGGGATATTAAAAAAATTCAATTGTATCTTTTTGGTTTCTTGTATTAAAAATTTGAGAGTGTTTTGTTTTTTTGTGCTATACTGAAGTTAAGAATTTTTAAAGAATGAATTCAACATCTAATACCAACTTAACTTAATTCATTGTATCAAGACGTTGGAGGCGTAGCCTCCTTGTAACTGGCATGGAAATTGAAACAAAAGTCTCAATTTTTAAGGGAAAAGGCGTCAGGAAAATCATTCACGGTAATGAATGGTGGTTTTCGGTTGTGGATGTGGTAGAGGCGTTGATGGATAGCGATAGGCCAAGCGTCTATTGGACTGCTATGAAAGCCAGAGTGCAAATCGAAGGTGAATTTCAACTATCTACAATTTGTAGACAGTTGAAACTATTGGCTTTAGACGGAAAAATGCGTGAAACCGACTGTGCCAATACGGAGGGAATTTTCCGCATTATTCAGTCTATTCCGTCACCGAAAGCCGAGCCGTTCAAGCGTTGGTTGGCAAAAGTTGGTTATGAGCGAGTGCAGGAAATCGAAGATCCGGAACTAGCGACCAAACGCACGAGAATGTTGTATAAGCTGAAAGGCTATTCGGATGATTGGATTGAAAAACGCATGCGAGGCATTGCCATTCGCGAAGAACTCACGGATGAATGGAAAAAGAGAGGTGCAAAGGAAAAAAGGGAATACGAAATTTTGACAGCGGAAATTTCCAAGGCGACTTTCGGCGTGACGCCAAGTGAATATAAAAAACTGAAAAAATTGGAGCGGGAAAATTTGCGAGATCACATGAATGACTTTGAACTTATTTTCACGATGCTTGGCGAACGTTCAACCACTGAAATTCATCGCACAGAGGATTCAAAGGGTTTGCCAAAATTGAAAAACGATGCCAATCGTGGCGGAAGAGTGGCTGGAAATGCGAGGCTAGAACTTGAAAAGGAATTAGGCAGGTCTGTTGTCTCAGGAAATAATTTCAAGAAAATTAGAGTAAAGAAAAAAGTGCAGAAATAGTTTTTTGTGCTATAATAAAGTTAAGAATTTAGCTTATAATACTAACCTAACTTAATTCATTGCAACAAGACGTTGGAGGCTCAACCTCCATTGTGGAGGTTGAGCCTCCTTGCAACTGGCAGTGTTTTATAATTCAGTATAAATCCTATTATTTTTTTAAAGCGTATGAAAAAAGCGCATGAAATCCTCTCTCTCTCTCTCTCTTAAATAGCAAAAAATCCAAAACCGTGCTCAGACTGGCGCTGATTTTTTTCGGCGTCGGTTTTTTTGTGTTTGGCGCCGGGATTTCAAAAGCGAGTGCAGCAACATATTACGTAAGAGCTGACGGTACAGTAACTTGTGCAAATAAGGCGAATGCAACAAGCCCGAATTCTGTTGGTACGGCTCTTAGTATGGCGCAAGTTAATGCTTGCACTTTTTTAGCTGGTGAGTCAGTTCTTTTTAGCAGCCAAGGTGGAAATTATACAACAACATTGATTTTGCCTTCTGGTGGGTCAGGTGTTGGTACCGAAATTACTTATGGAAAGGTGTTAAATGAAACCCCTGCAATCACGGGCACTTTCAGTCCGATGATAAATACTAATTCAAAATCAAATGTTAAGGTTGTCGGGTTTTCTGTTACATATTCTGGAACAGATGTTAGTGCTAACGGTATTGCGATAACTGGTAATAGTTCATCAAATATAACGATTTCTTCCAGCACAGTTAATATGGGTGGCTATGGTTATGCAGTCAGTTCTGGAGCTAATACATTGTCGAATGTAAACATAAACAGCAACACACTTTTAGGCGGGAGAACGGGTAATCCCTCTCTTTATTTTTATGGAACAAGTTTAAGCAATTTTAGTATAACAAATCACACGGTTACAGAGAGTGGATGGGGAACACGTTTAAAGAATATAAATGGGCTTACTATAAATGGCTTTAATATGTCAGGTTCTCCTTCTGCTACAGGCTTAAGTATAGAGTCGGGTTCCGGTGTTATATCTGTTAGCAACTTAACAATAAATACCACAACAGCGCCAGGCCTGACTATAATTAATTCCAGTGGAGTCACTGTTAGCAACTCATCTTATACTGGTAAGGGATATGGATATTATGTCCAAAGTAATTCCAGCAATATTAGTCTCATAAACGATACATCCGATGGTCTAACCGTAGGAGGAGGATTTTATGAAGTAGATTCTTCAAATGTATCTTATACGGATTGTACGGCAATAAATGGCGGTAGTTATGCACAATTTTCGGCAACAACAAATACTGGAGTAAGTTCGAATATTTCCTATCTCAGGTGCCATGCCGGGAGCCAAAGTATGCCAAACTATAGCAACGGTTTTGTTACGAAGGGTTCAGTAAGCGGGGTTACTTATACAAACTGCACTGCCGATTACAATTCCGCTCTTGGATTTGCTGCATTAGAATCATCTAGTAATGTTACTTATAAATACTGTTCCTCATCGTACAATGGAACGGTTAATATCACCAGTGATGGTGGTGGCTTTTTGCCACACAATACCGCTACAAATGTGAATGTTTATTACTCTATTACCCATCACAATTATAATGAAGGATTTGGTGATGTGAGTAGCGGAGTAAATACGGTTTATAATAGTATTAGTTGGGCGAATGGACATGCTGTCGGTGATATTTTCAAAGGAAGTACAGTCACGACCCCCTCAACAAGAGGGAATATATACATGAGTGGCAATAAGTCAGCTGGTAGTGTGACCATTAAAAATACAATCACTGGTGAAGGTAAGCCGAGGGAAATAATGAATGCTACGAATAGTGCATATACAATATTTGATTATAATCTCTATTATCCTCTTGATAACAGTAAATTTTATAGCATTGATGCAGTAAGTAATAGTTCATGGTCAACATATCATGCAACAAATGAAGCGCATAGCCAAAATACTAACCCTTTGTTTACAATATGGTGGTTCCCTTTGTCAACACAGCTAAATTAGAAAAAGTAGAGGGAAAATTTTTAAAAATTATTAGCTATTGAAAATGCACTTCCCTAGGGGTTGCGTATTCCAAAGATTGATGTCTGCGGGTATTATTGTAGAAAA
>CAIOVI010000020.1 GCA_903861715.1 uncultured bacterium
AGCACATCCTTAAACCTCACATATTCCGTCAAGCGCAGACCGTCCCATTTGCCAAGGAAAATGTTGATTGGAATCGTGATTAAAATCAGCCAAGGGAAAGCCACGATACCTCGAATCAGCAATGGCCAACTGGCCAAATAATATCCCGCCAAAGAAATCACCAAAGTTTCAACAGCCAAAATGATCGCTGCTCGATTGCCCTTTTCGATTTGAGCTACCACAAATTTTTCCACAATCGTAATCATGATTAAGATTGGAAAAATCGAAACTCCCGCCAGGCCAGTTCGCTGCAAAGATCCGCCCAGGCTTAGCAGAATCAAAATTGAAAAAGCAATCACACTCAGTGTGATGGCCACGCGTGGCAAATAAAGGATGCGCAAACCCTTGAGCGCAAAGCGCATCAACATTCCAACCAAAATCACACTGACAAAAATCACCACGCCATAACGAAGCTGCGGCACTGCCAAAAAAGCAAAGGTCACAATAGCTGGAGTGTAGATGCCAAAAGCCTTAATTCCAACCACTTGGCGAAAAAAAGCAATCAATGTCACCACCACCGGCAACATCAAAAGCAACACCACCGTGTCCAACGGCACGCCCTGATGCATAAAAAAACTAATAAGAGGACTAATGTTGTTCATAAATATAAGTTAAATAAAGGATTATATCTTATGTAAATAATGATTCAGGTGGATTCTTAATAACTTTAATTTTAAATTTGAAATCAATGCCTAAATTTCAAAATTTAAAAAATTAAGACATTTTAAATTCAATTCAAATTTTAAATTAAAAATTTCAAATTACTATGCTAAAATAAATGCGTAAAATAAAATACCATTAGTAATTTCTCTTCACCGCCGTCATTTTACGACTATTCAAATGACAAAGCGCAATTGCAATGGCATCGGCCGTGTCGTCTGGTTTGGGAATGCTTTTGAGTTTCAGAATTTTTTGGGTCATGATTTGAATTTGCTTCTTTTCAGCTCGTCCATAGCCAGTGATTGCTTGCTTGACCTGGAGCGGTGTATATTCAAAAATGCTAACACAAAATCGCTCGAGTGTCAAGAGTATTGAGCCTCGAGCTTGACTGACCTTCATCACAGTTTTGAGGTTCTTGAAAAAGAACAAATCTTCCACGGCTGCTTCATGTGGCTCAAATTTTGCAATGATTTCTTCCAAATCCTTCACAACTTCCAAAAGTCGCTCTGCCGTGCTGTTTTTTGGCGAAGTCGTGATATGTCCAAACGCCACTGGTTTAACACAACCCTTACATTCTTCCAAAACAGCCCACCCAACAATGGCCGTGCCGGGATCGATGCCCAAAACGCGTAGCGTGGAACGTGAAGCGTGGAGCCTTTCTTCGAAATTGTTTTGCATTAGTTTTTAATTCAAATTTTTTATTACACCCCAAACCATTGCGCCAATCCTATCTGCTGTTTTAATACTTTTTTGATATTCCTCTAAAGATATATAATTTTCAACTAAGGAAAAATCTAGCAGATAATTAGATTCCTTGAGAGAGCCATATGAAATTTTAAGAAAATTTTTGTAAGTAGGTTCTCCAATCCTGGCATATCCTTCAATATAATTTAAAATGATTGAAAGAGTAGCTCTGCGTAATTGAGAGGTTACTCCGTATATCTCTTCCTTTGGAAATTTTTTTGTCAAAGCATAAACATAATGGACATGTTCATCCATCAAGTCTTTTAACTCTTTATGAAATTTCTTTTTGTATTCCTCACTTTGCATTTTTGTATTTTATATTTTTCACGTTCCACGTTTTGCGTTCTGCATTTCGTATTTCACGTTCCACGTTATGCGCTGCACGTTTTGCGTTCTGCATTTCGTATTTCACGTTCCACGTTATGCGCTGCACGTTTTGCGTTCTGCATTTCGTATTTCACGTTCCAC
>CAIOVI010000021.1 GCA_903861715.1 uncultured bacterium
GATTTGTCATTCCAATGCCAAGATTACCATTTGAATCAATTCTCATCCGTTCGGCATAAGTGGTCGAGCTCGTTGATTGCCCCCAAACCAAAGCCGGAGTGTAACTTGATGATCCAGTGATGGAAAGTGCTCCAAAATAAGCATTTTGTGTCCTAGAAGCAGCATTTTTGACAGAATAAACACCGAAGGCGGTATTGTCATCAGCATTAATACCATTCAAAAAAATTGTATTTTCCCACGGGTTCAAAGACCCTGATCCTATTGGAGTATATTCATCCCAGCCACTCCGACCAACCCGAAAACTGGACACATTACCAATTGAGACTATCCCATTTGCCCAACCCCAAGTTCCAGATCCGGCATTTAAATAAATACTGCCACCTGCTGCTCCCCATGAACCACCATTTTGAGCAATTAAATTTATATCTACTCCAGATATTCCAGCGGCTGCCGTGCCACCGCGAACATCCAGGGTGCCAACCGGAGAAGATGTACCGATGCCAACGTTGCCCTGAACTAGCAAACCATCCATAGGTGCAGTCTGCTGTCCTCCACTATAAAGAGCACCTATTGTTACACCATGAGAATCAGTCGACAGCGCTGAAACACCTCCCGAAAAAAAATCTATTCTATTCTCACCACTCACAAGACGAAGTTGGGAGCTATTGTCGATTGAACCTATTGTATAAGTGTCACCATTAAGATGTTGGATGCTATTATATGTGAAGTCCGTAGACACAGTTTGATTGTTTGATTGCAAACGCAAAATTGGCGTAGTAGCTATATTATCAGCACCGACAATCATTAGCCGGTATCCCGAACTCGTCGTTCCAATGCCAACATTGCCAGCGGTGTAAAGACTGCCGAGGTTTAAATCGGCCAAGGTGCTGGAACTTTCTTTTTTGAAAAGATTAAAGTTCTTGTTGGCGCCGTTCCAGGCGAGCGCAGCATAACCATTTTGAACGCTCCCACGATAAAAACGAATTCCCATATCATCTTCACCAATTGCCTTGGAATTGATGGTAAAATATTGGCTGGAGGTTCCTGAAACGTTGGAATTTTGCACGTCCAAAGTTCCGACGGCTAGGTTGTCAGCATAAAGATTGGCCCAATGATGTGAGGAGCTTCCCAAATTAAGACCACTATTAGATGGAATGAAACTGGTGTTGGTGTAAAGATTAAGACCTAGCATCCCAATCGTAGCACTGTCAGAAACAACAATAGAGGTGGTTCGCAGTGTTCCGTTGATATTAAGACTGTGACTATTAGTGTTAATGGTTGTGTCTGCGTCCAAAGTCAGATTATCTTTTAACTCTGAAAAATCGATTACGTTGGGTGCAACCAGGGCTTTTACCTGAAGGCTGTTAAAAGTGACGTCGGAAGTAGTGGACAAATTTTGATCGAGCGTGGCATCCACCGCTAGCGCCAAATTATGATTTCCACTAGTGCTTGAAAGACCAATCCCGTTATAGGTTTTGCCAGTCAAATCAGTGGCTACATATTTGTCAGCAATGGTGGTGCCTTGCCAAACTCCAGTTGCAATAGTGCCTAGTTGAGTAATTTTTTGAAGAATAGTTGACTCAAAGGCACCATTGGCTGCCAGCACTGGAATATCGCCAGCTTGATTGCCAAGGGTTTTTCCCTGAAGATAAGTCGAATCGATCGCCATCGGCACCGAGCCAATTTTTCGCCGCGGAATCATCTCACTATCATTGTCAATTTGGATTCCAAGATAATAGTTATTATTTGAGAAAATAAGTGAATTAGGAAAAGGGGTTACGCTGCCTAAATAAGCGGTGATAAGACCCTCACTAACGTTGATGGTCTGTGTTTCTTGCCAAACACGCGAGCCAGCATCGGCATTAGAAGGATAAGGATCGATATTCTGTCGATCGGTGGTGTAAAGCGCAAAGCGAATTGTGTATTGTCCATTCTTAAGCGATGTTTTGTCATTATTAATCACATAAGCAGAAACGGAAATTTGATTGCCACCTTGAGCTGGAGCAGCTAAAACCAAAAGATTCGACGCAAAAAAGACCAGAATTCCCCCTAGAATAAAAAAGATGCTAATTTTAATTTTATTTTTTGTTTTTTCTTTTTTCACTTTGATAATTTTAACTCAAAAACCTCTCTAAAAAAACAAGACCCGAATAACAAAAAAGGCTGATTCCAGGCACCATCCCTGAAAAATCACCCTGAAGCAAACATTTTTGCTTTTACTGAGTCAATTATAGCACACTTCTTTGAAAAAATAAAGCCCCTTACTCGAGATTGTTTTCAAAGTTTTCCATTTCCTGCGGCAGGGTTAATTTTTTCTTTATTTAAGCCTTAAAATCAAACTAAAAACCGTCTGCATTGGCAAAAAAATTAGCCAAATTAAAATCAAGCTTTTTACTTGCTTCTTTACCCCTTTTTAGCTATCCTTATTTATATGCAAATAAGCTCAAATTCCACTCTTCAAACCAAAAAAATCGGCCAACTGCTGGCCGAGGAACTTCGTGGTGGGGAAGTCATCTGTCTTTCCGGCGACCTCGGGGCTGGCAAAACCACTTTCGCCCAAGGTCTGCTCAAGGGCCTAAAAATCAAAGGGCCCTACACCAGCCCAACTTTTGCGATTGTGAAGGAATACAAAATTAATTTAAAATTTAAAATTTCAAATTTAAAATTATTGAGTGTTTTCCACATCGATGCCTATCGCATTACCGCCAAGGACTTGCTCGAACTCGGCTTTGCGGATTTTATTGGCAAAAAAAACACTGTCGTTATCCTCGAATGGCCAGAAAAGGTCAAAAAAATAATCCCCGAAGATGCAGTCTGGATTAATTTTCGGTGGGTCAATGAAAAAGCAAGAGAAATAACTTTTGATGCAAAATAAATACCCCACGAAAATACTAATCTTATGCCTGCCTACCGGCAGGCAGGCGAATATACTAATAAAATTCAAAGATTCGTATATTAGTAATTGATTAGTAAATTAGCGGGGAAATTGTCAGTTTATATATTTCACAATGAAAACCTAATTCACCTCAATATCAATATGCCTCACTTCTGGGATTTCATCTTTGATTTTCTTTTCAACCTCATCAATCCTGGTGCCAATCATGCGCGGGACGCGGTCAGCATAGTCCACACAAAAACGCAAAAACTCACCATAGTCGCCATCGATTTCCTTGAATTCATTTTTCAAGGCTTGCCCACGATACATGCTTCGCATGAGGGCGCTGCCATTGATTTCCACTTCGCATTTGACGTGATATTTGCCAATGTCAATCACCACCGATTTGAAATCCAAAACCTTTTCAATCGCCGGATCATTTTCCAAAATTTCAATCACCCTTTCTTCCGTTTCTTCGGGAATTGATTTTCGCATCAAAAAACCGCGATTGATATTGATCAAAACAATTGCCATCACCCCAAGCAAAACTCCAATCACAATTGAGCCAACTGAATCCCAAAGATAATTTCCCGTCAATTTGGAAAGCAGGATACTGACAAAAGCGACAGACACACCAAAAACTGCCACACTGTCTTCGAGCAAAACTGCAATCGTGGTCGGATCGCCGTATTCCAAAGTTTCTTGCCAATCTCTTTTTTTGTTGTGCGCTCGCAATTCTCGCAGGGCCAGCAAGAAAGTTCCCGCTTCAACCACGAAAGAAATCGCCAAAATCACAAAGGCAATTGAACTAATGTGCGCAACCTCTTTGTGCATCAACCCTATCACTCCATGATACACTGTGATGCCAGCGCCCAGAAAAAAGATGCTGCAAGCACTGATGAGCGCCCAAAAAAATCGCTCGTTGCTATAACCATAGTGAAAGTCTTCATCGGCCACTCGTTGGGATTTTTTAATTCCCACCATCAACAGCATCTGATTGAAAACATCCGCCACGCTATGCACCGCTTCCGAAAAAAGGGCGCCCGAACCCGTCGCCAAAAAGCCGGTCCATTTCAGAATCATAATCAAAATATTTCCCGCCAACGCTGCCAGCACCGGCAAAGACCCATGTGAATTTTTTGAATGCATAAAGAATTTTTTAGCTTAAAATTTTTACTTTCTCGCCCTCTCACGATTTTCCAAATATTGCTTGAGCGCACTTTTTGAAGAAAGCCAGTTGCGTCCTTCTTTGTGGGCTTCCATTTTTCCACTTCGCGCCAATTTGTTCAAATATTTTTCTGTAAACTTGGAATCTCTGGCCAACTCGGCCAACGAAAGATATTTTTCATTGCCTTTTTTGCTTGGTCTTAAGACTTTTAAATAAATATTCAAAGTCCTTTCCACTGCCCGCGCAATAAAATTCACAAAGCTATCATATTCTCCCTTATCAGCAAGCGCTAGAGCTTGATAATATCGCTTGCGATCATTTTTAAGAACAATAACCAGCGGGAAACCTGCTTGCATCAAAATAATATTCATCACCAAACGTGAGGTTCGGCCATTGCCATCAAAAAATGGATGAATAAAAACTAGTTTGTGATGCAAAATGCTCGCCAATTTAATCGGGTGCATTTTTTTCTGATTCTCGCCCAGCCAGGCAATCAAATTTCTCATCAACCTGGGAATCTCAAGTGCCTCTGGTGGCTGGTGATCTGCCCCACCAATAATCACGCCACTATTTCGATATTGTCCAGCCCAGAGCTTGTCCATATCTTGCATCACAATTTGATTCAGTGAGCGAATGAACCTTTCTGAAACAGTGTTTTTTTTGTCAGCCTCAACCAAAGAGTACAAATAATCCAGGGCTTCTTTGTGATTTTTGGCTTCCAGGTGATCTTTAAGTGGCTTGCCTTTAATGGTGATTCCTTCATTGATAACCAAATAAGTTTCCTTGAGGGTCAGGCTGTTTCCTTCAATAGCGTTGGAGTTATAGGTCATTTCGATTTCAAATTGCTCTCTGAGTTTTTTCACTGCAGAAGCTGGGAGCGGTCGAAATGAATTAAGCAAAATCAATTTGTCATCAATTCTTTTTTGAAGTTTTTTGTCGAAATTTAGCATAAATTGCTTAAGGTGGTTTATGTTCATATTCACACTATACCACCTTAAGAAAACCTGTCAATGTCACGCTAGCTTCTGAAAATTATTATGTAGGTTAATATTCACCCGTCAATACTAACCGCCCCATTTTAACCCCCTATGCTAATTCCTATATTATACCAAAATTAGCATCTTGGATTTTGAGCATGAAAAAAGGGAGATTGCAACCAAAGCAAATCTCCCTAAACCCTATGGCTCATTATTTTTGAGCCAGATGACCCAAGCCAGCAGGCTTGAGCCAATTGCGCAAGCCACTGCGATGACCGCATACGTGCGATCACTGTGACTTGCGAACTCCATCCCTAACAATGCCAGGAATGGAGCGATGACCGCCAACGGGGCGGTCAGGAGATTGTCCAACAACCTCCAACTCTTTTTAATAAATACATCGGGACTCATTGTCCCCTCCTTTGCCAGATTTCTGGCGTTTATTTTTTCAAAAACTTAACCACTCTAAAATATTTTCTTTGTTTTTCAAAAAACACAAAGAGTGGTTAAAATTATTTCTATTCGATTTTCAAAGAACTTTTTCCGCTTACTCTAATATTAAAGTCTAACATATAAAAAGGTTTTTGTCAATAGTTTGCATATTATATGGCTCAAATAAAGCAAGCATTGCCTGATATGCATTTGACGTTCCACGTTTCACGTTTTTTCTCTTTTCACTATGAGAATTCCTTTTTGAAAAAGAAATGCTCAATTGTGAGGGAGAGCTTAAACCAAAAACTCTCCCATTTTTAAACCTTAACTCTGCTTCCTCAGCAGACCCCTGTTTTGTGAAAACGGGGAGAAAACATGCAACTCTTAAGCCAGTGGCGGATTCCTAGGATATTTCACTACCACATTTACAGTTTCAGTGAAATCCCAGTCACGATACTCTTGATGGGTAAGGAACACAATAATGTGCTCCTCGGTCCACCCAATTATGGTCGAATCCAGCGAACTAGGCGAATCGAATGCGAGGCCGTCTCTTACCTCTGACCATTCATCCCTTTTTTGCAGGATGGTTTTATCTAATCCTGCAAAAAAAACGATGTCTTTGGGTAAAATTTCCTCCAAGGACTTGATGTCCAGGAAGGTGACCTCATTTGAAACCTCAATGAGCCTTTTGACTAACTGCTCAATTGTGGCGATGCTAATCATCCACCCTTCTCCGGGGTGATTTTCCTTAGGAAGCCCCTTGTCTGTCGAGCTTGAGGAAAAGTAGCTCGAAAGCTCAGACTTTTCCTCATTTCCAGTGTAAAAATACTGAATCGAAAATCTTGGCCCCTCGCCAAGAAAGTTGAATGATTTTATGAAATGGACATGTAGCACATATCCATTTCCACAATCAATCTGCCTGCTTTCCGGCAGCGGTGGCAACGAAGGAACTACCTCTCCTTCCCGAAGAATCGTTTCTTTTTCGGTTTTATCGTAATTCCATATTCGATATTCACCCAAGAAACCTCTTTCTGGTCTATGCCAACAATCACTTCCCCAATCGCCGAACGTTGGCAATCCAGTTGCAGCTGTAAAAATTTCGGCCGCAATTTCCTTGGTCGAAGCCTCAATGACTCCAACCGACCCTTCTAGGTTCTTTCCAAAAATTACGAATTTCATATAATCCTCTCTTTTGTTTATTTTTTTGAAAATTTAATTTAACCACTCAAAAATATTTTCTTTGCTTTTTAAAAAACACAGAGAGTGGTTAAATTTATTTCTATTGGATTTTCAATGAACAATTCTGTTTCGTCCTTTTGGACTCATCAGTCGGAATACACATTCCGAAACAGATGAGGAGCTTTGACCAGGGTAGCTCCTCGGACCCTTTACTTTTCTTGGCGGATAATTTTCTTACCCTCCGCGCGTCTGCCCTTCTTGGACAGACGCTTCAACGTAGCCGTTTTTTCGGTCCGGCCACGACCGCACCGGGATCCACCCATCCCGGTCTTTATTTTAATTTTTTTCATTTTTTACCGACCCTCACGAGCCGGCCTTTTTTGTTTTAAAAATCTCTACAGACCAACGAATCATTCGCGGGCCTGATGGAGAGGGGAAACAAAACCGAGTTTCCCTTCTTCCCTTTTTCTGAGAACCAACTCAGAAAAAACCAATACCCATCCTTTTACTCCTGTGGATTTTCAGGAAACCTTGAGCAAGTCAAGGGGATGTTTGTGTCGCTTAGCCGTGCGCTGCTATAACGACGTCCGCACCGCGGCCGTCGTTATAGGACACACGCCTGAAGGCGTGAACCACCCCGTGGAAAACCACGAGGTACGCCCACACGGCCATCGGGCCGGTGAGCTCAACCTCATCCCGCTCTGCTGCGGGAATTGAGGCGACCAACTTGTTGACATTTCTGCCAACGATGTTGATCGCCTCAGTCACAGGGGTGGTGAGGTTGAGGCGGCCGGCGACCTCCTCAATCACGCAACCCTCGTAGAGGGCTGCGTTTGAAAGACCGAGATCAATTTTCATTTTTTACCGGCTCTCACGAACCGGCCCATTTTTTTGTTTTGAAAAAAATTACAGCCAGCTTCTGTCGGGTTCAGGCAGGGCCTGATATCCCTTGGAAGCCGGATCAAATTGATGAACCTCAACATCAAACTTCGCGAGGCCCACCAGCTGTCCGACAAGAAACGACAATCCAATTGGTCCGGACAACACCAATTTGATTGGGCAGTTCTGGTTGCTGGCCATAGCTCGATAGAGCTCGCCAGCAAGCTTTTTATAGTCCTTGTCAGACTCCAAAAAGCTTTTTCCTAAAACCGCCTCCACGTCAATGAGACAGTCCAGCTCACCGAATTGAGCCTTTACCGCCTCACTGACGGGTCTGCCAACCTGGAGGGCGATGACGAAATCCCTGCCCCCTTTGTTGGCGTATTTTTTCCGCTTGGCGTGTTTCACTCTCAGCCAGTAGATGGCTGCGGAAATCACACCAACAAGCCACATCATCGGCTCGATGATGGACCACGCGGAGGACACGCCCTGCAGGAAATTGTTCATATCCCGCCCTCCTTTTTTTATGGGATTAGAAATAGAGGAATCCCTCAGGCTCCCACTTTGCCCGAAGTCCCATTTTCAAATTGGGATAAGATTTTTTAACCTCCTCGATCATCCAGATGACCGATTCGGTATTGCGAGGCGCGTCCCAATCGCACCCCACAACCGGCTTGTAAAGCCGGAGAGTCCAAAACTCCTGCTCTCTATTTCCACCACTGACGATATCAGCTGCCATTTCAAGCAGATCGTCCAAAGTTGTGTTAGAAAATATTGGAGTCCGGACATCCACAAAGACGCCGGAGGCAGAAAGCAAATCCTGCGTCTCAACGCTCCGCTCGTACATCTTCGCGCCAAGCCCGTTCTTGAGGCCGGCGCGAAGCCCGAGGTCACCCCGCGTACCCTTCAGGTCGATCGCTGCGGACTCCAGTCCGAGGTCAATCATCCTCTTAATAAACTGCGGGCTTGACCCGTTGTGGGCGATCGATAGTCGCCCACCTTTTTCCCGGACATATTCCCCGATGGCGACCGACGCCTCGGGAAACACGACCGGGTCACCTCCGCTTAATCTCACGACCTGTTTCTTGACGATCGCATCATCGCAGACTTTCAGCAGGTCTTCGATATCGCAATCAATCGCCGAAACGATCGAGCCATCTGCGGCCCGAAAGTTTCCGTCGCGTTTGCAGTAGGGGCAGGCGAAGTTGCAAGCCCCGAATGAGATGATGCGGGCATCCGCAATCTTCTCATTCAAGCCCTTGAGAAAATACAAGGGCCTGACTTCGGAGCCGACGACTCCGCAATGCGCAAGAACTTTCATTTTTTCCGACCCTCACGAGCCGGCCCAATTTTATTTTTGAAATTTGACTGCTCAAGCATAGTTATAACTTTTTAAAAATATAAAAAGCAGTCAAATTTCTTGCTATTATGTTTTTTCAACATAATATTTCTCAATATTTAATTTTCAAAGACCTCAACTCTTCCTGTCTCTCTGGGGAAGAATTGTTCCCGTGGAATGAATCCCCTCACCTGTCCCGATTTTATCGGGACATCCTCTCCCTAAAGGGAGAAGATGATAATGAGATGACTTTTCTCCACAGTCCCGCGCGTGAGACTTGCCGTTTTCAAAAGGAGAGAGACTTTCTTTGGAAAACTTAGTTGGCAGATTTCACGCACAAGACTGTGAAGATAATGTTTCCGAAGGCTAAACCTTCGGAGCACCGAAGGTTTAGCCTTCGGAACGCTTGTTTTGTTTCAAAAAACCCAATCTTTTTGAAGAGACTGGGTTTTTTGAAAGCTGAGCAAACAATTGTCTCTCTCTTTACAATTGTTTGCCGATATTGAAATTTTTCTAATGTACTTCTCCTTTACTGCTCGCATTTCACGTTCCACGTTTTGCGTTTCACGTTATGCGTTCTGCTTTCGTAAGGAGTGTAGTGAATATGTTTCCTATCTTTTTTGAGAAGATTCTCTCTGGGAAACATATTCACCTTCACTCATTGCGAAGATGTGGAAGTTCCGCGAACCTTACCGTAGGACTATCTCCCTCTTGCGATTCTTAGTCCTACAACTTGGTTACAACTTGCTCAGATCTTGGTTAGGGATCCGCCTTGACGACTTGAGTGTGAAAGCTCTCGTTGGAGCTGGTCGTCAGATGCACATCTTACTGATTTGAAATGAAAGAACTTTTGTTAAGTGAGTTTGCTTTTGGCTAACTTATCTTAACAACGTAGTATATACCAAAACATAGCAAATGTCAATAGTAGAAGTTTCACTTTTTTCAATTTGTGACTTTTTTGGCTAACAGATTGACTATATTTGGCTTATTTACACATTCATAGTGTCATACTCAGAGTTGACATTTTTGCTATAATTTGCTAGAATGAATTCACAAGCAACTCATATTTCGTGTCATCTTGAGCGTAGTTGACCAGCCTTGGGCTGGGAAACGAAGTCGAAAGATCTGGGCTCAGATTCCTCGATTCCTCCGCCTGCTGACGGATTCGCTCGGAATGACGCCTTACAACTTATCTATGAAAAACCCCAAAACGACTCTTCTTTTGAAAGCTGGCCTGACAATCACCCAGGCGGAGACCTTTGCCTATCTGCTCGAGTTCGGTGAGCAAAAAGCCTCAATTGTAGCCAAAAAAATCCAAAGACCGCGCGGAGTCGCCTATAAGGCCCTGGATGAGCTTTTAGAGCTGGAATTGGTGGAAAAAATCGAAAAAAGCGGTAAGATAGCCACTTTTCGCCCGACCCACCCCGCCAAATTGGAAAAATTCTTCGAAAACAAAGAAAAACAAGCCAAAAAAGACAAGGAGCAGTTTTTTTCCTCTTTGCCTGACTTAGTTTCCCTTTATAACCTTTCTACCCAAAAACCGGGAGTGGTCTATTTTGAAGGTGAAGAAGGCGTTATTCGCCTGCTTGAAGACACCTTGACTTCCAACACGGACGTCTTGATGTATGGCGATGTGGAAACAGGCATGAAATATATGAAAGACATCAATGAAACTTACGCCAAAAAACGCAAAAATATAACCCTGCACAAAAAGATTCTCACCCCAGACACACCTTTTGCTCGCAAGTTTTTTGCCAACTATATTGGTGATTTAAATGAGAATCGCTTTATTCCAAAAGAGTTCTTTCCTTTCGGCACACCCTCAATGCTTCAAATTTATGATGGCAAAGTGATGTATGCCACTATTGATGACAAACAAAAAATCGGTGTGCTAATTCACGACCGAAATCTTTTTATGCTCCTCAAGCAAGTTTTTGAATTCACCTGGCAATCTGCCAACCAAAATGAAAATAAAAAATAAAACGTGTCATTCTGCCTGTCCGCCTCTGGAGGGAACTTGTTTCAGAATCTATTTTCTTTATTTTATAAAACTTCCCATAACACAGATCCTGAAATAAATTCAGGATGACAGACTAAAGCTTCTGTTCAAACCCTGCAAAAAACTTTCCGCCCGTTTTCCCCTCAAAAAAATAACGAGAAATCACATAACCATACTCCTTGGTGAGTTTTTCCGCCAGCTTGAAAAAAGTTGGGCGTTGATTTTCTTCAAAAGAAATCACAAAAGGTTTGCGATTGTGCAAAAGCTCCTTGCGACTTTCTTTCCCAGATTCTAAATCTTCTCTGAGTTGATTTTCCATAGCTTTGAGTTGCTCCGTTGAAACATGCTGACGGTATTGATAATTGCCATTCTTTTGATCATCACGCTCGATTGCAAAAGTGAAAAGTCGATTGTCAATTGTTCTTCCATCTTTTTCTTCCACCCCACCATCCAATACTGTCCCGTCGATCACAAAACCTGAATTTTCTACATACTGACTGCTGACAAAATTTGCAGAATTGCAATGAGCCTTGATTGGTTTTTCTTTGGCCCGACGATCAAGTGACTCCTTTTTCATCTGCTCAAAAATAGCACTCCCGTGATACTTAACGTCAACATTGACTGAACCATAATAATAATATGTTCCCTCATCATCAAAACGTTGCGAAGCTATCGGATCTTCATCTTTTAATAAGACGTCAAAAACAGTTTTTTCATTTTCCAAACCTTTTTCAAGTCCTTTTCTGACAATCTCTTGCACGATCGGATTTTCATTTTGGTTATTTTCATTTGCAATTTCAAAAAACCTTTCGCTATATTTTTTAACCTCTGGGCTGCTCATTGTCTCAAATGAAAGCCCTTTGAAATCTTCAAACGAAGCTTCGGGATTATTTTTGGCAAAATTTTTGAAAACACTAGTAAAGAAAATCTGATCAGCTTTAATGCTTTCAAGTTTTTGCTTAAGATTATTCTCATCCAAGACTTCGCCCTTTTTAATTCGCCCAGAAAAATCCAACAGCACCTCATTTGCTTTTTGCAAAACTGTTCTAGCGGTAAGTTGAATTTGAGAAATTGAGAACTCTTTTTCCTTTTTGAATTGAGCTTGCATTAATGATTCTATTTGTCTTGTGCCCTCGGCAATTTCTCGATATTTTGAGAAGATTCCCTTCAAATCATTCTCTTCATATTCATTGGCTATTTCCAAAATAGCATCGGCATATTGCGAATTTTCTGCGCAAATTAGAAAAGCATAAGCAATGTCACCTTTTATGTTTGGATTTTTCTCCAAACAATCCTTAAGCTGACCAAATTTTAAACCCTCCTTGTCTGAGATGTATTGAAGCAAATAAAACTGAGAGCGCAATGGAATTTCAGTCAACTCAATGCCGAGATCTTTTTCAATAGCCTTTCTCATTTCTGGAACATGCAACTGCTGGAACAAAAGAATTTCATCTTCATTGGCGTCCTTGGCAAAAGGGTTTACTTGTTCATCTATAGATAGCCTATTTAAATTTTCGAAAAACACTTGTGGAATTTGTTCTCTAAGTTCTTCTGTTTTTTTTGTTAAAATCGATAGAAAAAATTCACCATCTTGAATGCAATTTTCAAAATCTTCTTCTGAAATCAATCCTCTACCTATCGCAAATTCAATAAGACTTTTTCTTTGATTTGGATATTGAAAACGATTCTGCCCAAGTAAGACCATCAAATTACTAATCTCAATACAAGAGACCTCCGCTTCACTTGAAAGGGATTCTAAGTCTAGCTTAGAATAACTTCGTAAAATATTACTATGATCAAAAATTCCAATTGAATCACAACTTACCGGCAAAAGCTTTTCGTCAAACCAAACTTCTCTGCTGGGGATTATTTTTTTTGATAATTTATTGTGTTTTTCTAAGTCCTCTTCTTCGATCGTCTGATTGAGCCTGCCTTGTTGTCTATTGCCTCTATATGTCACGACGCCTAAAGAAGGGTTTTCGTATTCTTGTAATATTCTTTCCGTTGCTAAATTCAAGGCATATCTCACTAGAGGAGTTTCGATTTCCCATTCAATTTCTTTAATAATTCGAACAAATTCAGATATTGATGGCTCAGCCCATTCCCCCTGAGCAAAAGCATTCGACATAAGCGTCTGAATTAGATTTATACTATCCAAAATATTTGCAGTATCTTGGTTTAAGATTTTTTCAATAATTTCATCGGTAATATTTGGATTCGAAAAACTTAATTCATAAACCAATTCCCCATTTACGTTTTGTGCAAACCAACCTTGTATTGCCTCGACTCTGCTTGCTCTTGCAGCCGTGATAAACATATCCTGCAACGACATTTCATTGACGATGCATGGAGAAAATGAGAAAAGATATTGTTGAATATTCTCAATGAATACCGCTACCTTTTCATTAATCTTTTCATTTACGGTTTTATTTTCAATGAATTTGATTAATTCATCCATAAAAATCCCAACTGCCTCACTCTTCTCCCTGCTTATTCTATTTTTTTTATAACTTTCAAGATCATCACATGCTTCTGAGAGCAATTCTGAAAAATCCATCCCAGCAAAAGACTGGAAATGTCTCTTTTCGTCTACGTTATAAAAATCTTCTATCCAGTCTTTTGACCACTGTGAAATTCTTTGCTCAAAATTTTCATCCCTTTCTTTCTTCTCATTTTGTGGAAACTCAATAATTCTTCCAGTTCTTTCTCCACCTTCAACCGGAGCCACTACTGGCCCATTCTTTGAATCTTGTTCTGGTTGATAAACAGGTACTCGCTCTGCATTACTCATATTTTTATTATACCAAACTTTCCCCTTTTTGTATTTAAAAATTTCCTTAGGGACTAAGTCCCCAATTGGGGACTTAGTCCCTAAGGAAGTCCCTAAGAAAATTCCCAGCTATTATTTTCCACCCACAAAAAAAGAACCCTCGAGGTTCTTATCAGCTATTTTCTATTATATTTTTGTTTTGATGTTTTGATGTTTTGATGTTTAAATGTTTAAATGTTTAAATGATTAAATGTTTATATGATTAAATGATTGAATGATTGAATGCTTATGATTATATGTTTAAATGTTTGTATGTTTGTATGATTGAATGATTTGATATTTACTCAAAAATGGCCTAAACTTAAGCTAAATCTATTTCAAAATAACTTTAAAAGACTGTCATTGCGATCCACCCTGGGTGGAGTGGCAATCCAGAGCATTGCAAAGTCCTGGACCGCCACGGATTTTTGATTACAAAAATCCTCGCGGAGACAAAACTAGCTACTTAAATTTCTTATCCAATCCAAAATGTCAACCAAGAAAAAACTCATCCTCATCGATGGCAACGCCATCATTCATCGGGCTTATCATGCTCTGCCACCATTTACGACCAAGAAGGGCGAGCTGGTCAATGCGGTTTATGGTTTTGCCTCAACTCTGCTCAGCGTGATTGCCGAGTTTCAGCCGGACTATGTTGTGGCTTCTTTCGATTTGGCTGGAAAAACTTTCAGACACGAAAAATTCGAAGACTACAAAGCCACTCGCATCAAAGGCGATGATGAACTTTATGCTCAAATTCCACGGGTCAAAGAAGTTGTCAGAGCATTTAATATTCCAATTTATGAGCAAGCGGGCTTTGAGGCTGACGATGTGATTGGCACGATTGCAAAACAGATTAAGCAAAACAAAGAGAACATTGAAACTATCATTGTCACTGGCGATATGGATACCTTGCAGCTGGTCAACGATACCACCAGCGTCTACACCATGCGCCGAGGTTTGAGCGATTCGATGATGTATGACAGCAAAAAAGTTTTCGAGCGCTATGGACTAACGCCAGCGCAAATCATCGACTACAAAGCTCTTCGGGGCGACCCATCTGACAACATTCCCGGCGTCAAAGGCATCGGTGAAAAAACCGCTGTCACCTTGCTGCAAAAATATGCCACGCTGGATGGGGTCTATGCAAATATTGAAGAAATCAAAGGCGCCGTCAAAGAAAAGCTTGAGCGTGACAAAGTCCAAGCCTATCTCAGCAAAGAACTGGCCACCATTTCATTGGACGCACCCGTGCAACTTGAGCTGGAAAAAGCCGTGCTCAAAGATTTCAATCGCGAAACGATTGTGAAGCTTTTCAGCGAGCTGAATTTTTTCAGTCTTATCAAAAGACTTCCGAACGGAGAAAACACAGAGATAGACAAGAAAAACACGGATAATAATGGAGTGAAAGATTTTAAATATTTTGTCGTGGATGAAAAAAATGAAGTTGAAGTGTTGAAAGAAATTGAAAGCGCTGCTGAAATTTCAATCGCCATCGAAACAGCTGAGGGAAAAATTTCTGGAATTGCAATATCTTGGAAAACTGGTCGCGCCGCTTTTTTTGAAACTTCAGAAAAACATTTTTCGCAGTTGAAAAATATTTTGGAAAATTCAGCTATTCAAAAAGTCGGCTATGATTTAAAGATGATTTATAAACAGCTTAAAAATATTGGCATAACTTTAAATTTAGGTGATTTTTCCCCAAAAAACGGACCGGCCTTGGGCTGGGACTCCATGCTGGCTGCTTATGTTTTGGATCCGGGCCGAAAATTGGAATTGGAAAAAATCATTTTTTCCGAACTTGGCGAAGAAATTGTTTTTGAAAAAAAATCCAAAGGCCAACTTTCTCTCGTCGCTGATCCTGAAGAAGAAAGGAATGCCAAACTGCTCTTCTGTCAAAAAGCAGACTACGTTTTGAAACTCAAAACAACCTTGGAAAAAAGAATTTTGGAAATCAGCGCCGAGCAGAAAAAATCAGAGCTAACTGACGGAACATTGGAAACGATTTTCACCCAAATGGAAATGCCCTTGCTGAAAATTTTGGCTGACATGGAGCTTACTGGCATTGAGCTTAACCCAATCATTTTTCAAGGCATTTCAGAAAAAATCACCAAAACCATCAAGCATCTGGAAAAATCCATTCACGAATTGGCTGGCCAAGATTTTAACATCAATTCTCCTTCGCAACTTTCTGAAATTCTTTTTTCAGTGATGGGATTGCCAACCAATGACATCAAAAAAACCAAAAAAGGACTTTCGACTGCCTCAGCTGAACTGGAAAAATTGCGCTCCTCGCATGAGATTATTGAAAAAATCGAGCAATATCGAGAACTTTTCAAATTAAAAACCACTTATCTGGACGCAATTCCAAAATTATTAGATAACGAGTCTCACATTCACACCACTTTCAATCAAGCTGTCACTGCCACTGGACGACTTTCCTCCACCGAGCCAAACCTGCAAAACATTCCCATCAAAACTGAGCTCGGCCAACTGCTGCGCACCGCTTTTGTGGCTAGTGAAAATTGCAAGTTGATCAGCGCTGATTATTCTCAAATCGATTTGCGCTGTGTGGCTCATGTCAGCAATGACAAAAAACTGATTGAGGCTTTTCACCGCGGCGATGACATTCACAAAATCACGGCGGCCCAAATCAACAATGTCACCCTTTCGCAAGTCACCGAAAAAATGCGCTCAGCCGCCAAGGCTCTCAATTTCGGCATCATCTATGGCATGAGTTCTTTCGGTTTTTCGCAGTCCGCTGGCATCGCTCGAAATGACGCCCAAAATTTTATCAACGCCTACATGGAAAATTTTTCCGGGGTGGCCAGTTACATGAAAGAAACTCGGGAGTTTGCACGCACTAATGGATATGTGGAAACCCTGCTCGGACGCAGACGAAATCTGATTGAAATCAATTCACCAAATTTTCAAGTAGCTGCCGGCGCCGAACGCATGGCCATCAACATGCCTATCCAGGGCCTCACTGCTGACATCATGAAAATTGCCATGATCAACATTGCAGCCAAATTTGCAAACAATCCCGATGTTCACATGATTTTGCAAGTCCATGATGAAATTATTTTTGAAGTTAAAAATCAATTAACTGAAAGTATCGCCCAAGAAATCAAGCAACTCATGGAAAACGCCTACCAACTTCGCGTGCCTCTGGTTGCCGACATTAAGATTGGGGACAACTGGGGAGAAATCTGAAATGCGAATAATCTCGAATACATTCATCACAAATTATTCGCGAATATTAGCAAGTCCATTTGTGTGCATTCGCAACTTATATCATTCGCAACAATTCGCAAATTAATTCGCATTCATTCGCAATTCATATGCCTGAACTTCCCGAAGTCCAAACCATCGTTTCTGATTTAGAAATTCTTGTTGGCCAGCAGTTTGCTGACTTTTTTAGCGCTGCGCCAAAGGCCATCAAAAATATTTCTGTGGCAAATTTTACCCAGGAAATCATTGGCCAAAAAATCAAAAGTGTTTCGCGACTGGGAAAAATCATTTTAATGCGACTGGCCAATAACAAAACTATTGCCATTCACCTGAAGATGACAGGGAAACTAATTCTTATGGATCACAAAACATGGAACATAGAGCATAAAGCATGGAATATAGAACATGAAGCACATGCCATAAAACACAAAGCAAAAAACATAAAACAAAAATCAACAAATCAAAATTATGAACCAGCAATTGTAGACCGTGAACTAAAAAATCTACCGAAACATTTGCATCATATTTTTTTCTTGAAAAACAAAGTGCTGAAGTTTTATGACGTGCGAAAGTTTGCCACAATTTCACTGCTGGATGATTCTGATTTAGCCATCATCAAAAACAACTACGGCCTGGATCCAATCACGGACAAGTTTTCCTTGAAGCAATTTTCTGATTTGATAATCAAGGGAAAGACCAGACAAATCAAAGAGGTTTTGATGAACAACGCTTTGCTTTTGGGCATCGGAAACATCTATGCCAGTGAAATTCTTTTCGACGCCCATATCTTGCCTTCCCGAAAAGCCAATTCGCTCAGCCAACCAGAAATCAAAAATCTGCACACCAGTGTCAAAAAGATTCTCACCAAAGCCATCCGCCTGCGAGGCACTTCCATTAGTGATTATCGGGATGCCAATGATAAATCAGGCTCCTTTCAGGAGCATCTGTTTGTCTATCGCCGAAACGGGCAAAAATGCAAAAAATGTGCTACAATAATTTCAAGATCGGTCATTGGACAAAGAAGCACTTTCTTCTGCACCCAATGCCAAAAATAACCTAATAAAAAATACAAATGATGCAAATTTGATGCTAATCTACAAATATGCAAATAAACTCCATTCGCATATTCGCAATATTCGCATTCATTCGTATATTTGTATTATAAATTTAAACAAATGAGCAAAAAACAAATCGGTGTCATCGTGCTGGTAGCGGCCATTTTGGCAGGAGGAATCTTTTATTTTTCCGCCAAGAAAAAAGCTGCCAACACGAAACAGATTCAAGTAAACGGCATCTCTGAACCAACAACTCCGGCCAATAATGGCAATGTCAGCCCAATTTCAGGTTTGGCTTGCGATAATTGGAACAAACGAACGTATGCTGTGATGCAACCCGCTGATGTGGCAGCCCGACCATTGGCCGGCCTTTCGCAAGCTGACATGGTTTTTGAAATGTCTGCTGTTTATGGCAGCATCACACGTCTCATGGGTGTTTATGGTTGCAACATTCCCGAAGAAGTTGGGTCACTGCGAAGTGCTCGTCATGATTTTGTGCACATTGCCAAGAGTCTTGATTCGATTTATGTCCATTGGGGACGCGCCGACATTGAGGAATTCAAAAATGTCCTTAACAGTGGCATTATTGATGACATGAATTGCAATGATGATGCTGGAAAATCAGCCGGCAAATATTGCTATCGCAAAGAAGCGACTGGCAACATGCGCGGCGTTGACACTGGTTATGCTAAATTTGCCAGCCTTATGCAAGCAGCTAAGGATTTTGGTTATCATGCCGACAACAAATTCTTGGGTTATCCTCATCAAGCCGAAGCTCCGCTTGACCAACGTCCAAATGGTGGCAATCTGCGCGTGGCCTATGCCAAACCTTTTGACGCTGAATACAATTACGACAAAACCAGCAATTCTTACATTCGAACTTGGGGTGGCACTGTCGACACTGACCGAAACAACAGCCAAAAAATTGCGCCTAAGAACGTAGTTGTAATTATTGCTGATGCGGCCCCTATCAAAGTTGGCGAACAATATGTCAATGTGCAAATTGGTGACCCTTGGTTTGATCAAACTGACAATGGCGTGGCGTATTTTTACATGAATGGCAAGCAATACAAAGGCACTTGGCGCAAAGACAAGAGCAAGATTGACAGCAAGCTCACCTTCACTGATGAAACAGGTCAGGAAGTGAAATTCGTGCCCGGCCAAATTTGGGTTGACATCATTGACCCAGGTCAAGCCCTGCGTTGGACACCAGCAAGCTAAAGCTTGCAAACTCCAAGACACAAGAACAAAAATAAGAAACAAGGGTGGCTCAAAAATAACCAAGATACAAGATACAATAACCAAATAAATTCCAAATTTCAATATCCAAAAATACAAACCATTTGAATATTTTAGTTTTGATTATTGAATTTTGTTTGTTGTTTGTATCTTGGTGTTTGTATCTTGCTTGGTGCTTGTATCTTGGTGTTTGTATCTTAAATGCTGCATATTGTTTGGTGCTTGTTTCTTGCCTGCCTGCCGGTAGGCAGGGTTATTGTATCTTTTAAAAATATGTTTATATTTCTATACGGCGCCGACACTTTTCGCTCCAATGAAAAACTAAGCTCCCTGAAAAACAAATTTTTGGAAAAAGATAGCTCAGGCTCCGGCTTGAGTTTTCTTGACTATGGAGAAAGCGGCACCACCACAGAGCAACTCAAAGATTTGCTTTCAGCCAGCGGACTCTTTTCAACCAAAAAATTGCTTATCGTCAAAAATGCCATCGGTGCTCAGGTGCCAGAAAAACAAAAAGAAATTTTGACGCTACTCAAGAAAAATGCTGGATTGGCTGAAGACGCTGACACAGTGCTGGTTTTTTTTGAAGCCGGCAGTCCCAAAAAAAATGGGGCGCTCTATAAGTTTCTTTTCTTAAAAGCGCAAAAGCAAGAATTTACGGCGCTAGAAGGCTTAAAACTTTCTAATTGGGCGCTAACTTATTTGAAAAGTCTTAATCCGGCTAAAACGCTTGATCGCCAAGCGCTGGAATTACTGACAGCCTCAACTGGTAGTGACCTTTATCTACTCAGTAACGAACTAGCGAAACTTGCTAATTATAAAACTGATGCCGCAAGCATCACGTTTAACGACGTAGAGCTGTTTGTGAAATCCAAAGTTGACTCAACTATCTTTCAAGCCATTGAGGCCCTTACGAGCGGAAATAAAGCGCGGAGTTTGACGCTACTACATGAGCAACTTGAAAGTGGGGCAGATATTTTTTATTTACTTTCGATGTATACCTACCACGTTCGCACGTTACTAAAAATTGGCGATTGTTTTTGGGGTGGGATTACTTATCCTGCCCAAATTGCCCAAGTCACCAAGCTTCATCCCTACGTCATCCAAAAATCGCTCGCCCAACTAAGAAATCTTTCCCCAGCAAAACTCAAAAACATTCTCCGCTCCCTCGCCCTCATCGACCACCAAGCCAAAACCGGCAAAGTCAATCCCCTCCAAGCCCTGGATACGTTTATGGTTTCAATCTAAAAAATCCCGCCTGCGCGGGATTTTTAAAAGCTAAATTTTTTGAGAAACTATTTCTTCAAAGCCACTTTTTTCACAGTAGCGTTGAGGTAATGCCAGCCAGTGACCGTCCTTGGAGAATTTCCTGTTTTTTTGAGACAAGGTATTTCCAATTAAAATCATTCTCGATTAGGTTCCTATTGAATTACCTATTCCACTTATACATAATTTTAACACTTTCCTTATACTCCAATTAGCTAGCCTAATATAATAAAAAGACCTTATTTGAGCCATAAAAAGAACTTTCCTTATTTAATCATCAGCTTTTCTTAAATACATACCGAGCATTTATATCACGCTGCTTATCACTCAAGCGCTCTAGGATATCAAATTCACAAAAAATATCATTTACACAAAGCTATTGACAGACCCGATATTTTTGCAGGAGCAGGTTTGCAACCTGCTTCGCATTGTTTACGGGTGATAATATTACGATGGTAAACTTCGTGGTTCAAGTTGCCCTCCAAGGGCGGGCAGGCAAACTTGAACCTGCAGGGATAGTTTTTTTGTGCTTTATTACAACTATTCACCTTCCACAATTTTTATTTCCTCCTTCATTAAACTATAAAACCAACGACAAACTCAACGCATTATTCCCATGCTTTTATTTTATCACAGTTGAAATTTTTAGCGACCGCAATAAATTTCAATTCTTGTTTTGTTACGTAGC
>CAIOVI010000022.1 GCA_903861715.1 uncultured bacterium
AAAACTCCTTTAATTTTCTTATTTTTAATGGTCTTTCGAGCGGTTACCCGCATGTATTTTTTTGCAGATGTTTTGATTGGCATAGCCTAATTTGATACGAATTACATTCGAATTGCTTCCGAAATGATCGTAAGGATTAAATAATGTTACTTTCTATTTTTAGCATACAATTTCTCACTTGGCAAGAGTCGCCCATTGTCCCCACCAAAACACTAATTTTATACCTGCCTACCGCCAGGCAGGCGAATATACCAATGAAATACGGATTCGTATATTAGTAAAGGATTAGTAAATTAGTGGGGCCATTAAAATCTATCTTCCAAAATCAAAAAACTACTCTATTGGCTCATTGCCAAATCCACAATTTCCTCCCCGCCCAATTTTTCATTCACTTTTCGCACAATAGCGCCACGCCTGAGCCAAATTTCGCTGGCCCAGGTTGAACCCGTAGCTTTGACAAAAATTTTTTTGTCTTTAAAGAAAACCGGTTTGATGTTTTCTGCCCCCTGGACGCCATATTCTTCTTTAATTATCAACTGAAAAACAAAAAAAACGCTCTGCTGATCAATCACAGCTGACCTGACCAGTGTTTTTTTGTTCATGAAAGATCCCAAGGTTCGCATGAATTCATTTTTTATATTTAGTTAAAAACTTTATTTTAGGGCTTGCGTGCATGATCGAAAATTACTTACAGCTGGTTTTTTTAGCAAAGAAGACTTGAAGTAGACCAGGAAGAATTTACTTAGCAAAGAGCATACGCTCTAGGAATTTGAGAGCAGGCGCGCAAGCCCTAAAATTTAACTAAGCTTCTTTTAGTTCTTAATCGGCATGATGATATAAGTAAACGAAGAGATTTCTTCATTCTTCTCACCTTGCACCATGCGCAGCACAGCGGGAGAAGCATTGCTGTTCATCAACAGCGCCAAGCGAGGCGTGGCGATGGTTTGCAAACCGTCCACCATATAACGAGGATTAAAAAGGGCGCTTTGCTCGGGACCTTGAATGTCAGCACTGATGATGCTTTGATTTTCGCCAACTTCTTCCGCCTTGGATTGAACCTTCAACACTTTTTGATCTAGGTCAACCGAAAATTCAATTTCGCCAGCCTTACTATTGGTGAAAATTCCCGCAATTTTCACGGCGCGTAAAACCTCATTTTTTTCCAACACCACCTTGGTGGCAAATTGCTGAGGAATAATTTGACGATATTCTGGATAGCGACCATTGATCAAGCGTGACACGATGCGCACATTATCGATTTGAAAAAAAATCTGACTTTCTTCAATGCCAATCTTGATGTCTTGAGTTTCCGTGCCAATCACGCGCAGCACTTCCGAAAAAGTTGTTTGCGGCACAATAATCGAACTAGTTTTTTCAAAGAATAAATCATAAACGGAAGGGTCTTCTTTTTTCAAGGTAACAATTGCTTCAGCCAGACGAAAACTGTCCGTAGCAGCCAAACGAATCTCTTCTTTGGCCAACACCATATTAATGCCAGTTAATTCTGGCCGTGTGCTGTCCAGCGAAACACAAGAAATCAGTCTCGGCAACGCTTCCTTCATTTCTTGTGCTGGCAGTGAAAGCAAAAAAGATCCAGCCATTTCCGGAATGATTGGAAAGTCATGAGCCATCAACCCTTTAATTTGAGCTTTGGAAGATCCACTTTCAATGTGCAGAGTTTGATCAACCACGGTTAAAGAAACCGTGCTACTAGTTGGAAAATTATTCACAAAATTACTAAGGAGTCGTGCTGGCACAGTTATTTTTCCCTCCTCTTCAATTTTGGCTCCAATTTTCAAAAAGACTCCAATTTCAAGATTGGTAGCTGAAATTTTCAACATCCCACCTTCAGTCTCAATCAAAATATTTTCCAAAATAGGCAAAGTAAGTTGTTTGCCAACCACTCTTTCCGTGCTATAAATTGCTTTCTTGAAATTTTCTTGAGTGCAGGTTACTTTCATATGATTTTCTACTTTTTATAATGTTATCAACAACTTATCCACAGGTAATTTAAAGCTTCGCTAAGCCTTAAAGTGCATATACTTTCTCCCTAAGCATTGCCACATCCTCCCTAATTTTTTCATTCGCCTCGATGTCCTTACTGACTTTTTCAAAAGCGTGCATAGCGGTGGTATGGTCACGTCCACCAAATTGACTGCCAATGCCTGGATAGGAGGCATTCAGTTCTTTGCGCATCAAATACATTGCTAATTGTCGAGCATAGGAAACTTCCTTTTTGCGACCCTTTTCAATCAGCTCCTTGATTGGGATGTTGAAATATTGAGAAACAGCTTCAATAATATGTTGAGTCTGGACGCCTTTCTTTTTGCCAGCTGAAATAATTTCAGCCAGAGTTTGCTGCACAAACTTGAGGGTTGGCAATTTGTTGTTAAATTCACAGCCAGCCACAATCCGATTGAGAGCGCCTTCCAATTCCCGAATGTTATTTTTCACATTTTCAGCGATAAAACGCAGAGCCTCTTCGTCAAGATAAAAATTTTTCTCAGCCGCTTTATTTTTGAGAATTGCCATCCTAGTTTCCAGGTCTGGCTGCCCAATGTCCGCAATCATCCCTCCTTCAAAGCGAGAACGCAGCCGATCTTCCAACGTGGCAATCGCTCTGGGCGGACGATCACTACTTATCACAATTTGTTTGTTGATTTGATAAAGGGCGTTAAAAATGTGAAAAAATTCAATCTGAGTTTTTTCCTTGCCAGCCAAAAACTGCACGTCGTCAATGATTAGCAAATCTATAGCTGCATAAGTAGCCTTAAAATCATTCACGGTCTGATTGCGAATTGAATCAATAAGTTCATTGGCGAATCTCTCCGAGGTAATGTATTTGATTTTTTTGCTGGCATCTTTTTCAAGCACCTCATTGCCAATTGATTGCAATAAGTGAGTTTTTCCAAGACCCACGCCGCCATAGATAAAAAGAGGATTATAAACTTTGCCTAAATTTTGAGACACCGCATAGCAAGCCGCTCTGGCCAATTCATTGTTTTCACCAATAATAAAATTCTCAAAAGTATAGCGATGATTGATATTATTCTCGTGAGGCTTTTGACTGTAGCTCGCTTGAGTTGCCATTGATTGCCCTGGCGCATAGGCATAAGGATTTTCAATACTCTTGCCTCCAATTGAGGCATGCGCAATTGAATCAACTTTTCTTCCATCGCTGTTGGTGGCTGGTTGATCAAGGTTATAAATAACGCAACTAATTTCTTTAATGTCTTCTTGAAAATTTCGCAGCGCACGAAAGATATAGGTGTTATATTTATTCTCCAGCCACTCTTTGGCAAAACCATTCGGCACACCAATAACAACTTTCCCATTTTCCTTGGAAAGAATTGTTGTATTTTTAAACCAGGTGCTAAAGTTTGCTTTTGAAATTGACAGCTCTATCTCCCCTAGAGCAGCTTGCCACAGCTCTGCGTTAGTCATATGTGTGATTTATTTACTGATGCTCAAAGATTATATCACGTCCATCCTCCAAAGGCTAGAATCCCCTCTAGCGGTTATGTTAACAAGCTGTGGATAAGTGGATAACTATTTTTTATCCATCCCTACGGCCATCTTTTTAACTACCTCAAGTTACCTCATCTAAATAAAATATAAACCCCTTGGCGACATTGTCAATACTTTCGCCCCAAAAACCCTTTTAAAGCTTAATTAGGGGCTTCTTTTTGGCTTAAATAGCCTCCGAGCCTAAAATCAGATATGATTTACATAATTTGCCGCTATACAGCTCTTTTCTCCTTATTTTTTGATTGACTTTTTTTGCCAGGCTGCTACACTTGATTGTAGTATTCTCAAATTATTAATTATTTTAAGTTACCAAGATCATGAAACGAACTTATCAACCCAAAAAAGGACGCCGCAAGAGCCGACATGGCTTCTTAACTCGCATGAGCACTAGCAATGGTGCAGCTGTCATCAAAAGACGTCGCCAGATTGGCAGAAAGAAACTCTCTGTTTAATTTAAAGTTTTTTTGAAATCACATCGACATGCTCTCAATTCAGCATCGCCTAACAAAACGTGAAGACTTTAACCTAGTTTACAAGCAAGGGCACTATGTCGCTTGTGACGGAATAGCGCTAAAATTTTTAAAAACCAATCATGCCGTCAGTCGCCTAGGGTTTCCCGTTGGCAAAAATTATTCCAAAAAAGCCACTGCTCGAAATCGTATCCGCAGACTTCTGCGTGAGGGTGCCCGCAAACATTTGCCCAGCCTTAACCCTAGTTATGATTTAGTGATCCTGCTTAATCCCAAAAATAGCCCCACCACCTTTGCAGAAATAGCCTCCGTTTTAGAAAAACTGTTTTCCAAAGCTAATCTCTTGACCAAGTCTGCCAGTCAGACAAAAAAATAAAAACATGGGATCTTTTTTTCACGCTATCATCTATCAACCGCTTTACAACATCCTCATTTTTCTCTACGACGTGATTCCGGGGAAAGATTTTGGCGTTTCCATAGTCCTAATTACGGTCTTGTTGCGAACCATTCTAATTCCCCTTTACAAGCAGCAGATTGAGTCTCAGAAAAAATTGCAAGAGCTGCAACCAAAAATCAAAGCTCTCCAAGAAAAAACCAAGAACGACAAGGAACAGCAGACCAAGCAATTGATGGAATTATACAAAGAAAACAAAACCAACCCCTTTTCAGGCTGCTTACCCTTAATTGTCCAATTGGTTTTTTTGATTGCAATTTATCGGGTGCTAATCACAATTTCTAGTAGCGGTCTTGTGGCTGACCAAGCGCAGCTTTATGCTTTTGTGCCAAACCCAGTCAAGATAAATCAACTTTTCCTTTCTCTGATTGATTTAACCAAGCCAAGCATCATCATCGCCGCCCTGGCCGCCGTTTCTCAATATTTTCAAACCAAGATGTTGATGAGTCTGCAACCAACTCCTGCTCCAGCCGTCAGCGATCCAGACAAACCAGATTTGGCGCAAATGATGAACAAGCAAATGCTTTATTTGGGACCCTTTTTGACTTTGTTTATCGGCATTAAATTTCCCGCTGGACTTTCCCTTTATTGGTTGGCTGGAACCCTATTTATGCTTGGACAACAAATTCTGATGCAAAAAAAGCCAGTCAAATAATTTTTTTAAAAATTAATCCATTTTAAATATCTAGAATTTAATTAGGCCTAGCCTTTTTAAAGCGCTACCACTGAACATGGAAGAACAAATAATTATCATCCAAAAAACCATTGAGCAGCTTTTGGAAAAAATGGGTTTTACTGGGACAGTTTCCCTTGTGAAAACTGATTCAGATGATGCCATTTTTGCAATTGCAACTGAAAGTGATTCTCCCTTGTTGATTGGTCAGCATGGCATCAACCTCCAAGCTATTCAACATCTTGCCAGACTAATTGTCAGAAAACAAGTGCCAGAAAAAGTTCGCTTTTCTTTGGACATTAATGATTACCGCCAACAAAAAAATCATTCCGTGCTTGAGCTTGCCAACCAGGCTGCTCAAGAGGCTATCTCGCAGCATCGCTCGGTCGTCATGAGACCTATGTCAACTTATGAAAGAAGGCTCGTCCATTTGGAACTTTCCAAAAATTCTGCCGTTATCACTGAAAGCATCGGTGAAGGAGAAGCTCGAAAAATTGTCGTCAAACCAGCAAGCAGCTTGAATGACTAGCTTTTAAAAGGGAGTAAAAATACAAATAATTAAAATCGCATGGCCATTGCAAGAAAAATTGCCTATAATGTGGTTTTCAATGTAATCACAAAAATTCTCTCAACCATTCTGGCTTTAGTTGGGATTGGTTTTATTACTCGTTATCTTGGGAAAGATGGTTTCGGAGACTACTCCACCGTGCTAGCTTTCTTTGCTTTTTTCGGTAGTGCTGCCGATCTTGGACTTTACAGCATCACCGCTCGTGAAATTTCTCGCCAAGATGCCGACGAAAAAAAGATTGTCAGCAATGCGCTGGCTTTAAGACTAACTTCTTCTCTGTTGGTTTTCTTAATCACTCCACTTTTCATCTATTTTCTCCCTTACTCTAGCAGTGTTAAGGTCGGAATTTTAATTGCAGCCGCTTCCTTTGTTTTTTCTACCACCTATATGGTGCTGAATGGGGTTTTTCAAAAAAACCTAGCTATGGACAAAGTTGCCAGCGCTGAAGTGCTTGGAAAACTATTGCAGCTCTTTATCATTATTTTAGCCGTAAAATTGAACCTTGGTTTTGTTGCGATTATTTTTTCCGTCCTCGCCTCCATGATTTTAAATTTTGTTATCATTGTTTTCCTGGCTCGTAAATATGTTTCTCTTTCATTGCAATTTGATTTTGCTTATTGGAAAAAGTTTTTGATCGAGTCAGCCCCTTTGGGCTTTTCTTCTTTGATTATTTTTATTTATTTCAAAATTGATACCATTTTACTTTCAATTTTAAAAACCAGCACTGAAGTCGGACTTTACAATGCAGCTTACAAGGTTTTGGAAAACATCACTTTTTTCCCAGCCATGCTTATTGGTCTTGTTTTCCCCCTGCTGTCGAGACATATTTTCTCTGACAAAAAAGAATTTTCTCGCATCGCTAATGAAACCCTCAAGGTTTTCGTAATTTTAATTGTGCCCCTGGTTGTCGGCACGCTGTTTTTGGCTGATGGCGTCATTCATCTGATTGGTGGCAATGCCTTCGCAGCTTCTGCTAATATTTTACGCATCCTCATTTTTGCGGTGGTTTTTATTTTTTTTGGGAATTTATTCAATAGCGTTTTGATTGCTGGCAACCAACAAAAAAAACTAATCCTACCTTTAGTGCTATGCGCTCTTTTCAATATTGCTTCTAATCTTATTTTCATCCCCATTTTTTCTTACAATGCAGCCGCCATCACCTCCGTTATAACAGAACTCCTAGTAACCACAGCTGGTTTTTATTTAGTTTCGAAATATATCAACTTTAAACCTCAGGTTGCCAATTTCCCGCAAATTATTTTTTCCGGCTTTGGAATGGCTATCTTTTTATTCATCTTTCAGGGGGCTGGTTTTTTTGGATTAGCCTTGGGCAGCACAACCGTTTATCTCTTATTTTTATGGCTCACCAAAACGATCACAGTTAAAGAGTTGGCTGGTATTTTTGCAACTTAAATAATTTGTTTAAAAAAAATAAATGAATACAGTCACTGAACAACCAAAGCTTTTTGTAATAGTTTTAAACTACAATGGCAAAGACACCCTGCCTGCTTGCTTGGCTTCAGTTTATCAATCTGACTATAACAATTTTGAGGTGGTGGTGGTTGATAATAATTCCAAGGATGGCTCTTTTGAAGCAGCCAAGAATCAATTCTCAAGAGCTCACTTCATTAGGAGTCCCCAAAATATTGGCTTTGCTAAAGGCAATAATCTTGGGCTTCGTTTTGCGCTGGAAAAATTTGCTGATTTTGTTTTATTGCTAAACAATGATGCTTTTTTGCAAAAAAATACGCTTTCGATGTTACTTGAGGCCGCTCAAGAAAAGAAATCCCCAGCCATTTTCAACCCCCTAATTGTGAACAAAAATGATCAGAAAATTTGGTTTGCGGGTGGAGAAATTAAATGGCTTCAAATGAAAAACGTCCATCTAACAAAAACAACCGCCGCTAAAATTTATCCAACCCAGTATTGCACTGGTTGCGCTATGCTTGTCAGTAAAGAAATTTTCAAAAAAATTGGTCTTTTTGATGAACGCTATTTCCTTTACTATGAAGATGCAGATTTTTCTGTGCGAGCCAGTAAAGCTGGCTTCGGACTATTTATCTGTCCTTCCGCTAAAGTTAGTCACGCCGAACAAAGTTGCAGTGAGAACAAAACCAAGGTTTATTGGCTGGTCCTTTCTGGTTTGTTGTTTTTTTCCACCAACGGAGAATTTCCTCAGCGAATTTGGTTTTTCTTTTATTTTTTGCTGCGCAAGTTTAAAAATCTTTATTTAATTGTTTTTGAACCCTCTCTTGAGGCTACTCAGGTTCAGCAAGCTTTCCAGGCTTTTAAAAAACTCAAATCAGAATAGCCTTGATTTTAGAAGCTTGCTTAACTTTGCTATTATAAGCAACTGTTCCCGCCTTAAATTCCAATCAGCGCTTATGGATCTTTCTTTCATCATCTTGAACTATCGCAGTGAAAAACACCTAGCCAAATGCCTGGCCTCTCTTGAGCGCAAAACTATTGGCTTGAAAACTGAAATCATCTTGGTCAACAACGACCCCGAAAAATTGAATACAAAAAATAGTAATTTTCCATTAACGGTGCTTAATAATTTTTCCAACCTTGGGTTTGCTAAGGGTTGTAATCTGGGAGCAAAAAAAGCCAACGGGAAAATTCTTTTTTTTCTCAATCCAGACACTGAATTACTCAGTGATAATTTGGTCGAGTTTATTCCCTTACTTGATAAAGAATCTCTTGGCATCATCGCTCCCACCCTACTTGATGCCAACAATCAACCTCAGCCGTGGAGTTTCGGCAAAAAAATAACGCCTCTAAAAACAGTGCTCGCCAATATTTTTAAAAAAAATTCTTTTTCTTTTTCAAACTCTTCTTTGACTGCAAAACTCGACTGGGTTAGCGGCGCAGCTTTGCTAATCAGAAAAGATCTTTTTGAAAAAGTTGGCGGTTTTGATGAAAAATTTTTTATGTATTTTGAAGACGTTGACCTGTGCCTGAGAGTGCGCCGACTCCAAAAAGAAATTGTCCGCCTTAAGCAATTAACGGTTCGGCACTATGGCAGCGGCAGCACTGAAAACCAGGAACAACAAAAAAAATATTATTACCAATCCCAGGATTATTATTTTCAAAAATATTTCGGCAATTTTCAGTCAAAATTGGCAAGACTGCTTCGCAATTCAGTTCTTGCTTTTAAAAAAATATCCTCGCAAAAGTTAGGCGCCAGCCCTTTATTTTTCATCTTCCTCGTTGGCTGCGCCCTGCTGCCTTTTCAATTTGCGCTCAATCCTGCTCCGACCGTTGATTTGGCTATCATTCGGGTGCTGGTGCCGATTTTGTTTTTGGTTTGTTTCCACTTCCTCAAAAAATTCAAAAAAACTTTTGAGAAAACGCAGCTTTTGAATTATGCAATTTTGATTTTTCTGGGACTAGCTCTTTTTTCCTTATTCTTTTCACAAAACCTTGTTTGGTCCCTGCGCAAATTGGCTTTTTTGTTTTCCCTCTTTCCGCTTTATTTTGTGGCACTACTTTTTTCTAACAATACTCAACGCAAAAGAAAAATAATCACAGCCCTGACGCTGGGCGGCACCATTGTTGCCATCTTTGCTTTGCTGCAATTTAGCTGCCAGTTTTTCTTTGGAATTGACCAAGTTTATGCTTTTTTAGCTCAGTCAATTATACCATTTTTTCTGGGTAAAAATTTTGCTCAAGAAGTGCTGACTTATCCAAGTTGGCTCGTCAATAGTGGTGGCACAACTTATCTGCGAGCTTTTGCCCCTTTCCCTGATCCTCACATGCTTTCTTTTTATGTTGGCATGCTCCTGCCTTGGTCAATCGCACTTTGGGCAACTAGCCAAAAACATCAAACTTTTTTCCTGCTGGCCAGCTTTTTTTTGGCGGTTTGCGATATTGCCACTTTCACGCGTGGTGGCTATTTGGCTTTGATAGGAGCCGCCCTGGTGATTTTGCCTTTGGTTTCACGCCAAACTGTTTGGAAAATTCTGGCTGGCATTGCCCTCTTTCTTTTGCTTTTTTTTGTGGTTCCCAAAAATCCAGTGACTAATCCAGTGGCCGGCAGAATAACTTCAACTTTTGATCTCAATGAGGGTTCTAACCAAGGACGCCTAGCCATTTGGAAGCAGGCGCTAGTTGTGATTAGTCAATATCCTCAAGGAGTTGGCATTGGCTCTTATCCACTAGTCGTTAGCCCCAAGACAACTTATCGCACCCCAATTTACACCCACAATGCCTATCTGGATATTGCTAGCGAGCTTGGACTGGTAGCTGCTTTTGTTTTTATTTTCATGCTTGGTTTGGCTTTTAAAAACTTTTGGCAACTCTCCAAAATAAATTCTTTTTATGTGGCCGGAGTTGCTAGTTTGACAGTTTTTGCAGTGCACTGCTTGGTTGAAAATCCCCTTTATTCGGTGCACGTCTTGCCGCTACTCTTAATTATGCTAGCGCTCTCCTCAAATAATAAAGTGTCATCTATAAAAAAATGAAATTTTTAAATCAAAAATTTTTAATTTATCTTACGCTCGCTGCAGCGCCTCTTTATCTGGTTAAATTTAGCTTGGGGAGCTTGTCAACTAATTTATTAGAGCTTCTTATTCTGCTTAATCTCCTGGTTTGGTTTTTTCAAAAACCCAAACTCTCTTTCAAAAAAAACTGGTCGGACATGCCGTGGCAAATAAAAAGCAGCCTTGGTTTGATCTTGCTTGGACTTGTCATTTCTATTTTTTCAAATAATGCTATCCTGATCGGACTTGGTATTTTGAAGGGCTGGTTTCTGCTGCCGCTCTTTTTTGCTTATCTATTTTTTGAAAACACAAAAAATACTGCTCAAATTGAGCAAAGCCTTTTTGGTCTTTACTGCTCGGCTTTTTTGGTTGCCCTTGTTAGTCTTGGCTATAAAGTGCTTGGGCTGGTAACTTTTGACGGCCGACTTAGTGCCTTTTACGCTTCCCCAAATTATTTGGCTTTTTATCTGGCTCCTGGAGTTTTGCTTGGCTCTTACTTGGCAGTAAAAACTGTTTTAACCACAGAATCTTTTTTAAAAAAGCTCTCGCTACTTGCTTCATTTGGACTTTTGCTACTAGCTCTTTTTTACACCTATTCTTACGGCGCCTGGCTGGCTGTTTTTTTGGCTTTAGCTGCTGTCAGTTTCTTTGCTTTTCCCAAAAAACAATTTTTTCTTACGCTGAGTCTCTTGCTTGGCTTCCTAGTGGTTGCCACTTTTTCTCAAATTCATTCTCAAAAATTTGCTGGCCTGACCACTTTTTCTAAAAGATCTTCGCTGGCTTCACGTTTTGTGATTTGGCAGGCTGCTGAAAAAATGCTGCTGAAAAATCCAATTTGGGGCATTGGGCCTGGCAATTTTCAAGCCAACTATCTAGCCCTACAGCCATTTTTTCCGCCCTATTTAGAATGGGCAGTGCCAGAGCCTCACAATCTTTTTCTGGCCTTTTGGTTGCAAGCAGGAATCCTTGGACTGGTTGGTTTTATTTTTCTGTTGGTTTTTATTTTTTTCTGGCTACTAAAAAACCAAGTGCGAGGAAAAATAACTGTTGAAACAGTGCTGGGGGCTTTTTTTCTCTACACTATTCTTCATGGATTAGTTGACACTCCTTTTTGGAAAAACGATCTGGCTTTTCTCTTTTGGGTTTTTCTATCCATCTTTATGGCTAATTTAAAAAACAAACAAAAAAACACATCCTTATGATGTGTTTTTCCTTATCTTTTTATAGGGCAACTCGATACAGCTTTCCGTCCGCCCTATTTGTGAAAAATAAACTGTTTTCGGTGACGGAGAGAAACGGTTCCCAAGCATCATAATTGCCATTAATGTCGGCCAGTTCAAGCACTCTTTCTTTATTGCCAGTCAGGACATTTACTTTCCAGAAAGTGTCATTGGTAACAAATTTTTTGTTTTGATAATCATCAGGCATGGTGGCCCCAGCTGGAATCCCACCTGGCAAAGCATAATAAACGGTTTTTCCATCAGCCGACCAAGTGCACTTTGAAACTATGGTAGGAATGCCTAAGTCTCGATATTGTCCTTGCGAGTCAATCACACCGAGCGTTATAGCTTTACTATTGTTGCTAGCCAGCGAGCTTACTAGGGCCTGACTGCCATCTGGTGACCAGAGATAATCTCCACCAAATCTGCCTTTAAAAATATTTTTAACTTCTCCGCCAGTTGTCGCCACAGTTTGCAAAATACTTTCCTCGGCTGAGGCTGGCCAGTTCCAAAAAGACACCGTTGCGCTAAGTGGCACTGCCGCAATTGAAATATTACGAAAAGGAACATTGTCTACAATCGTTTGCCAGTTGCTACCATCAGGTGCGGCGGCGCTTAAGCTTCTTTTTTTGGTTTTTCCATCATAATATTTATAAATGATTTTTCCACCTAAGCCGTCCCAAACGACACTATCAAGACTGCCGTTAAGAGGCACGCCAGCTTTTTTAAGATTATCATACATAAAAAAAGTGCTTTTTCCTTCTTTACTAAAAGTAGTCAACACTTTTGTTTTGTCTGGCGACCAGTTCACTCCCACGAGTCCTGAGAGCTTGAATGCGCTCGTTTGAATCAAATTTAAACCATCACTATCACTTTGCCAAACAGTTCCATCCAGCGCAGAATAAAACAAGATTTTTTCAGTTTTTTTGTCGGCCACTGCACCCAAAACAGCTTCCTTGGACATAAGGGTTACTTTTTCTTGTTTTTTTGGCACTCCTGCTGAAACTGCATTGCTTCCTTGAGACACTACTTGAGTTGCTGTTTTGTTTGCTTGGGGTACATTGCTGTTTTTTTTAAAAGCAAAATTATAGATACCCCAAATAAAAAGAGTTATCACAAATAAAATCCCCGAACTAATAAAAATTCTTTTCATTTTTGTTGTCCTTTAAAACTTTCTTCTTTTATTATAATATACTACTTTGTGCTTACCAACAATTAATTACAGCCACAACCAGCTTTTTGACCTACGCTAGCGTGCACATGATTAGCGGTGTTGCTTTCATCTTTCGTGTAACTGGCGCCACAAGCCTGGGCGGCGGCGATTATTTGACTGGCACTTAAGTTTCGAGTGGAAATATCTGCGGCGTAAGATTTTCCGCTTGCATAACACGTTTTGCCGCCATAATGACAAGAATTTTTTGCATGTGCGCAAGCAGAACTCCATTTATCAGGAGTGCAGTTATTGTAACCTTTTGAATCTGTCACTGAACTTACCACGGCTGACGGAAGCTTGGTCGCAAGACAATTTAGCATGTCTGCGAGTTGAGAGGAAGCACTAGCGCACTGACTACCAATTCCGCTTTGTGTTGCCAGACCGCCGCAACTTCCTGGCGTTCCTGTGGAGGCTCCACCCCCAAGGGTGCCTGAGGCTTCCGCAGATGTTTCAGCTGGCTCGGTTGCAATTTCAACCGCCGTAAAATTAATATTAATCGTCGTTAAGTCTGGATTAATCACATAGAGGAATAGATAAGCAACCATGGCTGCAAAGACTCCAATGAGAGCATCGAAGATAATGCCTTTAGCATTAGTAGCTGCCGAAGTGTTGCCAGCGCTACCCAAATACATCACCCCGCCAATGGTAATCATAAAAAGAGCGCAAATTCCAATAGTCCAGATTCCAAATTTATAGATGGCCAAAATTAGAGCTGGAAAATCGGTCATGATTGTGCCAGCTTGAAAAAAACCAGGAAGGGATTCGAGGAGGGTGTATTGAAAGGAACCAGAGGAGGAAGTGGCAGCTGAAGCTAGTTGAGTTAGTGAAAATAGCAAAAAAAACACTGCGAAAAAGATACCAGCAACTAAAATAATTTTTTTATTATTAAATACCTCCATCGGAATGTTTTTTGCTATTTATTAATGTAGCCTCGGATGCTAGTCTAAGAGAATTTTCGGGGTTCTTTTTTAAAAAATGTTTATGGAAAATTACAATTAGATCTCTTATTTGCTCCCCATGGACGCCAACTATTCCCAGCTTTACCATAAATACTTTTTGCGGCTGCGATATTATTTATAGGATTTTTTACCGCATTAACACAATTATTATAGAGTGTTTGATCAATTACTCGACATGAATGGTTCTGCGCAGTATAGCCCCCACCAGAAAAAGCGCTCGGGCATGGATATCCACCAACAGAATGAACTGTAATGTTTATTTGAAAAAGTCCCCATGAGGCTGGATTGCCATCAGCACATTTATCAACAGTGCTTGGAATTGAGCTTCCCCCACTTTCTCCATTACAAATACTAGAAGCTTGACTTGCTGCTGAGCCAAAAGCCGTAGTTAAGTTTGAGACACTACAATCCCCCGATGAAAGTGCTTGACAAGATCCGCTACCCCCAGCGCCCCCGCCCAGGGGGCCCATTGGTGTGCCCTCAGTATTATCAATATTAACCGCCGTAAAATTAATATTAATCGTCGTTAGATCTGGATTAATCACATAGAGGAACAGATAAGCAACCATGGCTGCAAAGACTCCAATGAGAGCATCAAAGATAATGCCTTTAGCACTGGTGGCAGCTGCGGTGTTGCCAGCGCTACCCAAATACATCACACCTCCAATGGTAATCATAAAGAGAGCGCAAATTCCAATAATCCAAATTCCAAATTTATAGATGGCCAAAATTAGAGCTGGAAAGTCAGTCATAACTGTGCCAGCTTGAAAAAAACCAGGAAGGGATTCGAGGAGGGTGTATTGAAAGGAACCAGAGGTTGCAGTGGAGGTTGTTTGATTGACAGTAGCTGAACCGGCTGAAGAAGCGGTGGGTTTGCAACAAATTTCATCTCCAGCACAATCACTATACAAGCTGCTATCAACAATGCCATTGGTGCATTTATCTTGCTTAAGACAAATTGCCCCAACAGGATTCCCTGCGCATTCGGCTGCAAAAGTTAAATTTGGAAAAGAAACTAAAAATATCATCAAAAAAAATAACTCATGAAAAAGTTTTCCTTTGTGCTTTTTTTTAATTATTTTTTTTAAAATATTTTTCATTTTTAATTTTTGATTTTTATTTTTTCACTCCCAAAAACAAGTTTGTTAAAAAACTTTCAAGCAATTTTTGTTTTTGTTTTCTAAAGCCCTCAAATTATGTTAATTATCCTCGCTGAAAATATTTTCTGGCATCACTGCAAAAACAATACCTGTCAGGAGCAGCAACGCCCCAGAAGTTACCACAATTTTAAGTAAAAACATTAAATTTTCTGGTAAATGAGAAATCAAACTAGCTAAGCCACTTTGAACCTCCTTACTGGCAACTTTTTGAGAACCTGGCGAAACGACGTTAATTTGCAAACTGACATTTTCTTGCTCATCAATCAAATTCGCTGGTTCAATTTTCCAATCTTTCAATAGAGCCTTTCTTAAGTTATTAACTTGGCTGTCTGAACCAGTTTTATATTTCACACTGAATCCAATATTATAACTTTCTCCCTCTGTCTTCTTGATAGGAAAATTTATTTGCTTTTTATTGCTCAGCTCATATTTGGTTTCGCCATCAATTGTCCATTCGAGTTGGGATTGATCAGCCAGAGAGCTTGGATAAAAAGTTGCCAGTAAATCTGCCGTGCTGTTTTGCGCAGCCTCAAAAACAGATTTGCTATAGTCTGGATATCGATTACCATTTAAGTCTTTGTAATATCCTAGAAATTTAGGCCAAACTTTTGTTTCATCTGTGCTGTTAATTTGAGCTTGCATTTTTGTAATCACAAAATGTCGACTCAGCTCCACCGCTTCATTTGTTTTAGTATTTACAGCTTTAGCTGTAACATCAACAGCCTCGTTCTCATTACCAAGAATTGGAACAAACACCTTATTCCCAGCAGCCGTCGTGCACTGAGAAGAAACACTAGCGTCACAAGTGACAGCAGCACCATTAGCTTTCCAAGAAAAATTAGTTAATTCGTTTTGTTTATTATCCACCATAATACCCACAATTTCATTTTGCGCTACGTAGCACCGGCTCTTCTCGGCAGCACTAGCACAAAGTTCCACGCCACCACTATCCATTGTTAGCATGCCTGTGTTGTTAGCGGTAACGCCATATATTTTAATTTCGTTTTGTTGCTGCCGAACCTTAACCATAACAAACCCCTCAGCATCTTGACTTCCATCTATAGCTGTGCCCTTAGCCTTAGCTTTAATTTTAAGATAAAAACCATCTGAAGCTTTGCCAGTAACCACGCCTTTAATCAGGGCATCACTTAAATTTAACTTGATTGCTAATTTCTGTTTACCTATCCCACTCGCATCAGCCGCAGAAAAAGAAGGGATTGCCTCTAGGTCAGTTGTGATATCTTTCCAGCTTGTGGTGTCTATAGGCGCCATTGAACCATCTCGACTTAATTGGACTGTCCAATTATAAGACAAGCTGTTCGAGTCTTGACTATTGAAACTAGCAGCCGTTACATTAAGGGTGTCACCTCGGCCAGCTGGGTCATTAATTGGATTTGCAGGCTCACTCACAACCTGGAGATTTAATTTTGAATTCACATCTGAATTCTCATTTGAAGTTGGGTCTAATAAGTTTTCTTCCAAACAACTATCTAAATCAAGTTCTGTTGTTAAAAAACCAGTGCACCCTGAAGTATTGGTTGGATCACAGGTAGCCCCACCTGGTCCTTCAAGATACATACTATTAACTGTGGGGCTTCCATCAAAAGTAGAAACTGGGTTATTATGTAAATCACTCAACGCTGTGCATTGATTATTTGAAAAGGCCCACATCCTTTTATAAGCTGCGTCCGCATGATTAGTTTGAAAAGCACTATCCCCTTCCACCACTACCCCAACCTGGTCTCCAGTGGTGTAAAGCCAACTAAATTTATCCACACCTAAACCAACTACATTGGCCTCATCAGCTCCACTACCATTAGTAGAGGAAACCGAGGGATTTGCTCCCCAAAACTTTTTTTCAGCCAAGGTAAATTTTCCATCTCCAACCACACCCCCGACTGAGCGCGGTTCTTTAGCAAATAAATGTTTACAAACATTCCCCGCTTTCGTAGTTGAACAATTCAAAATTGTGCTAGTGTCTCCGGTATTGGTGCCATCACCATTTACAAAAACACCTTGCGCTGTTTCACAGGTTTGATTCTGGAGACCACTGAAAAGAGTGTTTTTAGTGGTAAGCCAAGCTGGTGGGGTTGTAGCATTGCGGTTTAAGGAACTACATAAATTATTTTTTTTGAAAACCAAAGCCGCAAGTGAACTTGACACTGGAGTCGTGTCAGGGAAAACAGCATTCCCTTCAGCCGCAGTCACTGTGGAATATTTAACACACATTGCTACTGCATTAGGCGTGTTACAATAAGGGGCTGTTTGAAAATTTGCCAAATCAGTAACTTTACAATAAATATCCTTATTGTCAACCGGGGAATCGTTTGTAATGGCGCAAAACTTGTCTGTTGTTTGCGTAATTGTTTTTGGAATTGCATAATTTGGATCCCCAGCCGCCGCCACTGGATCATAGGATGGATTAAGCACCTCACAGCTCGCATTTTGACCTGAAGTGGCACAAACTTTCTGATAACCACTTGGGCAAGCTTGAATCAAAGGATCAACTTTTCGCAATTCATAATTTACCCCCGACTCAGGTTCTTGCACATAACAATTTGGGGCATCCACAGAATTCACATCAGCCCCAGAGTTAATCACCCAACCTTTATTTCCATTAGCAGAAGTGTTTGAAGGTGAAGGGTTGGCTTCATAGCCTGATAACCCAGGGTCAACACTAGAAGAATAAGTTTCGCCCGTGTTGTCATAAGAACCCTTAACAATAATTTGTGTAGCTGCAATTTTCCAGTCATTAACAGTTATTTCTCCGTCTCCATCTAAATCACATCTATTAATATCCCCGGGATTTTTTCCCTTACTTCCGTCTGGATTTTTAGTTAAGCCACAACCATTCCGCTCTAAATACCAAGTGTAGTATAATTTTGAAGAATCGTCTTTAAAATAGCCTGGTGCAGCGGTGGCGGTCACTTTGGCGCCCTGGGTTATAATACCACTAGCCACACTAAAACTAACTGTCACATCAGGACTTTGCTGTTTATTACTAGTTCCCATTCTTTGATTATTTGCACTATTTATTGGTCCAATAGAGGCTCCTATTGTAGAACCTGAGGTTGTTAAGGAAGCTGCTTGAACCACTATTGGAGTTATTTCAGAAAAAATCACACCAAAAACAACCACCCAGGCGGCTATTTTATTTATTTTTCGTTGTTTCTTTTTTTTACCCATAAGTTTTTAACTGATAATTCTCACCATCAAGGTGTCGAGAATTAGAATTATTAAAAATTGAGCCACCCCTGAATAAATAATTGAGCGACTTTTCAAAGCAATGAGGCCAGCAAAAGGTGCGAAAATAAGGTAAGGTAAAAATAAAAACAAAGAGTTGTGCCCAATAACCAAAACTAAACTCAAAAAAATCAAGGCTTGCACTAAAATTGCCCAAAAGCTAAATTTAGTTTCAAAAATAAACAAAATAAAACCCCTAAAATAAAATTCATAAATTAACACAAATAAGGCTGTTAGTAAGAATTCATACACAATAAAATTCAAAAAACTTTTTGTAATAAAAATAGGGATACTATAATTTTTCAAAAAACCAAAGAAATAACTAATTATAAAGAAAATGAAACAAACTATAATTAAAGAATAAAAACTCCACAATAAGCCTTGCTTCCAATTACCAAACTCAAGACCATAAAAATTTAATTTCTTTTTTAAGAAAAGTTTATTGAAACTTAAAGGAAAAGCTATAAAAAAAACCAACATTATAAAAACTTGCTGAAAAGAATTAATTACTGGAAATAATGCATATATAATAAGTGAAGCTGTTATAAAAAAAATTGTTCCTAAAAATTCCTTGTATTTCATATAAATAGTTTAAGAAATCAACTCCTAAATTATAGCATATTTTTATTATCTAGCGAAGTGAGTGAAATGAGTTCGCCAGTTAGTTAATCTATTTTAAGGTGAGTAATAATAAAATATTTAATATCGCATTAATTTTAGTGGTGTGCTTCTGAAGGTACAGGACTCACTCTGATATATTAACACCTTTTTATAATTCAAAGAGTTTTTGAAAATTGTATATTAGTATTTATCTTTATATTATATATATTAATACTCTATTATTATATAAGAAGTTTTAATTAGTGGATAAGTATTTAAAAAGCACTAATTAAACGATAAAACAGAAAAAGTGCTGTGGATAAGGAAGGTGGTTGAAAGTTGAGAGATAAGCGGATAAAGTAAGAAAATAAATCAAAAAGAGTTTAATTAATCTTTATACACAGGTAATATTTTAAATTATCAACAGTAAAAACAATAAAAAGAATAGTTTATAAACAACTTATCCACACTTAATTGCTTTATTTTTTAAAAGAAGGCTTAAAAGGAGTAAGGCGCCTATAAAAATTTCCACATCTGCAAAATTAAAAACAGGTAAGTGGGAATAATTAAGTCTTAAATAATCAAAAACACCCTGGTAAAAAAAACGCTCAAAAAAATTAGAAAAACTACCACCAAAAAACAAAATAATTGCCACAAGGAAAATTAAATCAGTCTTATTTTTAAGAAAATAATAAAATAAAAGGCTTAAAGTCGCCAGAAAAAAGAAAAATCCAAAGAACCAGACATAATTAGGTATTTTAATTCCTAAGGAAATTCCTTGGTTGTAAATATAGAAACCACCCCTAAGGCGGATTTTATAAAGAATGGTTTGATTTAAATCAATTACTAAGAAAACAGATAAGATAAGAGTAGGTATTTTACTGAGATTTTTCTGAAACATATCAACAGGTGGTGCATTTTTTAGCTGCAGGATAGGCCATTAGGCGATTAAGTGAAATAAATTTGCCGCAATTTTCACATTTTCCATAATTCCCCTGATTAATTCTTTCTATGGCTTGGTTAACCTCTTTTAGTTGTTTTTCAAGGGTATTTTCAATAGCTAGATTATCTGAATATTCTTCAATTTCAAGGGCATTTTCATCTTCACCTGACCCAATTTCATTAAAAATAGGAGTTAATTCCCCATCTAGGGAGGGTTTAGAGATAAGTTGTAATTCTCCCTGAATTCTTTTTTCTTCAAGGAGGAGGTTATTTTTAAGTTCAGCTAAGTTTTCTTGCGTAAGTTCCATATTAAGAGAGGGTTTAAAAGTTAAAAGCCTTGATTACTTAAATTATAGCAAAAAAAGAAAAAAGTGTCTACAAGAAAATATTCTTAAGATGCTTAAGCTTAAAGCTTTTTTGATCCTCTTTATAGATTAGAGAAATTGCATCAAAACGATAAGCCTCATCCCAGAGATTATTGGTTTTTAAATAATAATCAACAATTTTTTTAAATTTAAATAATTTACTACGGTTAATATTTTCTTCTGGGAGGATAATTTTTCCACTCAAGGGTTCTTTTCTGGTTTTTACCTCAACAAAAACCAACTCCTGACCATCCTTAGC
>CAIOVI010000023.1 GCA_903861715.1 uncultured bacterium
CATAATTTAATTTCTCGCCAATAAAAACTAACCGCAAGTCGTGCATACCAACGCTAACACCTGGCACACCTTTGGATGAATCAATAAATTCTTGCACGATATTTTCGCCGCTAAACTTAACCTGCCCAAGTTCTGTTTTTTTCAAAAGCTGAACTCCCTTCCCGCCACTTTCGCTCAGGGGCTTAATTACCACCTTGGCAGTTTTCAAGCTTGGCAAAACTTTTTCTAAATCCGCTTTGGTCTTAATTAAATAACTTTTTTTCGACCACTGCGGAAAAATTAGACTCGTCACAAACTTATCATCGACAATTTTAGTAAAATTTAAATCGTTAATAAAAGGGTAAGTCTGCGCGATCAATTCTTTTTTATAATAAACCTCGGCGCGCGATTTGGTTTTATCATAAATAAGATCTGGCTCGATATTCTCAACCTTTTGCCATTTTTCGCCACTACCTTCATAAATCCAAGCATACTTAAAAAGATTTTTTTCATAATCATACCACTGGTAGGAAGCGCGATACATTTGAATGCCATTTGCCTTGCAAAGCTCATAAAAATATTCGTAGGAATATTGATAATCTTTGTTATCAAAAGGCTTGGCTTTTTCCCAGTCACTTCGCCCAAAAAGAATCATCACTTTTTTCATTTTTTTACAACCTTAAAAAATTTAAAATTTCTGCCGGCACATTGACGGCCGGAAAAACCTCCTCAAAACCTTCAAAGCAAGCAAAAATGTTGGCTTCAATAACCTTGTATCCCTCTGCTGTTTTGAAAATATCCAACCCTACGTAATCCAGTTCTAGTTTGTGGGCGACTTCTTCAGCAAATTTCTCCATCTCTGGATCTTCAAACACGCAAACTTTTCCACCCAGGGCAAAATTATTTTTCCACTGCCCTTGCTTGGCAACTCGCTTCATAATTCCCAAGGTTTTGCCACCCACCACCAAGACCCTGAAATCGCCTTTATTAGGGATGAAGGGCTGAAAGATCAAACTTTGATTTCTCTTATCTTCCACAATTTTTTCAAGTTCCGTCTCATCACTAGCCAGCCAAACAGCTCGACCCATCCCGCCTTCGCTTTGCTTGACAACCAAGGGATATTCAAAACCGAAAAAAGCTTTGGCCTCTTTTATTTTTGACAAACGATTGTCGGTCAAATGCAGAGTCGGAATCGCTACAATTTGCTTTTCAACAAAAAGTTGGGCCTGCGTAAATTTGTTGTAAAAAGGACTCTTTAGCACAAACCTACTGTTTAGCAGTGGGAGCTGCAAGGCAGCAGCTTGTCGGCAAATTTCATGCAGTTCATTTGGCAAACGAAAATAAAGACTATCCTCTGAATTTTTTTTGCTCAGACAAAGTTTGTAACTTGGAATGTCACAAAAAATTGCGCCAAATTGCCCAAGTTTAATTTTCTTTCCCTCAGCAAAAATATTGCCTTCAAAAAAAACCAGCGAACCCCATTTGATAAAATCGAAACTGATTCCTTTTTGCTCAGCCTCCTCGATCATTCTCCTGGTTGTGTGAATTTTTTGGTTGATACCAATAATCAAAAGTTTCTTTTTCATGAATTTTTACTTGGGATGGACTTAGCTGATTTCCTATGAGTCCCACAAAAGGCTGCTAAGCTTTTACTTATTTACATCAATCAAAAATTTCTTTAAATTTCTTTTACCAATAATGATTGGATATTTCAAATGCGCTCGATTGATCAAAGTGACTTTGGTGGAAATCACCACGCCGTCCATCACCATGGTTATTTTGATGGTTGGACGATAGGTTGAACCACTGGCCGAATTGACCACCACAGTGCTTTCCAAGTGCGGAATGTGTTTATAAATATCCCAACGCTCTTTTTTGCTAAGATGTTTGATGTCTTGATAGGTCGCTTCAATTTTTTGAAATTCCGCCACTGTATCCTCAAAACCAAGTTGCTCGGCCAAATCAGTGTCAATGGAAGTAAAGCCTGCGCCAGTGTCAATTTTGGCTTCAATTTCAACGGTTTTTTCATCTCGGCCAATCAATTTCACTTTTTCAATTGTGCCAATCACTTTACGTCCGGAAATTTCCTCCACTTCTTCTTCAACTTCGCCGCCAAACAAATCTCTTCCCACTCGCACTCCGCGCGCAGCCGTTTTGATTTTCAGACCCTTGATTCTTTCCAATCTCTCTCGCAGTCCCGCCAAATTAGCAACTTGAATGCCCAGGCCGGGACGAGCATTGATTTCCAAAAACACTGGGCCTCGTTCTCGGTCAATCGCCACATCGGCGCCCAAAAAACCCATGCCTGAAATTTCTTGCGCTTTGACCGCCAAAAGCAGCATATCTTTCCAATAAGGAATTTTAATCCCCGAAAGCAACATTCTGGTGCCAGGCACATAGTCAATAATTTTGCCTTCTCCCAAAACTGCCGTCGTAGTTACACCAGAAATCAAGTCGATGCCGACTCCAATTCCACCTTGTTGCAAGTTGGCTTTACCACCAGATTCCTTGGTTGGCAAGCGCAACATGGCCATCACGGGAATGCGGTTGAAAACAATCACCCGAATGTCGGGAATGCCTTTGTAGGCATAGGGTTTGAAAAGTTTCAGCAGCGTCAAACGCTCTTCAAAAAAAGCGATGTCTGGCATATTCGAAAGTGAAAAAGCCCCATCCAAAATGTTCAAGATGTGACTCTTCAGGTCGCTGACTGTGACTTTTGAACCGTCTGATTTGATCCAGACTGGCTGCGGAATTTCTTGCTCATCAGTTTGAATGATTTTTTTTGAAACTTTTTTTCGGCCATAAACCACCAAAATTCCGCCGCCACCAAATCCTCGGTTAGGCTTGAGCGCAAAAGTGGCTGGCAAGCTTGTCCAATCAAAATTTTCCAATTCCTCGGCCGTTCTGATTTTGGCCAGCAATTTCGGCACTGGAATGCCACCCTTGCGCAAAGCGCGCTTGCTTAAAAGCTTGTTGTCAGCAAGTCTTTTGGCTTTTTTCTTGTTGTAAGGACGAATGTAGTTAAGGTTCCTAGCATTGAGCCCCAACAATTTTCGCGCATTTTTAAACTGTTCAAACATATTCAATAATCATTTAAGCATAAAATCATACGATCATTTAAACATAAAAGCGTGCAAATATAAAATCAACTGTGACATACTTCGCGAAATGATTTTGTATATTTGTACTTTTGTAAAAATTTTGTACTTTCGTAGGGACTATTTGAGATTCTTCAGCACATCCTTAAACCTCACATATTCCGTCAAGCGCAGACCGTCCCATTTGCCAAGGAAAATGTTGATTGGAATCGTGATTAAAATCAGCCAAGGGAAAGCCACGATACCTCGAATCAGCAATGGCCAACTGGCCAAATAA
>CAIOVI010000024.1 GCA_903861715.1 uncultured bacterium
TCTTTTCTTCAACCACTGGGGCAGCTGGACGGGGCTGAATTTTTTCTTCAATAATCATGTCCGGCTTGAGAATTTTGCGAGAAGGAAAAGTTGTCTGTCTGAAGTCATCTTCTTCTTTTTTAAGCTCCTCTTTGCTCGTCAAAGAGCCATAAGCGTTGGCCACCGCTGGAGTTTCCCCCACCGAACTTGCCCTGCGAATCAAAGGGTTTTCCTTAAACCCCCGCTCGGCATCAAAACCCGTGGCCACCACGGTCACAATGATTTCTCCTTTCTTGACCTGATCATCCACCACGGCTCCAAAGATAACTTTTGCATTTGGGTCAATGCTTTCGGTGATAATGTTAGCCGCTTCACTAATTTCCAACATGGTAACATCGCTTGAACCTGAAATGTTGAACAACACGCCTTTGGCACCATCAATTGAAATTTCCAATAGCGGACTATTGATTGCAGCCTTGGCAGCTTCAGCGGCCCGATTTTCACCAGCCGCAATTCCAATGCCCATCAGTGCGCTGCCACTGTCAGCCATGATTGCTCGCACGTCCGCAAAGTCAACGTTGACGATTCCAGGCTTGGTGATTAAATCCGAAATTCCTTGCACGCCTTGTCGCAAAACGTCATCCACAATTTTGAAAGCATTCATCAAAGTGGTCTTGCGATCAATGATCGAAAGCAATTTATCATTTGGAATAGTGATCAGCGAATCAACTCGATCTTTCAAATTTTGCAAAGCTTCTTCGCCAATTGAGCGACGTTGAGCGCCTTCAAAAGAAAATGGCTTGGTCACCACGGCCACCGTGAGCGCTCCCAATTCCTTGGCAGTTTCCGCCACCACTGGCGCAGCTCCCGAACCGGTGCCGCCTCCAAGTCCGCAAGTCACGAAAACCATGTCAGCCCCTTTGAGCACATCTTGAATTTCATCACGATTTTCTTCAGCCGCTTGACGACCAATTTCAGGATTCATGCCTGCGCCCAAACCTTTGGACAAATTTTTTCCAATGTGAACTTTCTCGCTTGCTCTAGAATGATGCAAAGCTTGCGCATCGGTGTTGATTGCCACAAATTCGACGCCTTTAATTTTAGCATCGATCATGCGGCTGATGGCATTGCTGCCACCTCCACCAACTCCCACAACTTTAATCCTAGCAAATGTTTCAATATCAGGTTTGATTTCTGCCATACTTTTTCAATCTTCAATTAAAAAAATTATTTTTCTGAAATTGCACCCATTTTGTTTTGATATTTTTGTTTTTGCGACTAACTCTTGAGAGTTATTTTGATTAGGGCTTACGCATTTGATCGAAAAATTACTTACAGCTGACTCACTTAGCGAGAGAGACTTGAAGTAGACCAGGAAAAACTTCCTTAGCAGATTTTTCATGCTCTAGGAATTTGAGAGCAAATGCGTAAGTTCTAATAATTTAAATTGACTAGGAAAAAATTTGACTAACTTTAAGTAAATCTTGGTAATTAAATCTATCACATTTATAAATGCCATGTCAAGCGCTTTTTTCCTTATTTTGTGGATAATTTAAGGCAAAAATTTCTTAAAGAGACTCTTAACCTTGTCCATGGTTCCACCTGAGTGACGGGAAAACACCTCAAAAGCCTTAATCCGAGCCAAGCCCTCATGCTTTTCCTCAGTTTGATATTGTCTTCCCCACAAAACCAAGCCCGAAACGGTGGCAAAGGCGGGGTCATCAACTTTGTCCAAAATGCCGCCAAAGCCAATCGGAAAGCCAATTTGAATTGGCAAGCCTAAAACATTTTTAGCTAGTTCATTGATATGCATCATTCTTGCGCCGCCCCCAACCAGCACTGCTCCAGCTGGAAGCAAGCCAGCCTTGCCAATCGAAGTTAATTCTTTTTGAGCCAAGGAAAAAATTTCCTCCAACCGAGCCTCAATAATTTCAGCCACGTGATGACGCGAGACAACTCCATCTTCTCTTGAATCTATCGCAGTCAAATCAATGCCATCTTTTTTGTCAACTCCGCTCGCCAGGGCGCTGCCATATTCCAGCTTGATTTTTTCAGCCACCTCAACCGAAGTTCGCAGTCCAATAGCAATGTCATTAGTCACATGCCCAGACCCTACTGGCAAAATAGCGGTGTGGAGCAGTTCCCCTTCTTCATAAACTGCCAAAGAAGTTGTGCCTCCGCCCAAATTAATCATCACCACTCCCAACTCTTTTTGTTTTTTGGTCAAAACTGAAACGGCAGCCGCCAAAGGTTCCAAAACCAAATCGCTGATTTCAATTCCAGCTTGATAAGCAGTTTTGCTGATATTTTTGACTTGAGTTGAGGAACTTTCAATCACCAAAGCTTCCACTTCCAACCTGACTCCTTTCATGCCAATTGGGTCTTTGAGATTATCCTGATCATCCAAGCGATATTTTTTGGCAATCACATGCACAATTTCTTTGTTCATCGGAAGTTGAATCATTTGAGATTCAGCAATAACTCGGTTGACATCATCTTCGCAAACTTCCCCATCAGCTCTGCCAATAGCAATAACCCCTTTTGAATTGGCGAACTCAATGTCCGAGCCACTAATGTTGAAGATTGCCTGCTTGATTGACAAACCAGCCATTCTTTCGGCGCTTTCAACTGATTCAATCACGGTTTTGGCAATGTCTTCCACATCAATAATAACCCCTCGACGAATTCCCACCGAAGGAGTCACACTCACGCCAATCACCCGAAGATTTTCTTCTCCTCTGACCTGTTGCGCAATGATTGTGCGAGTGTTTGAAGTGCCAATGTCAACACCTGCCATGATTAAATCTTTAGCCATAAACTAAAATACTTTCTTATTTTTTAATTTAAATCCAGTTGCCAGCCAAGCCTAAAAAAAACAAAGGCTGCTTGGTTAATTATATACGAACTCGGGCTTTATCGCAAAAACAGAAAACCTGCCAACTCTTTGAAATACGGATAAAAGATAATAATCCCAATAATCAAGGCCGACAAAGAAGAAATGAGCACTGCGCCAGCCATCAAGTCCTTGATCAAATGAGCATAAGGATGGATGCGAGGTTTCAAGATGTCCACCACTCTTTCCAACACCGTGTTGACCAACTCGGCCACCAAAACCCACATAATCATCAAGATCAAAACAATCGCTTCCCAGCTTTTGACTTGGAAAATAAAAATCAAAGACACCACCAAAAAAGCCACCAACATTTCAATGCGGAAATTTCGCTCATGCGCCACCGCATAGGCAAGACCATCAAAAGCGTGCTTGAGACTTCGCAAAAATTTCTTGATTTCGTTTGGCATATTTTTTGACAATTATTGTAAAGTTATTTCTTATTAAGTTCAGCTGCCACGGCTTTTTGCAAAGCAAACATTTTCTGGCCGTGCGCAAATCCCAACAAGTGTAGTATACCATGAGAAATGATCAAAGTCATGGCATCGTCAAAAGTTTCCCCATCTTCCAGGGCATTTTTTTGAACATAGGTCGGACAAACAATCAATTCTCCCAAAAAAGTTTCGCTCCCTTTGGTTTTTAAGCTTTTCAAAAGCAACGATTGCCTGCCTTCATATTCCGCAAAAGACAGCACATCGGTGGCAGTGTTTTTCTTGCGGTACTCTTTGTTTAAAGTTTTTATTTCCTGCTCAGACACCAAAGCCAAACTAAGCTCGAATTTTTTTCCTTCAAAAGGTTCGCCCAAAGCCAAAAAAACTGTCTTTTGAAAAACAGCCTCAATCTTTTTCACTGAAAATTTGGTTTTGGTTTTGTTGTTTATTTCGACGACGTATTGCATGATAACTAGTTTCTATTAAAAAATTTTCTTCGGCAAACTTGCCTTTCGAAAAGGCAGATAATTTTCGTCTGTCACAACGGATTTGCCTATTTTTTCTTCCAGCGCGAGCCTTGCGTCCTTGGCAATCCTGCCACCTTTCACGGCTGGAATTTTATTTTCCGCCAAACCTCTTGCTTGGTCAGTCTCAGCAATCCTCCTGGTAGACAGTTCCGCCAGGGCGGTGAAAATCAATTCCTCTTCGCTCATGTGATCACGCAAGTTTTGAGTTTTTATTCCCTTGAGATTTTTATGTGCTTTTACCGACAAGTCACTCCACTCTTGATGGATGATATTTGTGAGAATAGCAAATTCTTCACCTTTTTTCACGCCACTTTCTGCCCAATAATCAGTCAGCTTATTTCTCGTTTCTTGTCCTGTCATTCGCTGTTGAATCCACTTTTCACTTCTGCCTTGTTTTTGCCAATACTCACGACTACGATTAAGAGCCTTTTCTGGATCTGCCATTTCTGCCATTCGCTCATAGCCAACTTTTGCTAGCCAACGTTTGATTGGCTCAGCCTTCTTGCTCGGGACAGATTGAATCAATCGCAAAATTGTTTCCACATTTGCCACATCAGTTTCTCGCATTTTTCCATCCTCTGCCAGTAATTTCAACCGGTTACAATTTGTAACCACTTCACTTCCTTCCTTCATTAAGCGATTTTTTAGAACTTTCCAATAGTTTCTTGCCAACTGAAAATCAACCTGCTCCGTCAAAGCTGCGACAATATCAATTACTGAAAAATACCAAGTTTCAGTTTTTTCGTCGTAGTGGCGACGAATCTTGAAATTTTCAAAAATAGCCAGTGAGTTATTTTTCATATAACGCAAAATCATTGATTCAACTATTCTCATCTTATCACCAAGCTAGCGATAGTTCAAGGTTTTCCCACAAAAAACGGACCAACAAAAAAATTGATCCGTTTGCCCAGTAAAGCTCAAAAAAACTAAGCCTTATGCGATTTTTTCTAGTTTTTCTTTCACAATCTCCCGCACAATGTTTCCATCAGCCTTGCCTTTCAGGCGTGCCATGACTTGGCCCATGATTTTCCCCAAGTCGGCAGCAGCCACCTGCCCGGCAGTTGCAAAAATTTCATCCACCACTGTTTCAATTTCTGCTTGCGAAAGTTGCGCTGGCAGATATGGCACAATTATTTCCAGTTCCACTCTTTCATTTTCAGCCAAATCTGGGCGACCGCCAGCCTCAAATTGTCGGATGGAGTCCTGACGTTGCTTGACCGCGCGTCCAAGCACTTCCAAAACTTCCTCGTCAGAAAGACCAGTTTCGCGTTTTTGCTTTTCAATTTCCACATTTTTAATCGCACTATCAATCAAGCGCAAAGTATCTCGTCGCAAAGTGTCGCCAGCTTTCATGGCTTCTTTCAGATCTGAAGTGATTTTTTCTTTTAAACTCATATTCTAAAAATACAAATCCGCAAATTTAATGCAAATTTTGCGAATATGCAAATATTACAAAGTTGATAAAATAAATCTACAAATGATGCATCCCCTTATTATAATTCGCATATTTGCGGATTAGCATATATTCGCATCATTTGTATTACATCCTACCTTACATTTTTCGTCTGATGTTTTTCAAAGCTTCTTCATCGAACTTTCCAAGTTTTTTCAGCTTGTCAATTTCTTTACGAATCTGAACTTTATAAAGTGCTTCGTCGCGTTTTTCAGTTTTGCTTTTTTCGTCCTTCAAAAACCGAGTTCGACGAGCACGAACAAGCACGCCGCTTTGTTGCATCTTGCGTGAAAATCGTCTCATCAGACTTTCCGTTGTTTCCTTTTCTTTTTTTCTCACTTCAATCATATGAAAAACCTCCTTTCTCAAATTTTATCAAAATCTATGATTTTGCCAAAAAATTTAGAGTCCCGTAAAATTCTGCCCTCAGGCTCAATCCTTAACAGGACGAGCCGCAGGCGGAACACGCATTGCAGTCAAATTCCATCACTATACCTCAATTGAGAATTTTTGCTGGGACTACGTTGATTAAAAAAACTTCTATGATTTTGCCAAAAAATTTAGAGTCCCGCAAAATTCTGCCCTCAGGCTCAATCCTTAACAGGACGAGCCGCAGGCGGAACACGCATTGCAGTCAAATTCTATCGCCACACCTTCTTGAGAATTTTTACTGGGACTACGTTGATTAAAAAAACATCTATGATTTTGCCAAAAAATTTAGAGTCCCGCAAAATTCTGCCCTCAAATCTGATTCTTTTACCGGAACTACGTTAATTAAAAAATGCTGCACATCTGTGTTTAAAAATAATTTCAAATATTGAGCGAGCATGCTTTTTCTTTTTTCGCTTGAAAGTGGCTTACCTTGGTGTCAAAAAGTCCAAGAGCTAAAAAACACTTTCACGGGGATAAAAAGAAAAACGTATGCAAGCGAAATATCTCAATTCATACTTAACTAACTTATTATACGGATAATCTAAGATAAGTCAACCACGCAAAATTATTCGCAAATGCTCCTAAACACGTGGCAAGTTTCCGTGTCTCCGTGTTATTCTGTCCTATTCTGTGTCATTCTGTGATCGCAGCTCATCACTGTGCGAAATCACCACATTATTCTTCAAAATCTTTTTCACCGCATTAACCAGCTTTTCATTGGTGACCGTTTCCTGGGTGCCGCTGGTCATGTCCTTAATAATCACGGTTTCATCCAAAGCCTCTTTTTGCCCAATGATCAAAGTGATTTCCACGCCCAAACGATCAGCCACACGCAGTTGCGATTTGAGACTTCCTCGCCCAAAACTTTCCGCCACCAAGATGCCATTTTTTTGCAGTTCCGCAAAAATTCGCAAACTTCTTTTCTTGGCCAAGTCCCCCAATTGCGCCAAAAACACGCGTGGCTTTGGTCCCACATATGACTTGGCATGCACTCTTTTCATCTCAGCCACCACTCTGTCCATGCCCAAAGCAAAACCAATAGCCGGAGTGTGTTCTCCGCCAAGCTGCTCCACCAAATAGTCATAACGTCCGCCACCTCCCAAAGAATGTTTTTTGCCTTCTTCGTCATTAGACCAAATTTCAAAAACTGTTTTCGTGTAGTAACTCAGACCTCTAACTAAACGAGGGTTAATTATATAGGGCAAATCGAGTTCATCCAGATATTCCAAGATATTTTTGAAATGCACGCGACAATCCGGGCAAAGTCTGTCCACTGATTGCGGTGCCATCTCGGCCACCTGAATGCATTTGTCTTCTTTGCAATCCAAAATTCGCAGCGGATTTGTTTCCAATCTGCGTTTGCAATTGAGGCACAATTTTTGTTTTTTTGATTCAAAATATGCCACCAAGAGATCTTGATATTCCTTGCGACATTTTGGACAACCAAGTGAATTGATTTGGAACTGCACATTCTTGATGCCCAGACTGGTCACCACGCGGTGAGCCAATTGAATCAGTTGCGCATCCAAAATTGGATCTTGCTCGCCAAAAGCATCGAAGTTGGCTTGAAAATGTTCGCGATAACGACCTTCTTGCGGACGATCATAGCGATAAACTGGGCCAGTTGAAAAAAGCTTGACCGGCTTGGAAAGCACGTTCATCCCATGTTGAATGTAGGCTCTGACAATGCCAGCCGTCATTTCTGGTCGCAAGGAAACTTTGTCGCCACCCTTAGTGTTGAAAACATACATCTCTTTGTCCACAATGTCCGTGCCGCCGCCAATGGAACGCACAAACAAGTTGGCATATTCCACCGCTGGCGTGTCGATGCGCTGAAAGCCATATTCCAAGGCCATGCGCGAAACCACTCGGCGAATTTGATCCCAATAAGGTTGATCCCCTGGCAAAAGATCTCGCATCCCGCGTGGCGGCTGCATCAAAATTTCCTCCACTACTTGCGGTTTGGCCTTGGCTTTCATTTTTGCGCCAACTGTCTGAGAAGTTTTTTTCACGACAACTTTCCTTGTTTCAATTTTTTTCACAATTTTCTTTTTTAGAATTTTACCTTTTGCTTTAGTCATAATCTTACCAAATTTGAAATTTTAAATTTGAAATTTGAAATCTCAGCCAAAGGCTGATCCGCCTTGGGCGGAAATTTTTCTAATATTTAAATTTTTTAAAATTCACAAATTAGTTTTAAAATTTAATCATTTCAAAATTAAGATTTGATTAAAAATTAAAAATTAAAAATTAAAAATTTTTCAGAGTATTTCCGTCTTCCCAAGCGGCCAGGCGCGGAGCATCACTTTGCCAACCACGTCATTTTTTGGCAAAGGCCCCCAAATGCGGGAATCAGAACTGTTCGGACGATTGTCCCCCAACACAAAATATTGATCTTGACTCAAGGTGATGTCCACTGCGCCACCAGTAACAACGCCTTTTGCCAAATAACCACTTTCATCCAAAACCAAACCCTCTGGATTTTCTTTATTAAAAATTTGCACTTTGCCATTGGCAATTTTGACCTGCTCGCCTGGCAAACCAATAATTCTTTTGATGAAATATTGCTCAGGATTTCTGGGATAACGAAAAACCACCACTTCCTCTCGTTTCAAATCTTTCACTTCCCCCACAGTGAATAAGTGCGCTCCAAACAAATCAAGACTAGTTTCTTTGTAACCGAGTTCACCAACCACCAAATAGTCTCCGTTTTGAAAATTCGGTTCCATGCTAGCGCCTTGCACAAAAAATGGCTGAAAAAGAAAAACCCTGATCGGCAAAATGATGACCAGCGCCCAAACAAAAACTTTTGCCACTTCCCACAAAAAACTGCCCACGCCATAAGAAACCTCCTCATCTTCAGTCAGAATCTTTTTTTCACGTTCTTGATTGTTTTGCAAATTTTCCATGACCTGTCGAAAAGTTTATAAGCTTTGAGGCTTCATTGTCTTAGCCAAAAGTATAGCCATCATACCACACCCAAGGGCTTAA
>CAIOVI010000025.1 GCA_903861715.1 uncultured bacterium
ACGTCGCACAATATATCACGTTTGGCGACATCGGGTCAACCCATAAAATAAAGAATTTAACAAGCACGAAAGTGGCTTGTTTTTTGTTATTTCCATAAAACATGAGCAAACATATGAAAAGTTGGCGTCAACTCAAAACTGAGGGAGCGTCAACTCGTAAAGTTTTTATTTGTCAGGCAGATTATTGTACTACGCCAAAATCTCAATCATCTCCACTTTATCCGGAATATTGCGAAAAATGTGTGGCAGATCTAGTTTCTGAAAATTCATTTTGCGAAAAAGATTTTCTAGTTGCTTAAAATAAAAATTAAACTATTCACATCCTTAGCCCGTTCATTTTTGTGAAGGTGAGCGGACTAAGGCAAAAAAACATGGAATTAAATGGTTACGAGGTTTCGGGTAATGCAGTTTTAGATAATTTACGCAGTCGGGCAAATCGCCCAGGTCAAATAAATGAAAAAATTTGCCCTTTCCAGAGTTCTGCCGACAAGCAAGTTGCTTGCAGTCCACAATGTCAGTTATATCGTTCAAATAAAGGAGAATATTTTTGCCCAATGCAAGAATTGACATCAATCGCCTGGTTTCTGAATCCGAATCGAAAATATTAAAAAAAATTCGGAAAAAATTTCAAAAATTTTAAAAAAATCCTTTAACAGAGCCAAAATCTCTTAAGAAAGTAATATTTAGAAAGGGTTTCTTAAAGAAAGAAGAATTAAAAAAAAGAATTAAAAAAACTTAAAGAAATTTCTTAAAGAAAGAAATTAAGAAGCGAAATAAAAAAAATGACAGAGCAAAAAAAAAAAATTGAATCAGAAATAAAAAATTGCGGAAGCAAGGAAAATCAAAAAATTTCTGAAAAACAAGAAAACGAAAACGAAGAAAAATTCGTGATTTGTAATTCTAGATGTTCAATTTGTAATTCTGATCATGTCCGCGAAATTCACGACTTGAAAAAGTCCGGCAAACAGCTTAACGAAATAGTCGAAGAAATCGAAAAATCTCAAAGTTTCAAAATTTCCATTGCTTCGCTTTCAAGACATTTTTCGAAATATCGCGAGCGCCAGCAAATTATGGCCGCGCAGATTTTGGAGGGTGATTTGGTTGAGGGCGCCACAAAGCAGGCAATTCACACACAAGAAATCGTCACTTTGATTGACGCAGCAATTTCACAGATAAAACAGAAAATTGCTTCTGGAAATATAAATTTTGGAGTTGATGATTTGGATAAATTGATGAAAATGCGATATCAAGTTTTGAAAGGCGAAACAGACGACACAGGAGATCTGATGAAAGTTTTTAATAGAGCGCAAACGATTTTCAACCAAAATCAATTGCACATGAACCTTTAAAATTTCGAGCAACGAACCACCAGTCAAACCATTGGCACGGGCAGAAAAGAGGCGAAGTGATTGGCACTTTCTTTTCTCACTCAACTAGGGGCGACTTCACTTTCCAGTGTTTGAAGCCTCGAGGCGAAAACACCGGAAAGGAAGGCGTGTTCCACCCCCTCCCCTCGGGGGGAGGGGGTTAGCGAGGCGCGCAGCGCCGAGCCTTCCCGGGGGAGGGGGGAAGAAACGCAGCCACTAATTTTTCTTTGTTTCACAAGATTTTCCCTGCGTTCTCTTCTTTTCTAGATTTGATTTGTTTCAGTGCATTTGAAGCCCCAAAGGTTGGGGTTGGGGTTTGTCAAAATTGTGAAAAAAGAATTGGGTCTGAAAATGCTGCAATGTGCGAGCACTTGAGCATTTCTTTTTTGGTCAAACCATTGGAGGGACGAAAATGGTTTGCAACCAAAAAAAGGAAGCGGAACGTGTCGCACATTGTCACATTTTCAGAGGTGAAGGAATTCTTCCTTGATGTTAAAAATTTAGAAGTTAAGAATTTTTTCATCCCTTGCCCTTCTTTTTTCCTCCATTTATCCGAAAGTGTTTTAAAAAAAGAAAAGAGAGTTTTTGTGAAAACGGTTTATTTTTTTAAGACACTTTCGGATTACTAATTTATTTTGGCGAGTATGAAATTTGGTTTAGTTCTTTAAAACGTTAATCGAGCCAACTCCTTTTTAGGGTCTTGATAGTCGGTTAAAAAGGCAAAAGCTAAAAAGTGCAAAATTTCCAAATTTGAAAAGAAAAGGTTTGATAAAGTTTTTTAATTTTTTGTAATCAAAAAAATGAAAAACTTTCACCTTTTTAAAAGAATTTTTTTCTTTTCAGTTTTGGGAATTTTGCCTCCTTAAATTCCTTTTTGACTTTTGTTTCGTCAATGTTTTTAAAAACGCATATTAAAGTAGCGAAATGACGAAAAAATCAAACGTGAACAATTCCATATTTTTCTAAAGTGTTCTTGTTTGATTTTTGAGAAATTGAGCCACCTAATTATTAAGTTTTTAAAAATCTCCTTTGTGTATTGGAATATTAAAAGTGCGAGGGGAGCGAAGCGACCCGAGCCCCTAAAGCGAAGCGTATGGAAAAAATATTTAAAATAATTTTGCAAGCATTGTTCTTGATTGAAAAAAATCATGATTGGACTTTCTTTGATGAATTTGTTTTAAATTCTCCTTCGCATGCTGGGCAGTTGGATTGGCTGACTAATTCGGTTAAGCGGGAAAATGTTTTGCACCCTGGCAATGGTTGGGGCAAGACTGATGTGATTGCTAAAAAACATATTTATTATATTTTAAAGCATTTCACTGATGGGGCAAAATATCGCACGCTTAACATTGCCATCACTAATGAGCAGGCTGAGTTGGTGCAGGATAGAATTGTGGCTTATGTTCAAAACTCTCAACTACTTTCTAAATGGCTTATCCCAAAAGATAGCGTGGTGAAATTTCCTAGCCCAAAGATTCGTTGGTGCAATGGAGCAATTACTGAATTTAAAACCACCAAGAAGAAAGCAGAGAGTGTGGAGGGCAAGGAATATGGTTATATCTCGGCCGATGAAATTGCTTTGGAATTATATTTGGAGTTTGTGCGTGACGCTATTCTCACGCCTCGGCTTAGAGCGTGGCACGACAGTCAAATAGATTTCTCTGCTACTCCTAAAGGTATGAACGCTTATTATCGAGTGGTGAAAGATATTGAACGCAAAGGCGGATATGTGCGTGGTGGTAGTTCCTACGAGAATCCACACACTGACCACACTCTGCTTGATTATCAATCTAGCACTTGGTCGGAGGCAAAGATTGACCAAACAATTTTAGGCAAGTTTATCGATACGGCGGAGATGATGTTTGCTTCCCGCATTGAAAAGTTGATTGACAATGAAATGAATTATGCAGAAGTTGAGCGTGGTCACAAATATGTTGAGGGTTGGGACTTGGCTCGAGGACGTAAAGGCAGTTTATCTGACCAAACTGTTGGCTATCGCATTGATGTGACTAGCAAACCTTTCAAGATTGTGAAGCGTTGGGCGTTTCAACTTCCTTGGACTGAAAAGGAGCGAGAAAATATCAATGTTGAAGCTGGGGTTGAGTTGGAGAAAAGTTCGATTGAAAGAGAAATAAGGCGCGCACATTATGAATCGAATGCAGATGTTTATCTTGATAGCACTGGGGTTGGCGATACGCTTTACGGAATGGTTCAAGATATTGCAAGGCCGGTTGATTTCCGGGGCGGTCGCAAGGATGAAATCCTCGACCACTTGCAGGCGGTGATCGATGCAGGCTTTCTCAAATCTCCGTTTATTCCTGAATTGACTGATGAAATGACAATCTATCAAAGAGAAGATAAAAATTTGGACACTGACAATATTATGGCGCTGGCGATTGCTTCAACGGCAATCAAAATCAAAAATCAAGATTACGGCTCGGTTGCTGTTTAGAAATATTTGTTTCCTCTCCTGATTGTTTTATTAGCATTTTTCAATCGGGTTCAGCTATGTTTCTCCTGACCTTAAATGGTCGGGGGAGGGGACAAATATAAAAATAAAAAATATTTTTATGAAACAAATTCGTAAAATTTTAAAATTAATTATTGTAGTGCTTTTTCAAAAGAAACTCAT
>CAIOVI010000026.1 GCA_903861715.1 uncultured bacterium
GACCTGAATCGAAATGGTTCTTATTTTTAAATATGCTAATTCTGGCATATGCGGAATTTAACATATTAGGTTACTGTTTAAGAAAAATGCGGTTTCCTCCAAAGGCGGACAGGCAAGTCGGAGACGTTGAACCGACGAGGACAATGCGGTTCAAGTCGGAGACGTTGAACCGACGACGAGGAATATAAATTTATCCTAGGAATTTGTCAAGATTGGTGGTTAAAGTTGATAAGTTTTTTTGAGAAGTAAATTTTTCTCCCCCATAAATAAAAAAAAGCCGAACACGCATCGTAGAAACGATGATGCATGTTCAGCTTAAAACTTATGGTGCAGGCGGTGGCACAGGATTGTTGTACAAAAACCAACACATCCAGATCATAGCTGATATGAAAAGAATCACAAGGATTGTTGATATTTTCATTTTTTCTCCAGTTGTTATTTTTTGCCAAAATTGGCGTGGTTGATGTAAGATAAATAAAAATCCGTAAAAGCTGTTTTTTGATTGAAAAAGATTGTTAAGAGTACGATATTATATTATAGTCCCAATTTATGAATTTGTCAAGACTAAAGCAAAAAGTGGCTGGGTTGCCCCAAGAAGCGGGGGTGTATTTTTTTTACGGCAAAGCCGAATCCGCCTTGGGCGGACCGCTTAAACATGGGCCATTGCTGTATATTGGCAAGGCGACGAATTTGAGAACGAGGGTTGCTTCATACTTTAGAAATAATACAAATCTACAAATGAATGCAAATGGTGCGAATATGCAAATTACGAATGTAAATGCACCGGAGCTAAGCTCCGAAAATCGGAGCTTAGCTCCGATCCCTAATGTGCCGGGGCGGAACGAGTGGATTGGGTCGATGATGCCATTGGTGGAAGAGGTTGAATTTGAGCAAACGGATTCAGTGCTGGAAGCTTTGATTTTGGAAAGTAACCTCATCAAAAAACATCAGCCTAAATACAACACCCTGGAAAAGGACGATAAAAGTTTTGCGTATTTTGTGATCACTAAAGAAGAATTTCCAAAAGTGTTGATTGTGCGAAAAACGGACCTTGATGTCGCAAAACGCAAAACGCAAAACGTGGAGCGTGAAATGCAAGACGTGGAACGTAAAACGTGGAACGTAAAACGTGGAACGCGAAACGCAAAGCTTGGAATGCAAAACGTGAAAAGTGAAATGCACGCTCCACGCTCCACGTTCCAGGTTGCGCAATCGTTTGGTCCTTACACTTCCAAGCAGCAGATGCAAATTGCGCTGAAAATCATGCGGCGGATTTTTCCGTTTCATGGCGGCAAGCAGAAAACCGAGAAAGGTTGTTTGGATTTTCAATTGGGACTGTGTCCTGGGCCTTATGCAGATGCGATCTCCAAAGAAGACTACAAGAAAAATATTGATGGCATCAAGCTGATTTTGGCTGGCAAGAAAAAAAGACTGCTTTCCGGTTTGGAAAAAGAAATGAAAGTTTTGGCCAAGCAAAATGAATTTGAAAAAGCTGCGCAGGTTCGGAACAAGATTTTTGCCCTGCAGCACATTCGCGATGTGGCACTCATCACACGCGAGGTGGAACATGGAACATGGAACAATAATCAAAAAACAATATTCAATAATCAAGAAGAAAAAGAAGATGAATTGTCTTTGCGAGGAAGTACTCTTCCGAAGCAATCCAGGACTCTTCAAGGCTCTGGATCGCCACAAATTTTCGAGTACGAAAATCTTCGCGATGACAACAGCCTAAAATCTAAAAGCTATAACCTAACCCCTGTCCGAGTCGAGGCGTATGACATTTCGAACATTTCTGGCACGGATGCAGTCGGCTCGATGGTGGTTTTTTCCGTCAGGGGCGGAAATTGGCAACCGAATAAGTCTGAGTATCGCAAGTTTAAAATTAAAACGGTTGAGGGTAGCAATGATGTAGCGATGATGAAAGAAGTTCTGCTCAGGCGTTTTAGCCATTCCCTCGCCGGTCTGGAATACCAGACATCCTCTCCCGATGGGCGAGGGGCAGTAATGAAGAAAACTCTTAGAGACGACTGGACTATGCCGGATTTGATTTTGCTGGATGGTGGAATTGGTCACGTGAATATGGCTGAAAAATTGTTGCGTCAAGAGTTGGGCTTGGATGTTGCGATTGTGGGGGTGGCAAAAGGACCAACACGGAAAAATTTGAAATTTGAAATTCGAAATTTGAAATCAAATCAAAAAATCGAAAACATTTTGAATGATAAGAATTTGGTCAAAAGCATCATGGATGAGGCTCATCGTTTTGCAATCACGTTTCACAGGAAACTGAGAAGGAAGAATGCCCTGCGATAAAACTTTTCAAAAGAAAACGATCAAGGACAATTTTAGCAAAACTAGCAAACACTTTGATACTCGAAAGTATCAAAGTGTTTGCCACTAAGTGGAGAGGTGAGGAATACGAAGATGGGAATGCGGAATACGGAATACGGAATGCAAAATATAAAGGTTAGAATTTCTCTATTTATCTGTAGATTTGCCTGCCTCGACGGTAGGCGGGTAGCTGATTCGTATATTTGTAAAAGTTCGTAATTCGTAGTGTCCCTAGTAAAGCTATTTCAAAAGCAGGTCTTTCGCTTGTTGATTTGTTGGGTCAAGGTCGAGGATTTTTTGGGCGTAGGTTTTGGCGGCGTTGTGGTCGCCACTAGCCAAAGAAACGACGCCAAGAGCGTAGAGAATGCTTGTTTGATTGGGATTGATTTTTTCGGCGTCTTGCAGCACGGCGATTGCTTGGCTGAAATCTTTTTGATTGGCATAAATTCTGGCCAGATTAATGGAGGACGAAGCGAAATAGGGATTGAGCTTGGTGGCTTGCTGGTAGGCATTGATGGCTTCGTCAGTTTTGCCAAGTTTTTCAAAGGTGTTGCCCAAGTCATGCCAAGGTTGAAAAAGAGTGTTGCCAGAAATGTCGATGGCTTTTTGATAGGTTGGGACGGCTTTGTTGAACAAGCGGGCTTCGTCATAGGCCATGCCGAGATTGGTATAGACGCGACCAGAAAATCCGCCAAGGGAAATATTTTTTTCATAAAATCTGATGGGGTTTTGCCAATCTTGATTGCGCAGAATGGTGCGCACACTGAAAGCGAAAATTGCAATGAGTAAAATCAGGGCAACAAATGCTGGTGGAATTTTTTGGGTCTGATTTCGGTTGTCCAGATATTTTGCTAGTCCTATGGCGATTGCCAAAAAAAGCCAAGGAAAAGCTGGATATAGCCAGTGTTCATAAAGCAAACCTTGGATTGGATAAACATACATTGAAGGCAGCAGGGTCGCAAAAAAACTGAGTAGACAAAAAGCAACGAGTCGGTTTTTTTTGAAAGATTGTCCAAAGATAAAAATAGCAAGCGTGATGGCGGCCAGTCCCAGCAGCACTAACGGCGCAAAAATGGAAGTCGGAACGGGCAGAATTTTTTCCATGTATAATTTGTCTGGCCAAACAATGAGCTTGACATAAGTGCCGAGGCCGGCCAGCAAGACGAGGGTTTTTTGCCAAAGCGTGGCGGTGGCTAGAATTGTTTGGGCGCCGAGATCAAAAGTGTCAGCAAAATGGAGCAATGTCATTCGCAAAAGGGCGTAAATTGCTGTAATTGCAAAATAGGGTGATAGTAAGAGAATTTTTTGTTTCCAAGTTCGGACGTAATTTTCCAAGGGGACTAAAAATAAAAAGGCCGTCAAAATAAAAGGTAAGACAACAGCGCGCTCTTTGGTCAAAATTGCTAAAACAAATAATCCCAAGGACCAAATGAAAAAGGTTTTTTTGTGCGATTCAAGATAGTGCAAGAAAAGCAGAAAAGCGCCCAGCATTAAGGCTGTGTGCATGGGATCGGCGCGGCCAGCGACATAGGTGACCGCTTCAGTTTGCAGGGGGTGCACCAAAAAAAGCAAAGAAGCCAAAAAACCAGTGAGCAGATTTTTGGAAAGTTTCAGGCCAATCAAAAAAACCAACAGGCTGGCAGCCAGGTGCCAAAAGAAATTTTGAAAGTGATAGAAAAAGGGTTCGGTCCCACCGAAACCATAGTCGACTGAAAAAGAAACCAACAGCAGCGGGCGCCAATAATTGTCACGGATGCCAGCGCCAGCGGTGAGGTTTTCGGAAAAATATCTTGGCAGATATTGCCAACTGCGGATGTATTGGTTGTTGACGACGCTGTCATAGTCATCCCAAAAAAGATCGTTGATAAAAGAATTTATGTAAACGGCCAAGCCAATTGCAAACAAAAAAACTAGCACCTTTTTCGGAGAAAGTGAATTTACAAAATCGGAATATTTTTTTTCAAGCCAAAGCATAGGGTCATGTAAACATTTAATCATGTAATCATTTTAACATAGAATATGTATTTTGTTTCAGTTGGTTTGCTTAATTGAAAGGTGAGGGTATAATGGGAGATATGAAAAAGATGACTCGGAAAATCTTGAATGGAACAATGCTTTTGGCAATCGGTTTGGTTGTTGGCGGTTTTTGCGATGCGCCGATGTCACAGGCTTCTTCAGCTGAGATGAATGGGATGACTGAAATTGCGGATGCTCATTGCGGAGCTGGCAATCACCTTGCGAAAGACAAGGCTCCAATCAATGATACAATGATGCCGTGTTGTGTGGAAAAGCATGACAATTCTGGCGTGGTCACGCCAATTGTTTTGAATGAAAAAATAAAGTTTCAGCAAATTTCAATCATTGAGGAGTCAGCTTTTTGGGCTCAGTTGATAAACCAAAAAACTTATGCTTCTTCGTCGTCTCCTCCGGAGCCGAAAATATTTTCTTCTTGTGCTAGCTTAGAATGACTTTTTTTGTTGACCTTATTTGAGGATAGGGTTATTTGTGGTTTTTCTCTACGAATTACGAATTTTTACGAATGTACGAATTGTATTTTTTTCCTCCCTTAGAAAAGGAGGATTAAAGTGGATTTGAAAAGCTCAATAAGTTAAGAAAGCTTTCGAATCCCTCCGCAAATGCTGCACTTGCTCTCATTTGTCACTTTTCCAAAGGGAGGAATAAATACAAAAATACAGAAGTTATATTTGTAGATTTGCCTGCCTCGACGGTAGGCGGGTAGCAAATTTGTAGATTCATGGGGTATTAAAAATATAAAAAATTATAGGTATGAATAATAAAATAACAATTCAAATTGCTGGCATGCATTGCCGAAGCTGCGAACTTTTGGTTGAGGATAGTTTGTCAGAAGTTTCAGGAGTTCGGCGCAGTGTCGTTAATTTCAAAAAGGGCACCGCTGAAATTCATTTCGATCAGCAAAAACCTGAGGATAGTGAAATTGAAAAAGCCATTCGCGGTGCAGGATATAGTATTGGAAATGACAACCCAAAAACTTGGCTGAGCAAAAATCCCGAGGAGTATAAAGACTTGATTTTGGCTGGAATTTTTTTGCTGGGCTTGTTTATCATCGCCAAAAATTTTGGACTGACAAAGCTCGACCTTAGTGGCGTTTCCAATCCATCTAGTTTGGGCGTCGTTTTTTTGGTCGGAATTACGGCCGGGCTTTCAACTTGTATGGCCATGGTGGGCGGTTTGATTTTGGGAATTGCGGCTAGGCACAATGAAAAACATCCTGAGGCGAGCGCAATGCAAAAATTCAGGCCGCATTTGTTTTTTAATCTTGGCAGAATTGGTGGCTATGCATTTTTCGGAGCAATTCTTGGCTCACTTGGCTCAGCCTTGCAAATGTCAGGTTTAGTTTTAGGAATTTTGACTATTGCAGTTGGGCTGGTGATGTTGGCGCTGGGAGTTAAATTGTTGGGAATCTTTCCACGTTTGGAAAATGTTACTTTATCTTTGCCCACGAGCGTGGCTAAATTATTGGGAATTAAAAAAGAAGTTAAGGAATATAGTCATCGCGGTTCAATGCTCACGGGCGCTCTGACCTTTTTCCTGCCTTGCGGTTTCACTCAGGCGATGCAACTTTTTGCCGTGAGTTCTGGCAGTCCTGTCCAAGGGGCGATGATTATGGGTGTTTTTGCACTTGGAACAACCCCGGGCTTGCTTGGGGTGGGCGCCATCACTTCAGTAGTGAAGGGAATTTTCGCCAAACGTTTTTTCAAGTTTGCAGGAATCTTGGTTATTATCTTGGCATTTTTTAATATCACCAATGGCTTTAATTTGGCGGGTTGGCAATTTTCAATGAACAATAACCAATCCACCTCGGCAAGCCTCGGGCGAGACGGGCAATTAGTAATTAGTAATAAAATTGTTGATCCGAATGTGAAAATGGAAAATGGGGTGCAGATGGTCAACATGGTGGAAAATAATAGTGGTTATGCGCCGAACAAGTTTACCATTAAAAAAGGTGTGCCAGTGCGTTGGGTCATTGATGCTCAAGCTCCAAATTCTTGCGCCAGCAGCATCTTGGTTTCAAGTTTAAACATTCGAAAATTTTTGACCGCAGGACAAAACGTGATTGAGTTTATACCAACGGCAGTTGGCAAAATTCCATTTTCTTGTGGCATGGGGATGTATACTGGTGTTTTCGATGTGGTGGATGACCAAGGCAATGGCGCCACAGCAGTTGACGAAAAAGCTCCGAGCGCTAATATTCCCAAGGGAGTCTGCACGATGCAAGGATGTGGAAATTAAATTTCATGTGTTGTGAAATTTAAAAAACCTTGAAGAATGAAATTTTTCTCAAAATATCCTCGCCGCTCTTTCTTTTTTAACTAAAATTTTCCCTCAATCAACGGCAACCAATGGAAAATTTTAGAAAAAAGAAAGGCTTGCTCGAGCAATATATTTTTCAAAAATTTATTCTTCAAAGGTTTTAAGTAATTGTGAAAAAATAAAAAAGCATACTTACTTGGTAGACATTCGTTTTAAAAAGTGGTATATTCTGTGTCGGTTCAGGGTCTCTGACCTGAATCGGAATGGTTCTGTGGATTGTATTTGCGCTTTCTGTAGCTAAGAACAAAGTAGTTCAAGTCGGAGACATTGAACTGACAAGAGAATAAATACAAAATGCAAAGAAAATATCGTATAAATTCGTAGTTTAAAACTAGTTTTAAACTCTAAAAATAATATAATATGAAAAGAATAAATTTATCCCTTTCTGGCATGCATTGCACTTCGTGCGCAATGTTGGTCGAGAGAACGCTTGGAAAAACATCTGGCGTTCAAAAAGCTAGTGTGAATTTTGCAGCCGAAAAAGTGCTGGTTGATTTTGATGAAAGCGTGACTGAGGTTTCGAAAATCATTTCAGCCATTGAGCGAGGCGGCTATGGCGCTCAGGAAATTGATGCTAGTGATAGCGAATTTGAAAGCAAGAAAATAGCCAAGGAAGTTTCTGATTATTTTAACAAGTTTATTTTTAGTGCAATTTTGAGCGCTCCAATGCTTTATTTCATGTTGCTGGATTTTTTCAAGTGGTTGCCGGGCGCAAAAAGCCTGGCACCATACGTGGGAATTTTCTCGCTGCTGCTCACGATTCCGGTGCAGTTTGTCATTGGCAAAGATTTTTACAAAGGCATGTGGGCAGCCTTGAAAATGAAAACTTTCAATATGGACAGCTTGATTGCGATTGGAACTTCAACGGCTTTCTTTTATAGCTTGTATAATTTTGTTGCTTATGCCATCACCTACAAATCTTTGCTTGGGGTGGGCGGCGAGAAAATTCAGGATCTTTATTTTGAAACGGCTGCCTATTTGATAACTTTCGTTATTCTGGGAAAGTGGTTGGAAATTCGCACGAAAGGAAAAACTTCGGATGCTATCAAAAAATTGATGGGCTTGCAAGCCAAGACTGCACGGGTCCTTCGCGGAGGTCAGACTTTGGACATTGCGATTGAAGAAGTTTTGCATGGTGATATTGTGTTGGTGCGACCAGGCGAAAAAATTCCAGTGGATGGAAAAATAACCAAGGGCGCATCTTCAGTTGATGAGTCCATGCTTACTGGGGAAAGTTTACCGGTGGAAAAAAATATTGGTGCCACTGTGGTGGGAGGAACAATCAACAAGACTGGCAGTTTTGAATTTGAGGCCACAAAAATAGGCTCAGAAACAACCTTGGCTCAGATCATTCGTCTGATTGAAGAAGCGCAAGGATCAAAAGCGCCGATTCAAAATTTTGCTGACAAAATTGCGGCTTGGTTTGTGCCGGCTGTGATTGGAATTGCAATAGTAACTTTTCTATTGTGGTATTTTATTTTCGGTGCAACACTAGCTTTTTCTTTGATGGCTTTTGTGTCAGTGATTGTGATTGCTTGTCCTTGCGCGCTTGGCTTGGCCACGCCAACTTCACTGATGGTGGGCACTGGCAAAGGGGCGCAATATGGAATTTTAGTCAAAGGGGGTGAGGCCTTGGAAGCGGCTAGCAATATTTCAGCAGTGATCTTTGACAAAACCGGAACGCTCACTCATGGAAAACCGCAGGTGACGGATATCATGTCAATTGGCGATATGGATGAGGATGAGATATTGGCAGTTTCCGCAAGCTTGGAAAAACTTTCCGAGCATCCACTGGCTGAGGCTATTTGCGGTCATGTTCAAGAAAAAAATATTGCGTTGCAAGAAGTGCAAGATTTTGATTCGATTCCTGGCCATGGTGTCAAAGGTAGTATTGGCGGGGTTATTTATCATTTTGGCAATCGCAAGTTGGCGAGTGATTTGAAAATTAGTTTTGAGCATGTTAATGCTGAGCTGGAAAAGTTGGAGAATGAAGGCAAGACAGCGATGATTTTGACGGACGAGAAAAATGTTTTGGCCATCATTGCAGTGGCGGACACTGTTAAGGAAACTTCGCGCGAAGCTGTGGCAAAATTAAAAATGATGGGTATTGAAGTTTGGATGATTACTGGGGATAATTTGCGAACTGCTAAAGCGATTGCAAAGCTTGTTGGCATTGACGAGCAGCATGTTTTGGCCGAGGTCTTGCCTGAGGATAAAGCCAATGAAGTGAAGAAACTTCAAGCACTTGGGAAAAGGGTTGCTATGGTTGGCGACGGCATCAATGATGCTCCAGCCTTGGCGCAAGCCAATGTGGGCATTGCGATGGGCACAGGAACTGACGTGGCGATGGAGGCAGGTGACATTGTGATTATGAAAAGTGATTTGAATGACGTGGTGACTGCCTTGCAACTTTCCCAGGAAACTATGGGAAAAATTCGGCAGAACATGTTCTTTGCTTTGTTTTATAACGTGATTGGCATTCCGATTGCAGCTCGAGTTTTCTTTGCGTTTGGATTGATTTTAAAACCGGAATTGGCAGGCCTGGCTATGGCGATGAGTTCGATTTCGGTGGTGGGAAATTCTTTGCTGCTGCGATTATTCAAGCCGGGCAAAAAGAATTATATCTCAATGATTGCTCCGATAATCATGGTTATTGTTTTCACTTTCGGATTTGTGTTGTTTGCAAAGTTGAGCAGCAGTATGCAATGAAATATTATTGGGGAAAGGGCGTATTAAAGAAACTGGTCTTTGCGAGGATGTAATCATCCGAAGCAATCCAGAGCATTGTATGGATTAACTTTTCTTTTAATATGATTACATATTTTCTTCACTCGCTCGGTAACAAAAAAATAAACTTTTTTATTACTCTCACTTCGCTTGAAAATAGAAAAGTTACAAAAGAAATCCCGCACGTGCTTGTTGCTGTGGCAAAAACTTCGATCTTCGCTTCACCCTCCGGGTATATATTGTCTGGACAAAATCAAAGATTTTGAAAGCCAATTAAAATTCCCGCTGCGCTTCTTCTGCTGAAGAAGCTCGCTGAAAATTTTTTAACGCTTATCGCTCGTTTTTTGTCTACGCACTACGCAATGTGCGGACTGAGGAAAATTCAAATGATGTTTTAATTATTAATTAATTCAAAAAACATATGATGTATGGATATGGCGTAAGCCACGGTTTGGGTTTTGTTGGCGAAATTTTTTCGCTGGTTTTCTGGGCGGCGATAATTTGGCTAATCATTGGTTTGGTGCGCGGCGGTCATCATCACGGCAAAGGTTGTTGTGGTGGGCATAGCGACGAGCAAAGGCCTGACAGTGCCACGGAAATTTTGCGTCAGCGCTTTGCCAAAGGTGAAATTTCCAAGGAGGAATTTGAAAGCAGAATTGATGTGCTGGAAGGCAAAAAAGTGGAAAAATCTTAATAAGAAAGTTGTTTCAATTGCATTTATAAAAACTTTTATTATCTAGCGAAGTGAGCGAGATGAAAGTAATCTTTCATTCCGCAGCGAGCGACGATAACAAAAGGTATTTTGCCTACGAGGCTTGCCTCGTGAGCCCGCAGGGTTCAGGACTTGCTGGGGTATTAATACCCTTTTATTTAAAAATGGACACCAGTGTGTCCATTTTTTTTGTATTCTTTTTTTGTTTAAATATTTTGTTTAAATATGCTAATCCTGGCATATGCGGGAAATAACATATTTGGCTGAGGTAAAAAACAAAAAAAGATGTCGATTAAATATTCACTGAACTTTAGAAAATCCAACAATATGCTAATTACAGCATATGCGGGAATTAGCATATTGTTGGATTTTGGAAGGTGTAATATAATTAAGAAAAAAAGAGGAGGGAAGAAAAAGAGACGATAGAGTAAGAGGAATGAAAAGGATGAATAGGAGAAGATAAAATAAAATAAAATAAAATAAAAATAAAAAGTATGGTTGAAAAAAAGAAAGATAAAATTCATAAAAAGGAAGCGCCCAATAAAATGCCAATTAAAGAAAGGCTGGAAAATTTTTTCTATTCTGATACTCCGGCGGCAACTGCCACAAAATTTCTCTTGGCTTTTGTTGGCATTGGCGTGATTGTTTGTGGTGGGGCAATTGTGCCGGGCATTTTGAAGGTGATTGATGAATTTGGAATGCCTGAGTCAAAATCAAAAAGATATTCGCACAAGCAACTGAGTAATGCTTTTGCAAATTTGAAACGGCAAAAACTTGTGGAAATAATTAAAGAAAAAGACGGCAAAATGCACGTGAAGCTCACCAATAAGGGCAAAGCAAGAATTTTGGAATTCTCGATTGAAACATTGAAAATCAAAAAACCCAAAAAATGGGATGGAAAATGGCGGGTTTTAATGTTTGACATTCCTACTAAGCCGAAAATATACAATCAAGCGCGCGAAGCTTTGCGATCAAAAATAAAGGAGCTTGGATTTTTTCAAATGCAAAAAAGTGCTTGGGTCTGCCCCTATGAATGTGAGGACGAGCTCTTATTCGTGGCTGAAATATATTACGTGGAAAAATATATCGAAATTCTCACTGTGGAAAAGCTTCTGCACGAGAACATGCTTAAAAGAAAATTCAAACTTTAGTTGCACGGATTATCTTTTAGTCGTATTTTTTTATTTTCAAATATGCTAATTCCCGCATATGCGGGAATTAGCATATCGATTTGAGAAGGTTTCATTTTAAACGATAATATACATTTTATTTCTTTGTTTTTTTGCCTATGGATATGTTATTTCTAGCATATGCGGTAAGCAACATATTGATTGAGTGGATATTTATTGAAGAGCATGGGGTTTATTTGCGCGTATGCTATTTCTGGCATATGCAGGAATTAGCATATTGTTTTTATTTTCTTTTAGCTAATTGTGGGCAGGATGGGAGGTTGCAAGCAAAGCTTATTTTAGAAAAAACATATTGCGCCACAGAAATTTTGCGTCAGCGCTTTGCCAAAGGTGAAATTTCCAAGGAGGAATTTGAAAGCAGAAGCGCCGTGTTGGAAGGCAAGAAGGTGGAATAACAAAGATTATGTTTTAGGTGCAACAGAAAAACAGAGTTCAAAGTTCTGTTTTTCTGTATAGCGAAATCTCGAACCAATTTTATTATTAATTGTTATTTTCATTAAGCTTTTAAACTGTTCCAAATAATTTCAAAGATTTCTTTTTGCATATTAATCATGCTTTTATTTTCAATAACAACTGCCATAATTGGAGGTGTGAGCTGATGAATGACTATTTTTTTAGGGATAATAACTATATTTGTTGTGAGAGACATTTTCTGTGGAAAAATTTTAACACCTTTTATGTTGTAATTTTTTTCTTTATTTTTCAACTCTCTCGCTGTTTTAGAATCTTGAAGTAACATTCTAGTATTGATGTTTAATTTCGCTCTTCTCTCGGTAAAATTTTGAAAATATTCTGGATCTAATTCCATCCATTGTTTAGCATCAGCAATAATAAGGTAGTCTTCGTGGGGCTTAATATCACTTATTAAACTTTCATAGACTGATTTTACAGATTCTAATCCTTCATAGTATTTAATGGAGCTTTCTCCACCTTTTAAATTATACATTCCTAAAAATTCTGGCAATGAGTTTCTCAATTGCTCTCGATGTGAATCCAACATAGTTTCTAATTTTTCTGGGTTCTCTGCGGTGAATAAAGTTTTAAAGCCTTTTATCTCGATATTTATCAATCCTCTTTTTTTGAGCGAATCAATAACGGAATATATTGTAGTCCGCTTCATTTCAGCTGTTTTTGCAATTTTTAAAATAGTGGTTGGTCCCAAAGAAAGAGCTGCTAAGTATACACTTGCTTCATTTTCACTAAGACCTAAATCAATCAAAATTTGTAGTAATTTCTTATTTTTCATAATTATGTCTAATCAATAGTCAACAATTATTATTATACATAAAGCCATATTTTAGTCAAATTTAAATAATAGTCGACAAATATGACATCTTTTTTAATTTGTGGTAGCTTATAGATAATTCAGGTAACTTTAAAATTGAGGTGTAAAATGAAAAAATACATTTTTCCGTTATGTTTGGTAATTTCAATTTCAACTGGCATAATCCTTGCTGTGAAGGGAATTAAATTGCCGCCAGCATTAGTTGTTGCTGTTTTAGCTGTATTTGCTTTCGTGGGTTTTCTTTCTGTCAGTGTTGGTGTGCCTAGGCGATTTTTTTCAAGTCTTGCTGTTTGTGGCCTGCACCTTTTTCTTGGTTTTTGCAGTTATGCCTTTTGGGCCATTGGGCATTATGGGCTTACCATCGGGTATTTTCTGTTGCCATTATTATTCGCCATTATGGCTTATCGTGAGCAAAAAGTGATGATAAGTGGCAATAAAAATAGAGTTGTGTAATATTTGTGATTTTAACAAGGCTTACAACGCCTGAGATTTGACAGTGTTTTGCGACAAGAAGATCCCAAGAATCTTTTTCGCAAAACACTGTTTTTTATTTGCGCACCCTTTACATCTTCCCATTTTTCTGATACCATTTTTAATTAGCAAATACTTGAACTGTAGAATGTATTTCGTATTAGGTATAATGTATTTGGTATGAAATATTACATCATATAGTAGGCGATTTTGCGAAACAAATTTATACATTATACATCATACCTGCCTACCGGACAGGCAGGCAAGATACTAAATACATAAATACTATGGCTTCCAAAAAAACAACTTTAAACAATGTGCGGGACATCGTTATTAAGGGTGCGCGGGTGAACAATTTGAAAAATATTGACGTGACAATTCCGCGCGACAAATTTGTGGTCATCACGGGACTTTCCGGCTCCGGAAAATCTTCGCTGGCTTTTGACACCATTTATGCTGAGGGAAATCGCAGGTATATGGAAGGGCTTTCTTCGTATGCGCGTAATTTCTTGGATCCTTCGGTCAAGCCGGATGTCGACAAAATTGAAAATCTTTCGCCGCCGATTTCAATTGATCAAAAAAGCATTTCTCGCTCTCCGCGTTCAACGGTGGGAACTTTGACGGAAGTGTATGACTATCTGCGCATTCTTTATGCCAAAGTCGGCATCATTCATTGTCCGGAGTGCGGCACTTCGATGCAAAAAAGAAGCAACCGGGAAATCTTGGATGAAATTTTGACTTTCTCGCATCACACGCAAATTGCCATTTTGGCCAAACCAAAAGATGCGGCCACGGGCAAAGAACTTTTGCGAAACATTCAGCGCTTGGGCTATGCTCGGGTGCGCTTTGGCGAAAAAATGCACACTGTCACAGATGCTCTTTCGATGGAGGAAAGTGAAATTGTGGGCGACATCGAAATGGTGATTGACAGAGTTGTGCTGGACAAAAAAAATCCTGACAATGAGCGCATGTTGGATTCAATTGAAACGGCCATGAAAATGGGCAGCAACTCGATGAAAATTCTGTTTGACAACGTCGAGGAGCGGAGTTACAACCAAGATTTTTTCTGCAGTAAATGCGGAATCAAAATCAAAGAAGTGACCCCGCGCCATTTTTCTTTCAACTCCCCAGAGGGTGCTTGCGACACTTGCAGCGGACTGGGCTACACCTTGAAAGTCAATCAAGAACTGGTGGTGCCGAACAAAAATCTTTCCATTTTGGAAGGAGCAATTCTTCCTTGGAGCAAATCCGGTGGCAAAATCAACGGCCAAAATAGTCAACTGCTTTCACTTAAGGACGTGGCCAGAAAACACAAATTTTCTCTGAGCGAGCCAATCAAAAAACTTTCCAAAAAACAATGGGAGGTTGTGCTTTTCGGTGGCGAAGGTTTTGAGGGAGTCATTCCAGCTTTGGAGAAAAAATATTTTGAAACCAAGTCAGAATATCTGCGGGGTGAAATTGAAAAATATATGACTGGAAGCACTTGCGAAAGTTGCCAAGGAAAAAGACTCAAAAAAGAATTTCTGGCTGTTGAAATCAGTGGCCAAACTATTGATGATCTGGTCTGCTTGAGTGTCACTCATCTGCGGGAATTTTTTGAAAAGGCGAGTGTCTGGATTCAGACAACGCAAGAAAAAGAAATTGAGCGACCAGTGATTCGCGAAATCTTGCAGCGTCTCAAGGCATTGGAAAATGTCGGTTTGGAATATCTCAACTTGGGACGCAGCGCCCAGACAATTTCTGGTGGCGAAGCCCAGCGCATTCGTTTGGCGGCGCAACTCAATTCGCAACTGATGGGCATTGTCTATGTCCTGGATGAGCCTTCTATTGGTCTGCATAGTCGTGACACGGAAAAATTGATTGCCACCATGCGGCAGTTGCAAAATGTTGGCAATTCCTTGATTGTGGTTGAACATGATGAAAGCATCATCAAGGCGGCTGATTGGATTGTGGACATGGGCCCAGGAGCTGGTGAGGAAGGTGGCATCGTGGTTTTTGAAGGTGACTACAAAAAACTCATGAAAAGTAAAAATCTGACGGCGCAATATCTCTCCAAAAAGAAAAAAGTTTCTGACAAGAAAAAATATCGCTCTGGCAATGGCAAGCAAATTGAAATTATTGGTGCTACGGAACACAACCTTAAGAATATCGACGTGGCTATTCCGCTACACAAGTTCGTGTCCATTTGTGGGGTGTCCGGCTCTGGAAAATCAACGCTGGTCAAAGATATTTTGGCCAAAGCTTTGTCTCGCCATTTTTATGGCAGTCGAGATTTGCCAGGCAAGCACAAAAAAATCAAAGGCCTGGAAAATATCAAAAAGGTTATTAGTATCAATCAAAATCCAATTGGACGCACGCCACGTTCAAATGCCGCCACTTACACGGGTGTGTTCTCTCACGTGCGCGATCTTTTTGCCAGCGTGGAAGAAGCCAAAGCCAGAAATTATACCGCCAGTCGTTTTAGTTTCAATATGAAAGGTGGGCGCTGCGAGGTTTGCCAAGGCGATGGTTCTCGCAAAATTGAAATGCACTTGCTGCCTGATGTTTATGTGAAATGCGAAGCTTGCGACGGCACCCGTTTTTCTAAAAAGACTTTGGAAATTGAATATAAAGGTTTTAATATTGCGCAAATTTTGGATATGGATGTGCGCTTGGCGCTGAGATTTTTTGCGCGCCATCCCTTGATTGCCGAGAAACTTAAAACCATGGAAGACGTCGGCTTGGGCTATTTGAAACTTGGACAAAGCGCCACCAATCTTTCGGGCGGCGAAGCTCAACGCATCAAACTGGCCACGGAACTGGCTCGCAAATCAACTGGCAACACACTTTACATTTTGGATGAACCAACGGCGGGATTGCATTTTGATGACATTCGCAAATTGCTCAGCGTGCTTAATGCGCTGGTGGAAAAAGGCAATACCGTCATTGTGGTTGAGCATAATCTGGACGTGATCAGAGATGCTGATTGGGTGATTGAACTTGGCCCAGATGGTGGAGATTTGGGAGGATATCTTAATTTTGAAGGCACGCCAGAAAAATTAAAGAAGGATAAGAAGAGTTGGACCGCAAAATATTTATAATTTTTTTGGAAAAATTATAAATATTTCAATAACCAAGAAACAAGAAATATAAAAATAAGAAACAAGATACAAGAAACAATAACCCGCCTACCGTCGAGGCAGGCAAATCTACAAATATAAATTCTGTATTTTTGTATTTATTCCTCCCTTTGGAAAAGTGGCAAATGCGAGCAAGTGTAGCATTTGCGGAGGGATTTGAAAGCTTTCTTAACTTATTGAGCTTTTCAAATCCACCTCAATCCTCCTTTTCTAAAGGAGGAAGAGAATTTCCTTTTTAGGATTTAGGACTTTATTGGAAATTAGGATTTTGATATTTGGATTTAAAAAGTATAAATAGAAAACACTGGCTATAAAAATATCAGTATTGTGGTTGTTGCTATCGCAAAGATGGTCTTCTTTATATCCTGTCTGGATAATCGCTGATGATTCCGTCGATGCTGCATGATTTCAATTTTTCAATCTCTCTGGGACTGTTAATTGTCCAGGCAAGAACTGCAAAGCCCCTATTTTTAGCTTCGGAAATTGATTTCTTATTGCAGAAATACTTTGATAGATAGATAGATTTAGCATTGGCGCTTTCCGCCATTTCTATAAAGCCAAAGGGGGTCTTAAATATTATTCCCAATATTCCAATTAATTTTTTGTTTACAATTAGGCCAGTTTCTATTTGTGAAGTTAGTTTTTTAAAGTCCCGCAGTTCTTGAATTAAGGAAGATGAAATTAAAAAGTCATTCCAATCCCAATCTTTTTCAGAAATATATTTGTTGATTATTTTGTAAACTGAATTAGCCGTTCCTTTCCCTTTGAGTTCAATAATTATTTTTGATTTTCGATTGATGAGATCCAAAGCTTCTTCTAGGGTTGGAATTTTTTCACCTTTGCCAGCGTTTAATTTTTTTAGTTCAGTAAGATTTTTTTTAACTATAAGACCTGTGCCTTCAGTGGTTCGATCAACTTTTACATCATGAATCAAGACAATTTCCCCAGATTTGCAAACATGGGCATCAAGTTCAATAGCTTCAACATCCAAATCGAGAGCTTTCTGAATTGAAAGAAGCGTGTTCTCTGGCTCATAGCCAGCAGCTCCGCGATGTCCGATTCTGAGCATATATTTGAATAATTATTATATTTAGCCTAAACTTAATTTATGGATAATGGAACCCTATTTATCGTTGCGACTCCTATTGGCAATCTGGAAGACATCACTTTGCGGGCGTTGCGCATTTTGAAAGAGGTGGAGGCGATTGCTTGTGAAGACACACGAGTGACCAGTCATTTGCTTTCTCATTATAGCATATCCAAGCCGCTGCTTTCACTCCACCAGCACAGTGGTCAGTTTCAATTTGGAAAAATCCTGACTTTGCTCAAAGAAGGAAAGAGCGTGGCTTATGTCAGTGATGCTGGCACGCCGGGAGTTTCTGACCCTGGCAATAAGTTGGTTGAGCAGGCCGTGGCTGAAAATTTTGTCGTGGTTCCGATTCCGGGCGCCTCAGCTTTGGCAACCTTGATTAGTGTCAGTGGGATTGACATGCAGAAGTTTTCCTTCTTGGGTTTTCCGCCTCACAAAAAAGGGCGCGAAACTTTTTTCAAAGAAGTGGCCGCCTCAGAAATCCCTGTCCTTTATTATGATTCTCCGCATCGGGTGATTAAAAATATCCTACTTTTGCAAACTTTTGCGCCGGCAAAAAAAATCATTCTCGGACGTGAGCTGACCAAAATGTTTGAAGAAATTGTCCGTGGAAACGCTGAGGAAATCGAGGCTTATTTCAGCCAAAATCCAACCAAAATGAAAGGTGAATTTTCGGTGATTGTTTTCTAGTCATTGACAATTTCCCGCTGTTGGTGTACAATTGATTTAACGTGTGAGACTTCTTGAATTTTACTTTGTTTAAAGCTTTTTTCTTCAAAAAACATCAAAATAAGCTTTCAAACTATCAAAAATGCTCCTTTAGGTGGTTTTTATCGTTGTTTGCGGTTGGTTTTTTGCAAAAATTCAAAAGGCCTTGGTGGCGGAATTGGTATACGCGCTAGCTTCAGGAGTTAGTTCTCGCAAGGGATTGGGAGTTCAAGTCTCCCCCAAGGCACACTCAATATGTTTCTCGTTTTCTCTTTTATCGAAAAACAATTAGTAATTTCCGTCAAAGCGGAAAAACCGAATCATTTTCATGATTCAAAATCAATTCAAAATTAAAACTTTTAACAAAAGTATTTTTCAGCTGCATTTAATTTTCAGTAAAAATACTTTTACAATTAAAAAATGTTTAAAAAACAAGACACCAGCCTAGCTGGTCAAATCTTGGCTGATTTAAAAAAGCCAGTAGGGGGTTTTGAGAAAAAAACCCAAAATAATGTTCCTGCTAACAATAATGCTTCAAGAAGCAATGTAGGTAGCAGACATAGCAACAATTCAAACAGACCAATGCAAGGTCAGCGTAATCATGTTCAAGCTCAAATGGCCAGGCCGAGTGGTGCAAACTCAGCCGCCTTGGGTTTTGCGGGGGCAGCTAGCAAACCAGCACCAAAAGTTGCAGGTGCAGCTGTTTCAGGTGGCAGCAATAGGCATAGTGGTAACGCTAATCGTTCGCATGCTCCAAAAAAACGCAGCTTGCCAACCAGAAAGGCTGGAACCAGTCGTCGTCCAGCAATGCAAGGCAATCCGGCTGGGGATCATTTGCGCATCACACCATTGGGTGGCAATGAAGAAGTTGGTCGCAATATGACACTCTTTGAATACGGCGGTGATATTATTATCTTAGACATGGGCATGATGTTTCCAGAAGAAGATATGCCGGGCATTGATTACATTATTCCAAACACAAGTTGTTTGAAAGGGAGAGAAAAAGATATCCGAGGCGTGATTTTCAGTCATGGTCATCTTGATCATATTGGGGCTGCTCCAATCTTGCTGCGAGAGCTCGGCAATCCTTTGATTGTGGGACGCGATTTGACGCTAGCATTGATTAAAAAGAAGATGGAAGATTTTGAAATCAGTTCTGCTAGCCAGCTAAAAACTATTCGCGTTAACACCGTGGCGGATAAAATTAAACTTGGAAAATTTGAAATTGAATTTTTTGAAGTAGAACACTCAGTTAAGGATGCAGTCGGCGTCATTGTGAAAACTCCAGATGGAACCGTGATCCATCCTGGCGATTGGCTGATGGACAGAAATCCAATCAGTCATGAAAGAGTCACCTATGAACATCTGGCCAAACTTCCTTCTCCAAAAATTTTAATGCTGGAGAGTTTGGGTGTGACTGACACAAGCGACACCCATGTTCCAGAGAGCGAAATGTATAAAAATCTTACTGATTTAATGATTAAAGCCAATGGGCTTGTCATTATCGGCACTTTTTCTTCTCAGATTGAAAGAATTGGAAAATTGATTGAAATCGCTGATGGTCTTGGTAAAAAAGTAGCCCTGGACGGATATTCAATGAAGATAAATATTGAAATTGCGCAAGAGTTGGGCTATGTCAAGGCCTTTAAAAACACCTTGATTTCAGTCAATGAAGTTCACAAACACCCAAGAAATAAGGTTATTGTTATTTGCACGGGAGCTCAGGGCGAAGGCAATGCTGTGCTTTCTCGCATTGTGAATGATGAGCATCGCTTTATTCAAGTGCAGAAAGCTGACACGGTGATCTTTTCTTCTTCAGTTGTGCCTGGCAATGAACGCACAGTGCAAAGATTGAAAGACGATCTTTATCGCAAATGTGACAACGTGATCCACAGCGACATTTTGGATGTGCATGTTACTGGACACAGTAATATTCATGATATTCAAGAAATCTTAAGACAGATTAAGCCAGACTTCTTCCTGCCAGTGTATGGAAATCATTACATGCTAAAAGAAGCTGCCAAGCTTGGCGAAAAAGTTGGGATTAAAAAAGAAAATATTTTTGTGTTGGACAATGGCAACCAATTGGAAGTTGCTGACAATAAGGCAAAAATGCTGCCTCAAAAAGTTGACACGAGCTATGTGATGGTGGATGGTCTTGGTGTGGGCGATGTGGGCGAAGTAGTGCTGCGTGACCGACAACTGCTGGCTAAGGATGGGATGTTTATGATTGTAGTGGTGATTGATTCTAAGACCAAGAAAATTGTTGGCACTCCCCAAATCACTTCGCGAGGTTTCATTTTCGTCAAAGAAAATTTTGACTTGGTCAATGCAACCAAACGGGTGGTGGAAAAAATCGTCAAAGAAAAAACTTCGGCTGATGTTTCCGTCAACTGGGACTATGTGAAAAACAACATTCGCGAAGCAGTTGGTTCATTTCTGTTTACCAAAACCGAAAGACGACCAATGGTGCTGCCAGTGGTGATTGAAGTTTAATTTTCCACAGAAGAACGCAGAGTAAAACTAGAAAAACACAGAGATACAAAAACCCGGCAAGAGCTGGGTTTTTGCTTGATATTTTGCCTGGTATGTTTTAGAATAATGAAATATGAAGAAAATCAAAGGAGTTGTGATTGAAGGCAAAAAATTGGGTCGCAGGCTCGGTTTTCCAACGGCCAATGTGCAAACTGAGGTTGAGTTGGAAGGCGGGGTTTATGCTGGCTTTGTGCTTTTGGAAGGCCAAAAATTCAAAAGCGCCATTTTTGTTTGGCCGGACAAAAAGCTACTGGAGACATATATTTTTGATTTCTCGCGTAGTATCTATGGGCAGGAAATTGAAGTTGAAATCGGGGACAAAATTCGAGAGGTTGTCAAATTCGAAAATCAGGCACAGTTGGTCGCGCAAATCAAAAAAGATGTGGCATTAATTGCTAAAAATTAAAAATTTATGTTTACTGGTATCATTAAAAAAGTTTCGGTGGTGGAAAAAACTTTTCAAAAAAAGGAAAGTCTTTTTGTGGAGATTAGAAAACCCAAGGGTTGGAAAATTTGGTTGGGGCAAAGCATTGCCATTAATGGTGTTTGTTCAACGGTCAAATCAATTTTTAAAAGCAGTTTCGTGGTTGAATATATGCCAGAGACCATCAAAAAAACGACCGTGGGGCAATATGCCAAAGGCAGTTTGGTTAATTTGGAAACAAGCTTGAAACTCAGCGACCTGCTCGATGGTCACCTAGTGCAAGGGCACGTGGACACAACCGGAAAGATTTTGGAAGTCAAAAAAGTCAAAGAATCAATTTTGCTCAAAATCAAAATCTTGGCGAGCTTCATGAAATTCGTGGCCGACAAAGGATCGGTGGCGATTGATGGAATCAGTCTGACGGTGGTTGAAACTGGAAAAGATTGGTTGAGTGTGTCGTTGGTGAGTTTCACTTTGGAAAACACAAATTTGGGAAGCGTTAAAATTGGTGACAGAGTGAACATTGAAACTGACGTGCTGGCGAAATATTTGGCTAAATTAATGAAATAAATAAATTTTTATGCAGAGAAAAACTAAGAAAACGCAAGCAATTGTTGATGGAAGTAAGTTTAAAATTGCCATTGTCACCACGAAATTCAACGAGGATATTGTTGGTGGCATGCTTGGCGGTGCATTGGAAACTTTGAAAAAAAATAAGGTAGCCGAAAAAAATATTGAAATTGTTTGGGTGCCAGGGGCGCTGGAAATTCCCTTGGCTTGCCAGCGTCTTGCCAAGACCAAGAAATATCAAGGTCTGGTCGCTTTGGGCTGCGTGATCAAGGGCGACACTGACCACTATTATCATGTGTCGAAAGAATCAATCAGGGGCGTTATGAATGTTATGCTTGGTTTTAATATCTCAATTGGGGTGGGGATTATTACTGTTAATAATCTTAAGCAAGCCCAGGATAGATCAGGCACCAAAAACAACAAAGGCACCGAAGCCGCCCAGGCAATGTTGGAAATGGTGTAATCTTTAGATAAATTAATTTTTTTTGAATAAGAAAGGATAAAATGAACAAGGAGAAGCTACTGCATAGACTCAAACAAGATAAATGGGAGCTTCTCATAACGCGACCAATCGATCTTTTAACTATGATTGCAAATGCCAGAGTTTATGGTGATGATTTTGGAGAATTCATGAATTTTAGGTTCAGTGTGCTTGCGTATCTTTCAAGGGAAGGTTTGGTTGAATATTGGAGAACCGCGGAAGATCAGGCTAAATTTTTAAGTAAGTTGCGGGATGTTATCTTACAGAATCCCGATAAAATAGTTAATACGCTGAAAGATTCGAAGAGATATAACCAAGTTCTCAAATCAGAAATTGAAAAAATAAATGAGCAAGGATATGAAAATTTTTCTTTAAGCGAACTTGGGAGATTATTTGCTGAAAAATACCAACTATTTCAGAATCAGTTTTTGCCTTCGGTGGTTGTTCCTTTTACTGTTTGTGTTGCTTCGGAAAAATATGAGCTTGATAAAAATGATCAAAAAGTAAAAAAAATTCTAAGCTTGAGTAAGGAATCACGCCTTGTTTCTTTGTATACTGAATATAGGAAGGTTGTGCTTGGTCTGATAATGGCTGAGATTTCTGCGAAAGCTTCTCTGGATGGAAATATTATTAATTTTTTGACTCCAGAAGAAATCGTTGCGTTATGCGATGGCGATAGAAAAGTTTTGGAAAACTCAGCGGAAAAAAACAATAATTATATTTTTCTTAAATTTCCCAAAGAAGAAATTTTACTATTTGGAAAAGAGACAGTTGGGGAATTTGTTGCTTTTTTTCACAAGGATGGATTTCATTTAGAAGAAGAAAGAATCAAGGGTTCAGTTGCTTATCCTGGGAAAGCTACAGGTAGAGTGAAGATAGTTTATAGTGAAAATGATTTTGAAAAATTTAATCAAGGAGACATTCTGGTCACAATCCATTCAAATCCAGCCTTGATGACTGTAATTAAAAAGTGCGGTGCCATTGTTGCTGACGAAGGCGGAATCAGCAGCCACGCTGCGATTGTTTCTCGTGAATTTAAAATCCCTTGCATCATGGGCACTAAAATAGCTACTAAAATTCTACGGGACGGAGATTTGGTTGAAGTTGATGCAGAAAATGGGGTTGTTAATATAATTGGCTAGAAATAGTTAGCTTGATATAAAAAATAAAACATTTATTGCACATCAAAGTTTTCTTGTCGTTATAGTTAGAATGTATTTTTTAAAAAAAAGAAAAATAATAATCTAAAAATAAAATCGTCATTATCTCACGACCGTGAGATAATGACGATTTTAGGTTGTTGTGGTATGCTATTGGTAGGCTAATTTTTTTAATATAATAATATGTATAAATTTGGTCCAGTGCAGAAAAAGATCTTAGTTGCACTTTTGGGTGGTGTAGCTCTTGGCTTGTCTTCTTCTCCGAGGCAATATTATTCAAGACTTAGCAAGATAGGCAAAGAATGGAAAAAAATAGATCAATCCAATCTAAAGCGATCAATTGGAAGACTCGCTATGGAAAAATTATTAGAGGAAAAACATTTTTCAGATGGGTCATTCAAACTTGTTCTGACGGAACAGGGCAAAAGACAGGCGAAAATGCTTGATTTATTGGGTGGTTCGATTAGTTTCAAAAATAAGAAAAAATGGGACGGCAAATGGCGAATTGTCGCTTTTGATATTCCCGAAAAAGATCGCATCTTTCGTGATATCTTAAGAAGACATTTGCGAGAAATGAAATTTTATAAGCTTCAAAACAGCGTCTTCTTGGCACCCTTTCAAGTTGAAAAGATTATCTTAGAATTATCAAGATTGTATCAAGCCGAAAAGTATGTGAGAGTCATCACGGCTGTAAGCATAGATAATGAAAGATTCCTAAAAAATCACTTTTTTGGCAAAAATAGAAAATCGTCATAATTTCACGGTCGTGAGATAATGACGATTATTTTGGTGAGGGTTGTTGTGTTTTTGGGCAAGAAAAAAAGAGTAGGCATTGCTACTCGGGGTGGATGATGATTGGCTACGATGAGCCAAAGGAAAATATGTCTCGGAAGGCTCACTGATAAGGATCACTTGGCAGGGAAGCGTAGTTCTCTTCGGAAGAACTTGATCTTCAGGGGTGGCCTTATTTTTTGGAGCCTTTTCCGGACATACTCAAACGTCATTATCTTATGCCTGTCTCTTGCAGTAATAGTTGACAACGACGTTTAATGATAAATAACTTTTAATATACTATATAGTTTAGATAGCTTGCTGTCAATAGTTTTCGGGTGTAAAGAGGAAATAGAAATGTCCGCATTTCAGGGAAATGAAAATGTCCGCTTTGGACATTTTTGTTAATTTTTAGCTATTTGAAACTTTCTCCAAGGATGATCAATTGCTGGCACAGTTGGCAAAGGTTTTGCTAATACC
>CAIOVI010000027.1 GCA_903861715.1 uncultured bacterium
AGTTACGGAAGGGTTGAATTCCAAGATACAATCCATCAAAGCCAACGCCAGAGGATTTAGAAGTTTCCAAAATTACCGAGTTGCAATTTTATTCCATTGTGGAAAGTTGGAACTTTACCCATAACATTTCCCGAAGAACCTGAATTATTATAATGACCTGATCAGGCATAGTAAAAGTTTCTTGGGATAGCTTCTTAAAAATATCTGATTTTAAACAAAAAAAATTCCCGCTGCTGCGTATAAACAAAGGCGGGAATTTTTAATTTTAACCAAAATGTCTATGCGAGCAATTAAACACATTCAAAATAACCTTATTTTTGACGGCTTATTGCTGCTTTTTTTCATTCCAATTTACTCGCTTTTTTCTGAAATGAGCCTGCCAGCGCAAACCGCCCTCTTTTCCCTTTCTTTTTTCACTGCTTTTTTGCTGATGATCATCCGACCCTTGGCCGACATTTTTGTCGAGCTTCCTTTGCTGAGAAAATTGGTGGTGCTGCGCAAAGGTTTGGGAATTTTGTCAGCCTCAATCATCGTGGGCTTTATGCTGGCGAAAATTATGGCACCAGGTTCGGCTTATCTTGCATCAATTTTTTCAGCCAATTTTTATTCTTTGAAGAAATTCAATCTTTTCGCTCACAGTGGCGATCTTTCGGGCCTGCTTTTGCTCATTACCTCCAACAAATTCTCCCAAAAAATTCTCAAAGGCAATTGGAAGCGCCTCCAAAAACTGGCTTATGTTTATTTTTATTCCAGCGGAATTTATGAAGCTTTTTTTCTGAACAATCAATTCGCGCTCTATGCCTTGATTGTCGTGACTGGCTTGACCTCGCTAGCTTGGGCACAACAATTTTTTCAACAACAAACTGAGTCTCCACGCAAAACCTTTCTCAAGCCTTCGCTACATTCTTAAGCTTCTCATTTTACAAAAAAAATAACCCTCACTCCGAAGGTTATTTTTTGTCTGTTGTATTTTGTATATATATTGTCCACTGTTCTCTGCTTTCTGTTTCTCAGACATTGGGATTTGAGATTTTATTAGACCTTAGTCATTAGGATTTAGGCATTTTTCCTTTCTGTCTCATGTTACATGCTCCATGCTATGTGTTCCATGTTTGATGCTTAGTAGTCTTTCAACTTATCAATCGTTTTGTGCTGACGAATTTTGTCGAGAGCTTTGGCTTCGATTTGACGGATGCGTTCGCGGGTCACTCCGAATTCCTTGCCGACTTCTTCCAAGGTGTGAGTCACGCCATCTTCCAAACCAAAACGGATTTTCAAAATCTTTTGTTCGCGCGGAGTCAGCTCCCTCAAAACTTCACCCACATGATTTTTGAGCAATTTTCGGGAAGCCACTTGATGCGGCATCACCGTTTCAGTGTCTTCAATGAAATCTCCCAACACGCTGTCATCGTCACTATCGCCCACGGAAGTTTCCAGAGAAACAGTTTCTTGCGAAATTTTTTGGATGTGACGAATCTTGTCCACTTCAATGTTCATTTCAGCCGCAATTTCTTCCGGCAACGGTTCGCGACCAAGCTCCTGCACCAAACGACGAGTGATTTGAGTATATTTATTGATGGTTTCAACCATATGCACCGGAATGCGGATGGTTCTGGATTGATCAGCCAGCGCTCTGGTGATGGCTTGGCGGATCCACCAAGTAGCATAGGTTGAAAATTTGTAACCTTTGCGGTAGTCAAATTTTTCCACCGCACGGAAAAGTCCAATGTTGCCTTCTTGAATCAAATCAAGCAATGAAAGATTGTGACTGCGTCCCACATATTTTTTGGCAATGCTAACCACCAAACGCAAGTTGGCTTCGGTCAGTTTCTGCTTGGCTGCCAAGTCCCCTTTTTCATTGGCTTTGGCAAGCTTCACTTCTTCTTCAAATTTCAGCAGCGGCACGCGACCAATTTCGCGCAAATACATCTGCACCAAGTCCGAAGAACTGTCCTCCAAAGATTCACTCAGGTTGATGTCAGCATTTTTGTCTTTTTTGCTTTTTTCATATGCTTCCGATTCTTTGTCACTATCGATCTTGAGCATGTCATCTGAAACCACCACCTTAATTCCGGAAGTTTCCAACTTTTCATAAAGATTTTCCAATTCTTCAATGTCTTCTTCAGCATCCGGCATCAAGTGAATGATTTCATCTTCCGTCACAAAGCCTCGCACCTTTCCGCGAGAAATAAGTTCCGCCAGAATATCAATTTTCTCTGGTTCATCGGTTTCGATTTTTTTCGGCTCAGCCTTTTTCATCTTTGGCAAAACTTTTTTGGGTGCAACTTTTTTGACAAGTTTTTTGGCCACCGGCTTGCTTTTGCCAACTGGTTTTTTTGCCACACTTTTCTTGGATATTTTTTTTGCAATTTTCATTTTTGATTTTTTTTTCTGAACTGTTTGGTTAACTTTCGAGCCTTTAAGCTGGACCTTCTTTTTTGGCTTAGCGGCGGTGACCTTTTTCAGCACCTTGACTTTCTTTTTGGAAGCAGTCACAACCTTCTTCTTGGCAACAACTTTTTGCCCTTTCTTTTTCGTCACAGTCTTCTTAGCTTGGACTTTTTGTTTCGAGACTTTGACTTTTTTAAGATTTTTTTTCATAATCACAATATTTTTTTGTCCAAATCAAGAAATCGGACAAAAGATAAATTAAATCAAACTCACACTAAAGTAATTAATATACCTTAAGATTGAGCGAAATGCTCAAATATATTTAAAAAATAGTTATGCTGATTTTGTTTTTCTGTGAAAATGCCGCCAAACACCAAAAACCGGCAACGCTGCCAGCCTTAGTTTCATTTGATTTTTTGAGAAAGGATTGCAAACTCACTCATCAAGTCCTTGAGCGCCGCCTTATCTCCCCTTTCTTCAGCGCTTTTGATTTCTTTCATGATACTATGAAGTTTGTTTTTGTGCAATTGGCTTTCATATTGATCAAGATGAACTTGGACCAGGCGTCGCAACTCATCTTCGTCATATTCAACCACTTCATCCTGGGTAAAACGATATTTAGCAGCGAAATAAAGCTCTGCTAGATGTTTTTTGGTCTTTTCGTCCTCGACCGTTTCCAACAATTTTTCATAGGAAAAATCAACTTGAGGGCCTTTTTCAAACAAGAATTTCAGCATTGCATCGGCTTGCGCCCAGGGTTTGCTCTTTTCTTTTTCCAAAGTCTCGCTCCAAACTTTTTTGTCACTCATGATGAGCCCAGCCAACAAATCTCGCACGATTTCAGCTCTATCTTGAAAAGAAGCGCTGTCTTTGCCAGCTTCTTTTGGTTGAGAAGGACTAGCGAAGCTGCTCGGGGTCAGTGCTTTTAATACGTCGTTGATGACTTTTTCTTCCACATCCAATTGATGAGCCAACTTTTTGATCCAATGAGTTCTTTCAATTTGACTGGCAATATTGGCCACATGGGAAAGCACGGCGTTGGCAATGTTTCTCTTGCCTTCAGCTGTTTTTTGGTCAAATTGCTTCAAGGCGTCGGCAAAAAAAGATTCCACTGCCTCTGGTGAGTTGGCAACTGCCGAAAGTAGCAGTTGGGGATCCTTGGCAGCCACTTCGGCTGCATCCTTGCCTTCGGAAAGCGTCACCATTTTGACTTTCACATCTTGCTGAAAACACAAATCCGCGCTTTTTTGCGCTGCTTGCTTGCCAGCATTGTCCATGTCAAAAAGCATCGACACGTTGTCACTGTATCTTTTCAAAATTGTCACGTGCTCTGAAGTCAGCGCCGTCCCAGAAACCGCCACTGTGTTGGCCAAGCCCGCTTGATGAGATGCAATCACGTCGAGTTGACCTTCCACCAACAAAGTGAAATTTTTCTGTTTGATGTTTTGCTTGGCGCGCGAAAGACCATATAGCGCCTTGCTTTTGTGATAAACCAAAGTTTCTGGCGTGTTGATATATTTGGCCTGCGATTCATCTTGACCAGGAGCAACGCGCGCTGAATAGCCAATCACCACACCCATGGCATCTTCCACGGGAAACATAATGCGATCACGAAAACGGTCATAATACCTAGGTTGTAGGTGGTAGGCTGTAGGTTGTAGGGAATCCGAAGTTTTTTCAACCAGTAGGCCGGTTCTGGAAATTTCTTCCAGGGAAAAACCGCGCGATTGCAAAAATTTCAAAATGTTGTCCCAACCTGCCGGGGCAAAACCCAACCGAAAATTTCGGATGCTATCATCGCTAATCCCTCGCTCATTCAAATAGCCCAAAATTTTGTCCTTGCCCATGCCTTTCCAGAGTTGGGTTTCAAAAAATTTGGTCGCCAGTTCCAAAGCCTCCAAGGTTCTTTTTTTGTGGTCTTTTTCTTGCGGCGCGCCTTTGTATTCCTCCAATTGCACCCCCGCTTTTTCAGCCAAAATTTTCAAAGTCTCGCGAAAATCCAAACTTTCAATTTCTTCCACAAAAGTGAAGACATCCCCACCTTTGCCACAGCCAAAACAATGGAAAATTTGCTTTTCCTCGTTGACCATAAAAGAGGGACTTTTTTCGCTGTGAAAAGGACAAATCCCCTTCCAATTGGCCCCACCCTTGGTCAGTCTCACATATTCGCCGACCACATCGACGATATTGAGCCTAGTTTTGATTTCTTCAACGTTATTATTCATGATTTTGACCGATACGAATCTACCTGCCTCGACGGTAGGCGGGCGAATGACGCACGAATCTACAAAAAACATTTCAAACCATTCGAGTCGCTTATCTAAAGACTAAAGAACTTTAACCAAAAAGGCAAATTTAATGGAATAACCTTGCTTTTGCATTAAGATGATGCTCGCCCTTTCTAAAAATATCATCCACCCATTGCAAATATTCAAGAGCTTCTTTTTTTGAAATAATTACCCCACCACCATACAAATCCCAGTTTCTTTTGGAGCGCATTTCTTGTCCAATGATTTTAATATCAGTTTCCTCTAAAATTTCTGCTAGTTTATCAATTAATTTGATATGATGACCCTGTCTAGCTTTTACTCGCAAACTGTTTTTAGCCGAAACGGCGATTGCCAATTTCAAAAGTGCGTCATAACAAAATCTAAAAGTTACTTCAGTTTCATCAGCTTTTCTAGCAATATTCAAATCTCTCAATGCTGATTTATAATAATTTGCCACTTGTTTTTCCGAAAAAACAAACTTTTCAAACATACTAGATTATTTTAATCATTTTATTTTTAAATAAATTCTCCACAAACTCATCTTTTTGTCTTTTTCTCTTAGAAAGTTCCTGCTGGGTCATGTCAATCACATTCAGTTCTCGTGAAAACTCATTTTCAAGTTTTGCCAGTTTTCTCTTTGCCTCAAGTGAAGAATGGTCGCCAATTAGCAAGATATCAATGTCGCTCTGGGAGTTAAAATTATTTTTTGCATAAGATCCAAAGATATAACCATCTTCAAGCCCTTTAAGATTTTTCAAAGATTGAGAAATTTTGCGTTCCACCCCATATTTAAAAGCGTAAGTTTTTTTAAACTCTTCAAACAAAGGATAACTTCTATTAAGAAAAAAATATTTTAAATTCCCCTGCACCTGTGAGCTAAAAAGACCCTCGATTTCCAATTTTTTTAATTGTTTATCGAGATTGGCTGGGTCAACTTTCAAAATCCTGGCCAGTTCATTAATATAATGTCTAGCTGTCGGATTAAGCGAATAATATCCCAACAATTTTTCTGCGACTTTTGATTTAATTTCAAACATATCTTATAGTTACTGTTTACTATAATCATAGTAGCATATTACCATAAACCTGTCAACAATTTAATCAACTATCTATTAAGCCAAGTGACTGTGAGCTGCAAAGAAGTCGCAAAAAGAACCCAAAGCAAATATGGGATTTGAAGATAAGCTATCCAAGAAGCATGAGGATAAATAGCAATCATCGCCCAAATCAAAGTTCCCAAAATCAAGAGAATATCCACCGCTGCCAAATAATTATTTCGCAGGCCAAACTGAATGGTCGTGAAAGCAAAATTGAAAATAAGATTAAGCAAGAATGGCAAGGCCACCATCAAGGCTATTTCCTTTTTCCAGGCCATCAAAAAAACTTTGCCGAAAGAAATAAAAATCAGAATGTATAAAAAAGTCCAAACCGGACCGAACAGCCAGCCTGGCGGAGACCAGAAAGGTTTTTTCAATTGCGAATACCAAGCATAACCATTCATAGATTTATTTTTATAAAAAATATTAATTAGGCACAGAATTGAAAATTTTTGCGATAGCTAAAATTTTCAACTCTTTGTTTTTTGAAAAAAGTCCTTATGTGGCTCCCATGGAAGGATTTTAATTCGTGAGCTAAGAAATTACAAATTATAATACACAACAAGCTCAGCTTTCTTCCTTAATCCCCTTGGCCGCGATCCACGCCAATTCAAAAATCTTTTTCATCGCATCGGCAATTTCTCCAGATTCAATAATGATGCCCAATTTTTCTCTCCAAGAGGCAATCATGATTTTGTTGTCATAAATGTTTATCTCAGGATGAAAACCATATTGTTGTGCTGGCACGAAAGCAGATTGTCGAATTTCTTCGGCGTCGTGCTTGGCTCGCTCTCTGCCTTCTGGCGTATCAGTCAAAATAGCCCGAATAGGAATATTTTTCTGTGTACGTCGCTCATAATACACCGGAAAATATCCAGGCAGTCCAAGATGCATATCATCCACGCTAGCGTAACCCCTGATGGGCTCATGAGAGGTCAATGTATCTTCATAAACTTGCTTGAGACCTTCTGTGCCTTCATAGAATCTAATTTGCGGACGGCCTGCCACATTATGTATTGATTTGAGTTGTGGGATTGTCTTGCGCGCATTTTCCAGTTGAGTTTGTTTTTCTTCCAACTCAGCCAAAAGAAAATTTTCAATTCGATCTGGCGACTCGGCCAAATATTCCTGCTTGGGCTCCTTGCCAGAGATGCTCACCAATCTTTTGGCCACCAAGCGATCCAAAATGTCATAGCCGGTTGTCCGATTGAGACCCGCCTTGCGCGAAATTTGCGAAACTGTGCCCTTGCCCAAATCAAGCAAGGCCAAATAGGCCGAAACCTCGTTGTTCGACAGCCCCGTCGCCTGCAATTGTTTTTCGATAATTTTATTCTTTGACATGTTTTAATTTTAGCAAAGAAGCTGCTTTGTGTCAAATCAATCCCACATTATCTCTTTTGTAGGCTTTAAAAAGCCACTATTTAGGCTTTAATACTTGACATTATGCTAAAAGTTTGCTACCATAGTCTGTTACGATGGAAATTGACTGATCATTTACAACTAAAAAAATACCACCATGAAAAGCTCAAAACTATTTCTCACCCAAAATATTCCCGCAATATTTCAGGACAATTTCCCCACTGGATATCTAAACAATGTCAAATATTGGGGAAACATTCCAAGAGAAGAGTTGCACTCCCTCCTTCCAGATGGAACTGCAAAACTCTTAACCCTAGATGTAGACTTCGGAAATTCATGTAGTCTGCGTTGCCCCCATTGTTTCAGGCGAGATGACAGATTCGATACAATCGATTCAAATCATCTTCCGCTCAGCCCTGAAGAAATTATCAGCTACATAAAGGAAGCCAAGGAACTTGGTTTAAAAGAAATCAAGATTCTTGGAAGAGGTGAACCCTTTGAGAATCCTGCTTTCCTGGGTTTTCTCAGGGAAATGACCAAAATGGACATCGGCGTCGGAATTTTCACCAAGGGTCATGTTCTAGGTAGCGACACTCTTGCAAAAAAATATAATTCGCAATATGGAATCAACACGAGCGAGGAGCTCATTGCTGAGTTATATCGCCTGAAAGTGAGCGTCTTTTTGGGCTTTAACTCTTTTGACAAAGAGATGCAAGAGGCTTTCGTGGGTGTTGGCGTAGGTGTTGAAAGTTCGCCAATAAAGGAATATGTTAAATTCAGAGACAGTGCTTTAATAGCATTGGTCAAGGCTGGTTTTAACAAATATATTTCAGGTGAAGCTACTCGTCTGGCTATGATAGCGGCTCCGATTAAGCCAGCGAATGTCGAGGAGGTTTTCGATATTTTCACTTGGGCACGAGTCAGGAACATTTATATGTTATCCTGTCCAACGGTGATGAGTGGCAAGGGCTCAGATGAGCTCAAGAGAGGATACGGAGAATATTCCGGAAGTACTTTAGACCAAAGCAAGCTTTACATAGCGGACTTGGAAAAACTCTATGCAAGCATCTACAAATGGTCAATGAGCACGAATCTGATTTCAGCAGCCAAACTGAAAGAAGACGGGATATCCATGTATCCAGGCTGTCATGTTTGCAATCAGACAGCTGCTGGCTTCTATCTTAATCTTTCGGGGCAGATCAATCTGTGTGCCGGGAGATGCGACGAATCCACAATTTTTTCAAGTGATATCCGCAAGGAAAAATCCTTGAAAGATGTTTGGATGCGTTGTCCAAACTACAAAAGGGCGATGAACAAAAAGGTTTTCAATTATCATTGCCCCGCAAGAGATAATCTTAGCATTCCAGCAGACTTCTATAAAAAAATAGAAGCTGAAATTTAAAAAAGGAGTTAAAGGATTGAAGGCAGAACATCGGATATGTTCTGCCTCTTTTTTATTCCCAAAAATATTTCAACCTAACAATCAAGGATTATAAAAAACTTAGTCAAAATATCGCAATTGCAAAAAAATGACCAACTATGCATTGCCCCCCCCCATAAACAAAGAAGTCCTTATGTGGCTCCCATGGACGTATTAGTTATACAAATATTGCAAATTCTGGCATATGCGACTTTTTGCAATATCTTTTTCCGAAAAAGTTTAGTCAAAATATCGCAATTGCGACAAATTGACCAAGTATACTAAAATAAAAAACATTGCAACCATATGCATATGACTCAATTTGCAATGTTGATATTTCTTTATCAGCCCAAAAAATTTAGCGTTTCATTTTTTACTTTTTCTTTTTCGGAAGTGGCAACTCGCTGGCGGTTGTCAGAATAAGTTCGCAGAGCCAGCGGTGGTCTTCAAGCAGGTCGCCGGAAATTTCCATGGAAGCCTTGGCGCCGGGATAGGCGCAGCCTTCTTGATAATGCTCGCCGACAAATTGCTTGCCAGCCTCGGTGATTTTGACAAAAAGGGTGTCGTCGCAAACCAAGCCCACCACTTTCTCATCAAAGTAGAGCGCATATTCTCCAAACATTTTGCGAGCGTGCACACCATTCAAAGATGCAAGCTGATCCAAAATATAATCGACAGTTGATTGTTTGGTTGCCATACTTTAATAATCAATCCAATTAACTTATACCCCCAAAGGGAGCTCAACTCCCATGAAGGGAGTTGAGCTCCCAAACCCCGAACTAGTATAGGTTATTTTTTGTGCTTAGTTGCAAGCGGCTTCACACTCAAAAACTTTGACGCTGTCGTTTTTACTGATGCTTTCACATTTTTCCGCGCAAGCTTTGCATTGCTCAAATTGAGGATTGATTGTTTGTTGACACTGACCATTTTTAATTTCGCATTTGGCATATTTCAAACATTTGTCACCAACTTGATACATCATCGTGCAGGCACCTGGAGGGTTGATGCCGCATTGAATATCGAGGCCATGACAATTCTCCACTCCGCAAGTTTGTTGAGGTGCAGCCTTATCCTCACAGGGTTCCTCCCAAACTCGCAAACATTTTTGTTTCGCCTGACACCAAGAATATCCCGCCGGCCCCAAACAACCATGCTCATCTTTTTCTCCCCCAATGATTTGGCCACTATTTCCACCAGAGTCAGCTGGCACCTGTTTTTTCCCTGCCCCAAAAAGCATCCCCGCCAGAACCAAAATGACTGCCACCAAAATTACAATAACAATGGTTAAATTTTTTTCATTGGTCATATTTTTTTTCCAAAAATTTTTTACAAAATATTTCTTTCCTGCCGTGGTTGAATTTCAATGTAAATCAATTTCTCAGGACTTTCACCATTTTTTTGCATGTGCTGTCTGATTCGACGAGAAAGATCTTGATCAGTTTTGCTTGAACCAAAATAATAGATTAAATCTTCATCCCTGCTACGATAAACCTTTTCTCCAGTGGCAAAAGGTTTCAGAGTCGCGGATTGAACTTGCACCCCGTGCTCTTCAAAAACTTCTCTCTCCGCTTTATTGAAACAAGGGAAACAAAAAGTTCCCTGAGAAAGTCGATCTGTCAGCAAAGAAATTCCGCGCATTTTTTGCCTTTTTTCAATTGGCATCTTGCGATCGTCAACATCAGCTTCGACTTTTTCAGCGACAACCATGGCCGAGTTTCTGCAGCGAAGCAAATTTCGAAGTTCTTTCGGCTCAATTTTTCCTCCCACGATTTCGATCACTTCTTTAAAAGATCCTCTTGAAAAAGCTTCCAGCAGCTTGGCAATTTTTTCATCAGTATCAATCAGCACCCCATCAATGTCAATCAGAAAACGCACTTTTGGAATTTCTCCTTTTGCCTTGGCATTTTCCCAAACTATTTTTTCATGTTCAGAAAGATTTTCAGGCAAACTCGGTTCAGCCTGTTGATCTTCAGCCTGCCCGCTCTGCCTCTTCAAGAATTCAATCAGGGAAACCAATGATGAGTCAACGCCTTCTCCAAAAGATTCTACAACTCTTTCAGATTCCTGCTCAAACGTTAACTCACCTAGTCTCGCCTTTTTTGTGTCGACAATCTTCGGTGTCCTAAAATTTTCTAAATTATTTTCAAACATAAAATTATTTAGAATTCTTAAAAATTCTTAATTTTGGCAAATAGTCAGTTTTCTTTTGCTTGCCAGTGATGAAAGTGATTTGCTTCATGTTCTATTTATATTCTTAGTTATTTCCTCTCAATAATTTCAAATCCAATCTCAACAGCCTGGTAAATAAAATCTTCCAATTGAGTTGAATCAGCTTGAAGTTGCGCCTTGCGCAAACAGGCATAATAAATTTGTTTTTTTTCTTGTTTAATTACAGCTGGTGCAAAATTGCTTTTCAAAAGCATCGCTGTTAAAATCATTCTGCCAACCCGACCATTACCATCAGAAAAAGGATGAATTTGCTCGAAGCTGGCATGAATTTGAGAAACATGTTCAAAACTATCTTTTCTTTTCTTGTTTATCTCTTCAACAATATCTTTCATCAACACTGGCACTTTCAAAAAATTTGCAGTCGGGACATTTGACCCCACAATCCGCACTCCATGATTTCGATACATGCCTGCGTCGTCCCTAATTCCGTTCATCAAGATGCCGTGCAATTTAAAAACCAGCTCCTCATTGATTTTTTTTGAATCTTTCAAATGTTGAAAAAGATACTGCAATGCAGCTTGATGGTTCTTGACCTCAAGTTGTTCAATGATGCTTTTATTCGGAATTGATTTATTGTTGAAGATAATGTCCGCCGTTTCATCTTCGGAAAGTGTGGAACCTTCGATTTTATTGGAGTTATAGGTCAAAGATAATAAAAATTGATCATAGATGTCAGAATTTTTCAAAATCGTTTCAATGACACTTTTGAATTTTGTTGATCTTTTTTGCAACAGCTGTTTTTTGGCAACCAAAACACTTGCTGGAATTTCTTTTTGGCCAGTATAAAGCCGATACAATTCATCAATGGCCTCAGCTTGTTTCTTTCTCGGTTTAGCTTTTTCATTCCACCAGTTGTTAAACGCCACAAAAGACACTCCCACCTTGGCGGCAATTTCGGTCTGAGTCAGGCCTGAAAGTTTTTGAATGATTCTAAGCTTATCTTGAGTATTCATGCCCCCATATTATCAAACTTTATAAAGTTTGTCAATAATTGCAAACTTTATAAAGTTACACAAAATGGCTATGCACTGTGCTTCAAAAGGATAAAAGAATAGAGCAATCTTTATTGAACTTTATGATAACTCATCCACCGCTCTCCCTCCTCAATGGGAATGACAGGCAAATCAATGTTTAATTCTTTAAGCAATGCTTCCACTTCTTCCAAATTTTTCCAAGGAACTTCAATATGAGTAAATGCCGCTACTGGGATAGGCTCAATTGATCGTATCTCAGTTTCCGCACTGATATCAATTTTTTTAAGATCTTTGGTTACAATTTTAATTGGATCAATCCCGAAAATAACTGGAAAATTATCCTTAATGGTTGAGCGCGTTTTGCTCAAAGTCTCAATAACATCACTACCGTCCATAATGATGGTCTCATTGTTCGTATCATTAATCCAAAGTTGGGTCTGCTTTGTGGTGCTGGGCTTACCCTGTAAAATTTCTTCCAATTTTTCCTGCCTCAACAATAATAGAGAATGCCAATAAAGAGTAGCACCGTATGTAAACTTTAATTCATCGCCCTTTGCTAGTCTGACATCAGAAAATGCCCTGGCTAGCATTCTTTGCTTTGTGAGCGAAGTACTTTTTGGTGTTCCAATTGATTGCTCTGCGTAAGGATCGTAGGCTGGCACTATGCCTTCTTGTAAAATTTTTCTCAATACTTGCGTTATCTCTTTGCCATGATCTATGCCTTCATATTTCGATGCTCCAATCGAAGTATAGCGTGATTTTCCAGTGCCATGCCACAATGGATGACTATTATATATTTCCCTTATTTGGTTTTCTATTAATTTTCTTCTTTCGGGAGGCAACGTTGTCAAAAAATCATTTTCGTAACGAGTGCGGTTAATCTCAGCCTCTCGTTGCATAGACGTTGTGAATTCTTCTATAAGTTGCCCGTATTTTTCCTCCACTAATTTTCTTCTCAATTGGACTTTTTCATACTCATCGTCTGGTATCTGCCCTAGTTCCAGAGTTTTTCTAATTTCACTTTGCATTTCTCCAAATTGCTTCTGAAATGAACTGACTTCCGCCTGGACTTCGGCGTAGGTGCGTTGCTTTTCTGCTTCCTTGATTTCATTTTTTTTCTCAAACTGTGGAGTAAAATTGGGTTGTTCTATACTCATATTCTTTATAAATAAAGATTGGAACAATTTTAAATATAATTTATTTTTATATTCGCACCACCGCTTCGCATTTTCATCCACTGATGAAAATATGCTCCGGCGTTCAAATCCCCACACAAGCAAAATCATTTGCTTGCTCTCTTTCTTAACTTCATTGAGGAGAGAGGGGGATTTCTTCTCGCTCCGACTCGAAGCCTGGGCGCTACACACAGAATGCTCGTATTCCTCGCATCCCACTCGCGCCCTTCTAATCCCCTTTCACATTTTTGAATTTGGAGGAGAGAGGGGGATTTGAACCCCCGATACCTTTTACAGTATGCCACCTTTCAGTTTCAAAGCGGAGGAGAGAGGATTCGAACCTCCGATACCATTTCTAGTATGCCATCTTTCCAAGATGGTGCACTCGACCACTATGCGACTCCTCCGCCTTGAAACTGAGTTTGTGTGGTGCACTCAAAAATTTATTTTCATATGTCGGCAAAGCCTCCACAAAAAATGGTTTTAAATTTTTGCCTGGGTCACTTTTGTAACCCGCCGAATGCTCGCACCTGCTCGCATCCGGCCCACACTGCGACCCCTCCGTTACTAGTATCATGTATTTTGTATAAGGTATTATGTATAAATACATAATTACAAAATGCCATACTTTATACTTTCTACATAATACATTCTACATATATTCTTAGATTGTTTTCACTCCCACCAACTGCATCTTTTCTTTGTTGTCATTGGCGCTGCCAAAAATGGCAATGACTTTGTCTCCGTCTTTCAATTCCCCAGTACTCTTGCGATAGGCAATCATTTCTTCCAGCACTTTTGACAATTCTTTTTCTTGAGTGAAGAAAGGTTGCGCTCCCCAGACCAGGGCCAACTGATGATAAGTTTTTTCGTTGTTGGTGGCCACAAAAAGCGGTTTTTCTGAACGGAAATGTGACATCATGCGAGCGGTGAAACCTGAAACACTGGCCAGCACAATGGCTGTTGAAGCACTATTTTTGGCCAAATCAAAAGCGCCTTTGACCAAGTTCTTGAAATCATCATCGATATCAAGCTTCATCAAATGTGTCACATCATCAAAAGGTGAAGCTTCGGTATGTTGGATGATGTCTCGCATGGTGCGCACACTTTCAACTGGATATTTTCCGCCGGCACTTTCTCCGGAAAGCATCACAGCGTCAGCATGATCAACCACAGCATTGGTCACATCGGAGATTTCAGCGCGAGTCGGACGCGGATTGACAATCATTGAATCCAACATTTGTGTGGCCACAATCACGGGCTTCATGTGCTGCAAACTTTTTTTGACGATTTCTTTTTGCAAAACTGCCACCCGAGTGCCTTCAATTTCAACGCCAAGATCTCCACGAGCCACCATGACTGCATCAGTTTTAGAAATAATATCATCTAAATTCTTGATTGCTTCTTTGCGTTCAATTTTGACGATGATTTGAGGCAAATTATCTTCACGTCCCAAAAATTCTTTCATTTTTCCTCGCAGATATTCAACATCACTGCCAGAGCCAACAAAAGAAAGTCCAATGAAATCAACTTCGTTTTCCATCAAAAATTTCAAATCCTGCTCATCTTTTTCAGTCACGGCATTGATTTTGAGTTGGGAATCTGGGACATTGACACCTTTGCGATTTTTCACCGTGCCGCCATCAATCACCTCACTCAACATCACGCCGCCGTCTTTTTCTCGCACCACTAATTTCATCAAACCATCTTCAATCAAAATCTCATGGCCAACCTCGATATCATCCACGATATTGCTCGCATCCAAAGTTAGTTTTTTATCATTGGAAATTTGATCTTTTGAAATTGTTTGGAAATTGGAAATTGGAAATTGGAAATTTGGAGCCTTAACAACATCACTGATTAAAATAAATTCACCAGTCTTAATTTCAATCGGAGCCTCAACCACAGTCCGGATACGCGGACCCTTAAGGTCGCCCAAGATTCCAATTGAAACATTCATTTCAGCTGAAAGTTCCCGAATGGTTTTGATTGCCTTGCCATGCCATTCGTGGTCGCCATGCGAAAAATTAAGTCTCGCCACGTTCATGCCATTTTCAATCATTGCTCGCAAAGTTTCCTTGGTGTCAGAAACCAAGCCCAGGGTTGCCACAATTTTTGTCTTTTTTACCATATTTTTTTCTTACTTATTAGCCAATTAAAAAAATAATTCGAATCATTCGAGTGTTTATTCGAGTCATTCGAATCGCTGTTTACATCTCATGTTCTCATATTAAAACAAAAAAATCAACACCACCACTAATATTATTTCCAAAAAATAAAAACAGGTTTAAGCCTGTTTTTATTTAGAAAGTAATTTCAACTACTAGTTTTTGTAAAGTTCTTTCACTTGAAACAAGATATACCAACCGATAATTGCACTAATGATGCCGCTAACAAGCCCATTTATTGAAAGAATGCTGCCAATCAAACTGATAATGCTGGCATAAAAAAGCAACTTCCAAGCGCCCTTGGTTCTTTTGAAAAGTCCTGGCACGGCGATGACTTCAATAACCAGCGTAATAATAGAAACAATAAGGGCAATGATTGCGCCCAAGCCCCAACCAAAACCATAGCCAGCAGTCAGCCCTCCCATCATAGCAAAAGGAGAAAGCAGAGCCGAAATTCCCAGTGCTGCGAAAATCAAAGGCAACGCCAAAACTGCGAAAACAATCACCAAAAAGGGCGTAGCGCTAACGATGAATTCCTTGGCTCCCGCTGGCAAAGTGAAAGGGGCCTTCTTAACCATGTGCTCATCCAAAAATGCTTCGAGTTGAGCCACCAAACTCTTGATGTCTGACTTCGAACTGCCTGCGTCAGTTTTCTGCTGACTCTCTGTTTGTGATGTTTCTTCCGTCATACGTTTTTTTGTTAAATTAAAAATTAAGTCAAATTATTTAAAGTTGTTTGTTTGCCAACTATTACTACCATCTTTTGTCATTTATATTCTAGCACTTTCACCAAAATTAGCTACTACCTGCGGATGTATTATGTATTATAATTACTGGTTACTGATTACTAGTTACTAATTACTAAATCCCTCCAATTCCCTGAAAATTTCTTCCGGAATTGGATTATTTTTGGGACTGACTCCCGGATACCGCCAAGCACTGATGATGCAAATCTTTGGCTTTGCGGAATTTGAAATTTGAAATTTGAAATTTGAAATTACGGAATCTTTATATTTCGCCTTATTTTTTATCTTGCCGACTTCTATTTGTTGATTATTGTTTGTTGGTTGTCTATTGATTTCGCGAAGCTGATACATCACCCAAATTTCTTGATTCCAACTTTCCTGTTTTTCTTTTTCTTCAGGATTTTCCTGCTCATTGCAAAAATCACCAAAAACTGGTCTGCCCCACTTTGGCTTGACTTTTCCCTTCTTAATGCTGCCCACGGGAAGCATCACTGCAACTGTATCTTGAGCAACTCCTGTTTCCGTTCTTTTCGGATTTCTAATCACGCCCAAAACTTTCTGCTCGGAAAGACCATAATAATGCATCTTTTCTGCCACATGCGCCGTCCAATAGTATTTATCCGTGTTTTTCGGGGTTTTCCATTGCATATTAAATACAGCTTTTAGGCATTAGCTTTTAGTTTTTATTTTTTGATTTAAAACAAAGGCAAGAATTTCTTGTTATTTTCATTTCCACTAACCTCTCCGTTTAAATAAAAACAAAAATCTTCAGCATTTTTATAATCTTTCATAAAAATAGCTGGCAATGCTTTGCATTTTCGACTACTGCTTTTTATTTCAATAGCTGCCAACTTTTGTTGACCGAGTTCAACTATAAAATCAATTTCATTTTGATTTTTGTCTCTCCAATATTGACCCTTTAAACCATTTTTTACCAACTGCATCCAAAATCCATTCTCCAAGAGTGCGCCCGCATCTGTTCGCAGACTCAAAGGACGGAAATCATCCACAACGAAGTTGCGTAGCCCCGTATCATAGAAAAATACTTTGCGATTTTTCACAATCTCTTTTCGCTTGTTGGTGAAAAAAGGAATTATAAATTCACAAATGTAGGTTTTAGAAAGAAAATTAAAATATTTTTTCAAGGTTGGAAAAGAAAATTCGCTAATACTCGCAAGCTCGCTACTCTCAATCATATTACCAATTTGTAGGGCAAGTGCTTTGATTAAATTATTTAGTTTATAATCATCAATCAAGCCCAAGATATCGCGGACATCCCGCAGAAAATAAGTATTGTAAATATTCTTCAAAACTTCTCGCTTGGTTTTTTCATCACTTGCTAAGACAACTTGGGGATAACCGCCGAAAGTCAAGTAGTCTTCATAATATTTTCGAAAAGTTAGCATTTCCTCAACTGACAATAGCGGGCTTTTCTTTGAATTTTTTAAATCAATTTTTTCTTTTTCATATACAACCGCGTAACTCGCATCTTTTGACAACAAATATTCATAAAAGTCGAATTGATACATCTGAAGTACGAAAATTCTTCCCACCAAAAAACGAATAGCCTTGATGGTTAAATCCGTTGCAGAAGATCCAGAAATCAAAATTTTTGTTTCATAAGTATCATACAAATATTTGAGCAGCTTTCCACCCTGTTTGGCATATTGAAACTCATCAATAAAAACATATTTATTACTGGCGACGTATAATTGTGCAAAGCGTTTAATGTTATTTTCAAACAAAGAAAGCACTTCCTGATCTTCGAAATTCAAAAAGATTTTTTTTTCTGTTTTTAGCGATTCGAAAACTTTTTTCAACACGGTTGTTTTGCCACACTGACGCGGCCCGACAATGGCCAAAATCTCCCTTCTTTTCAAATAGCCCAAAATGTCGTCTTCAATTTTCCGCTTTATGTACATATAATTAGCCCGTTTACGCTATAATTAAACTACCCTATCATTTTAGCATAATACTTTTCTATGTCAATTTCATGCATTCACCCTTGCATCTTGTCAGTCACGTGCGCTGTCCAATGATATTTGTCAGTGTTTTTCGGAGTTTTCCATTGCATAATAAAAACAGCTTATTAGGCATTAGCTTTTCAGCTTTTTATTTTTTATAAAAAATTTTTATTTTTCCTAAAAAGCTAAAGCCTGAGAAGCTACAAGCTATTTAATCTCCATCCCCCTTAATGCTGCCACGCGATCCTCAATTGGCGGATGGGTCATGAAAAGCTTCATCATTTTTTTCCCTTTGAAAGGATTAACTATGAAAAGATGCGCGGTGGCCCGATTTGCAACTTCCAGGGGCTCTTGATCAGCTGAGATTTTTTCCAAAGCGCGCGCCAAGCCTTCGGGATAGCGAGTGAGCAACGCCCCATCAGCATCAGCCAAAAATTCCCGCTTGCGTGAAATGGCCATTTGCATCAATACGCTGGCGATTGGCGCCAAAATTGAAAGCACAATGGCAAGAACAAACAAAATAATTTGGAGTTGTCCACCGCCCTCACTGTCATTGCTTCTTCTGCGTCCTCCCCAAAAAGTCCAATTGCGAAACCAGTCAGCCATCAAGGCAATGAATCCAACCAAAACCACCACCACGGTTGAAAGCAAAATGTCTCGATTGCCGATGTGAGAAAGCTCATGTGCAATCACTCCCTCCAATTCAATTTTTTCAAGCTTACTGACAATTCCCGTGGTTAAACAAATGACCCCGTGCTCAGGATCGCGACCTGTGGCAAAAGCATTCGGGGCACTATCTTCAATGAGATATATTTTTGGCACTGGCAGTCCGGCCGTGATGCAAAGATTTTCCACCAGGTGATAGATTTCCCGCCCATCTTCATGCGTCACTTCTTTGGCATTGCTCATGGCCAACACAATTTTGTCACTCCACCAATAAGAACCAAGGCTCATTAAAATGGAAAAAATCACGGCGCCATACAAAATCCCGCTATTGCCCATGGCGCCTGCAAAAACATAGCCCACGCCAATCACAAAAACCAAAAAACCCGCGATATAAATCCAGGTCAACCGAGTGTTTTTGTCAGCTTGAGTGTAAAGAGTCATATAATATCAAAAGCGACTCGAATTTACGAATGACCACTCGAATGTTACGAATGGGAATTCCATTGGAGTCATTCGAATGTAGATTCGAGTCATTCGAGTCGCCAATTAAACTAAAATTTCACTTCCACATTTTCCTTCTCAGTGGCATTGGCTTGGAAGAATTCGCGCTTCACGAAGCCCAAGAAGCCAGCCAGGATGTTGGTTGGAAAAACTTCAATTTTGGTGTTGAAGTCACGCACATTGCCATTGTAAAAACGGCGAGACGCTTGAATTTTGTCTTCAGTGTCAGTCAGTTCTCTTTGAAGTTCCAAAAAGTTTTGATTGGCCTTCAGGTCTGGATAATTTTCCGAAACGGCAAACAAAGTTTTCAAAGTTCCAGAAAGCGCATTTTCGGTTGCTTCTTTCTCTGCTGGAGTGCCGGCACCCATGGCAGCTGTGCGAGCGGCGGTTACTTTTTCAAACAATTCTTTTTCGTGGGTGGCATAGCCTTGCACAGTGCTGACCAAATTTGGAATCAAATCATGTCGGCGTTTGAGCTGCACATCTATGTCACTCCAAGCCTCATCGACTCTATTTTTGAGCGTAATCAGGCCATTATACATCCCCACTAAAGCCAGCACTAACAAAACTAAAGCAATAATCACAATTAATCCACTTGTCATAATAATTTTGAGCCGACCAACATTGTAGCGTTTGCTACCTCGTCAGAGGCAAGTTAATTTACTTTAAAATGTAATACGCATCTTAAGTCTTTTCTATTACAATCATTATACACCTTTTTGACCTGCGTCAACAGAGACATGAAACATGAAACATGAAACATAGAAAATAGAACATAAAACATAAAAGCCGAAACGCCCTATCTTCATTTACAACAATTAGAACAGCTCTATCAACTAGAATATCCTCTGTGCTATAATAAGCTTAGCTAATCAACTAATCAAAAAACTTATGTTCAAATTCATCGCCCCTCACGCAATTTTCATTATTCCAATTATGGTTGGCATCATTGTGCAAATCATCAAGTTTATTATTTATAGCCTCAAGCACGGTTGGGATTTTCATTACATTTTCACCCATGGACACATGCCGAGCGCTCACACTGCTTTTGCAATTTCCATCATCACCGCCGTTGGATATTACGAAGGCATCAACGACGGATCTTTTGCCGTTGCCATTGCCCTAGCCTTTTTGATTATTGACGATGCCACTCGTCTGCGCATGCACCTCGGCGATCAAGGACGTTATCTCAACATGCTGGTTGAACAACTCAACATCGACACTGAAAAATATCCACGCCTCAAAGAACGCACTGGTCACCGCGTCAGCGAAGTTGTTGTCGGAGCAATTTTGGGATTTATTTTAACAATGCTTTTTATTTGGCTTTTTAGCTAAGCACTTTTTCTCAATATAATTTTAAAAGCATACTATTTTAGTATGCTTTTAATTTTTAAATAAACACTCTTCCGTTTCGATAACTCATTTCCTTTATTGAAAAAATAATATCAATAAAGGAAATGCTTCTTACTTTTCGAAATGTCTTTATGCGACTCTCATGGAATTATTTTGTTTAAATATTTTCAACTACAGGTTGCGTTTCTTCGTATTAAAATAGATACTAATATACGGAAACACAACCATTTAAAAAATACTTTGTACCACATACTATTTTTCAAAAAAATCTCGCCATCAATAATCGCCTTGAGCTGATTGAGTTTTTGGAAACTCAAGCGAAAAAAAGCGACCTGCCACTGGCCGTCAAAGATGTGGAAAGATTTTTGTTTTATCCCCAACAAGCCCAATGGATTTTGAAATTGCCGCAGTATTTGGAAGGGTTTAAGAAATAAAAATAATTTTCCTCAACCTGTATTTTAGCTAAAAAAATTTTCTCAATTATAATTTTAAAAGCATACTGTCAGAGTATGCTTTTATTTTTTCACTAAGTTTATACGCGTTGCCGTGTTTCAACATCCCCAAATATGATTGCAAACTTTCATCTTTTGCGTTTTTTCGAAGACTGCGAAACATTCTTCTTTTTGTTGAAGTTCGCAAAATTCGATGCGTTGGAAAATGCACCCAACCAAGAAAATCAACTCCAGAAGAAAGTGTTTTGATGAAAACTTTTTCAGGATGCAAAGACAGTTTTAGTTTGTTTTGCAAAAAATTCTCAACAACAAGAATTAAATTTTCCAATTCTTTTTTGTTTTGTGAAAAAAACACAAAGTCATCAGCATAACGAATATAGAATTTCGCTTTCAATTTGTGTTTTGCAAATTGGTCAAATTCATTCATATAAATGTTAACCAGCAACTGACTTGTCAAATTTCCCAAGGGTAAACCAACCCCATTTTTGTCTTTTTCGCAAAAACTTTCAATCACATTTTCAAGCAAATCAAGCACATTTTTGTCAGGAATATACTTTCGCAAAATGCTGAGCAAAATTTTATGATCAATGTTGGCAAAAAATTTTTTGATGTCGCATTTTAAAACCCAGCAGGTTCTCGTATTGTTTTTTGAAACCTTTCTTCCAAATTCCTCGAATCTATTTATGGATTTATGCGTTCCCTTGCTAATTCGGCAAGAATATGAATCTGCAATAAAAGTTTTGTCAAAAAAAGGATATAGCATCCGATAAATCCCGTGGTGCAAAAGTCGATCTCGCACGCTGGCCTTGTGGATGTCTCTGGGTTTTGGATCATTGATTTTGAAAGCTTGATAGCCACTGTGTTTATAGGTATGCTTAATAAGCTGCTCATGAAGTGAAAAAATATTGTCCATCAAAAACACAGCAAAAGCCTGGACATCTTTTCTATTTTTCTTGCCAACTTCAAACTCTTTCCAAGCCTGCAGCAAATTTTCAACGCTGACAATTTCTTCAAAACTGTTTTTGAGTTGGATTTTTGACATATATAATTAACTGCATTCACTTAGGGACTAAGTCCCCAATTGGGGACTTAGTCCCTAAGTGAATTTTCAAACAAACTAAAAAAAATAAATGCTGGAGGCTCAACCTCCATAATGGAGGTTGAGCCTCCTTGTAACCGACAGTGATTCAACCAAGCAGTGTAATAATTTTTTAACCTAATCAAACTCCCTATGCCCGAAAATCTTTTCAGCCAGCAAACAGCTGGTCAATCAAAAAATCAAAACTCAACTTTTAAGGCCCCCCCCCAGGGAAATCTTCCGCCAATTTTTCACAAGGCGAAAGGACTTTATCTTTTGTGGTATGGGTATTATCAAATTCTACCAAAAACTCATCGCTACACACTCGGGAAAAAAATTGATGAATGCTTGCTTTCAATTTTGGAAACTATTGCAACTGCAACATTTTTAACTCCAACAGAAAAACAACCCTATATAAAATTCGCCATCAAAAAAACAGATTTACTAAAAATACTTTCCTTACTTCTTTGGGAAACAAAAACACTCGATGACAAAAAATACACTGCCCTTGCTGAAAGAGAAACTGAACTTGGAAGAATGCTTGGGGGTTGGTCAGGAAAAATAGCCTCAAAACAAAACTCCCCAGCAAATCAGCTAGGGGAGAAATGAAGAAAGTTGCGAGCAACGCAGCGGGATTGTCGACATTGAAGTCATTGTCAAGCCAATTGTAGTTCCAATTCCACCTGTCACCATTCCAGTTGAGGCAACGAACATACAGATTCCCGTCAGAGTTGCGAATTGCACAAAGTGCCATCCAAAGCACCACCTCTTGAATACTCTCAAGGTTGAATATTATTTGTGATCTAAAATCAACCAGCATTTTGCACCAAGTATCTTCATTTTTGAAGCTTCTGCATACACCACTCTGTTTGAAATCTTAATCTCAGACATTCTCAATGTATGGATACTAGTTTCGGTAGCAAGAAACCTTAATTTTTTGCATATTCACCTACTCCCAATTTTATTATACCAAAAAAATAACGACCCCACACGATTTCTCGGTTGGGGTCCTTCTTTGATTTTCAAAGAACAAAAACAAAGGGTTCAAGAAAATTAAAAATTTCAAAAAACAAAGCACTAACTTGCGAGCAACGCAGCGGGATTGCCGACATCGAAGTCACGGCCAGGCCAACCGTCGTGCCAGAGCCACCTGTCACCAGACCAGTAGAGGCAACGAACAGACAGATGCCCAGCAGAGTAGCGATAAATCGTTCCCCAGAAAAATATCCATTTACCTTTCCACGCTTCAGGGATGAGGTGCGGATTGGCGAGCAGATAATCCAGCACGTTGGCGTTAAGCCTCTGTTTTTTTTCAAGCTCGTTGCGAAGCTTGTTGCCAACTACAACTCCGCCATTGAGCTGTTTTTTTGACAAATACAATGAGATCTTTTCGGCATCCCATTGCATTTGCCCGATCTTGCAGTGTTCAGCAACATTCCACCCGTTAGGAATGAACGGGTCAGCATCGCCATCAATGATGTGATTAAGCTGAACAATTTCAGCATTCCCGTCTAAGAGTTGCCGAATTGAAGACAGCTTCTCGTACTGCGTTAGCCTTGTTACATCACTGGCGTCAAAGCCAGCATTATCCAAAGCATCGGCGAGCTTATTCATAGCTCCGATAGCGTGATTCGCAGACATAGTCTCCTCCTCTCTTATGCAATAATGTTCTCATGAACGCATTGCGAATTTAAAATACAATGTCACTGTTGGGCTGATCACTAAGATTTTGCCACAGCAGAAAAAAATCTCAGCAAAAATTTCTTTCTGCCATGGCAAATCGCAAGTTGAGCTTTCAAAGAACTAACTTGACACTATACACCCAAATTGAATTTTTGTCAACTCTTCCTCAATCACTTGTCGATCATTCCAGGGAATCTTTTGGTCGCCGACAACCATGGTTTCAAAGTTGCCCATCCCGGTGATGCAAATAATGTCACCAGCTTTGGCAATCGAAAGCGCTTTGGCAATCGCCTGGCGACGATCAAGAATGCGCCAACAATTTTCACCCTCTGTCTTATTTTTAATTCCCGCAAAAATATCATCTATTATCCGTTGCGGTTCTTCATGATATGGCTCTTCATTTGTCAAAATCATCACATCTGCATATCTGGAAACAATTTCGCCCATCAGTGGCCTTTTCCCTTGGTCACGATCCCCACAAGAACCCAAAATTGCAATAATTTTTGAGCCTTCTTTTTTCACACCATAAAGCAAGCTATATAGTTTTTCCAACGCATTTGGGGTCAGCGCAAAATCCACCAAAATATTGACCCCTAAATCGTTTGCTACGGCCTCCATTCGCCCCGCCACGCCTTTTATTTCCGAAAGAGCTTCGCTTGCCACTTGCAAATCAATCCCCTCTCCCAGGGCCACGCAGGTGGCTGCCAGGGCATTCTCGACATTAAACAAACCAGGGACATGAAGCATGAAACACGTATCATGAAGCATGAATTTCGAACCGGAAATCCCAAGTTCAATTTCTTCAGCATTTATGATTTTAACATTATCACTTGTCATTCCGGACTTGCCGTGTCCGTCCTTTGGCGGAATCCGGAATCTAGATCCTGAAACAAGTTCAGGATGACATGTATAACCAAAAACTTTATTCTTTGCAAAATCCAAAAATTCTTCTGGTCTTTCCATATCCAAATTGACAACTAAATTTCCTTTATTTTTTGCAACATTTTTAAAAAGAACCTTTTTTGCCGCTCGATATTTTTCCATCGTCTTGTGATAATCCAAATGTTCCCTGGTGACATTGGTGATGACCGCAGCTTGAAAATCAATGCCCCAAACCCGATGCTGATCAAGTCCGTGCGAAGAAACTTCCACCACCACATATTCACAACCAGCATTAACTGCCTTGCGAATGAATTTTTGAAGTGCAAAGGAAGACTCAGTTGTGTGATGCGACAGATTTTTTTCTTCCTTGCCATCAATCACAAAATTGATCGTTGAAGCCACGGCAACTTTTATATTGGCTTTTTGCAGGATTTTGGCAATCATTTGCACTGTGGTGGTTTTGCCATCCGTGCCAGTCACCCCAATAATTTTTATTTTTCTGGAAGGAAAACCATACCAAACATTCGCCAAGATGGCTTGGAAAAGATGATAGAGATTTTTTAATTGCTGAGAAAAAAGCGCCTTAATGCTTCGCATAATTTGAAATTTTAAGTTTTAAATTTGAAATCAAATCTTAATGTATAAATTTTAAATTGAGTCATACCAAATCAACTAAAACACTGTTAGTTTCAAGGAGGCTCAACCTCCATTATGGAGGTTGAGCCTCCAACGTCTATCTACAACTAATTAAGTTAATTCCGTATCATTTGAAATTCATTTCAAATTTTAAATTTCAAATTAAAAATTACTTTCTTATTTTATGTAAAAATCCTTTCGCTCTCTG
>CAIOVI010000028.1 GCA_903861715.1 uncultured bacterium
GACAATGAAGCCTCGTTGAAAAAATATTTTCCTAAGCTAACTTAAAAATAATGTGTCATCTGGAGTCGGCCGTGGATTGGTGACGCAGGGTTGCTTTTCTTGTTTAAAAATAATGTGTCATCTGGCGTCGGCCGTGGATTGGTGACGCAGGGTTGCTTTTCTTGTTTAAAAATAATGTGTCATCTGGCGTCGGCCGTGGATTGGTGACGCAGGGTTGCTTTTTTTTGTAATAGTTTAAAGGAGGGTTTTAATTTTTTGGGAGGGTGAAATGAAACGGTGGGGCGGTTGTATTATTCATTGAGACAATTCTTTTTTTGACTGGAAAAGTTTCAAAGGTCGACCAGCCAAAATTTGAGCATATTTTTTAACGATTAAAACAAGAAAATTATGAAAACTTTACACATGATCACGTTTCTGTTGTTGGTGGTTGGCGGACTTAATTGGCTTTTGGTGGGCTTGTTCGGCTGGGATATCGGCAACATTTTTGGAGGGCAAGCAGCCATCCTTTCGAGACTCGTCTACGTGCTGGTTGGAATTTCGGCGGTTTATGAAATTTCAATTCACAAAAGTTATTGCAAACTTTGTGGTTGAGAAACCAGTTCCAAATCAACCTGAGGAAAAGGCAATTGCCCGGACTTTTCGGGCAGTTGCCTCTGGCTTGAAAAGGCGCTTGACAAAAAAAGGCAAAAGCGCATGATTAAGGTAGCTAGCATATGTAGGTATGCTTCAGCTTTTGGTATTAGGTTGGGTGAGACTTAATATTATGCGTAAACAAAACAATAAAAACGGTAAACGAATCAGCAAAAAAGAATCTCTCGAGGTCCCTTTTTGTCGGTTCGTTTTTTTGATATTTTAATAAATAATTTTAGTAATTAATTTTTTCGCCTTTGGCGGATGAAAAAAAGTATGAACACAATCAAAAGAATCCTTAATTTCAGTCTTTTGCCCAGAGAGGTCACTGTGGCCAAAAGAATCGTGGCAGCCACGTTGTTGCCAATCATGGTTTTTTACATGACCAGTTTGAATTTTCTGGTGGCGGGGATGATGACAGCCAAGGCTGATGAAACAGCAGCCACCACGTTGGTAACAGCTGAACCAGCTCCGGCAGCTAGCGAAGCTCCAAAAGATGCGCCAAAAGTTGAAGCACCAAAAGTTGAGACGCCTGCTGCACCAACTCTAGCGCCAGAAAATCCCAAGGCTGAAACGCCAGCTGTTGTGACGCCGCCAGTAATAGTTGAAACAAGCGTTGCGCCAATTGTTGCGCCAATTCCTGAAACTCCAAAAGTTGAAACGTCAGCATCGAATGTTCCAATTGAGCCGACTTCGGACAACTTTAACATCACCTCAAGCGTTTTGCCAACGACCCCAACGGTAGATGCCTTGGGAGAATCTTCGACTGAAAAGTTAGCTTGGGTTACGGATGGGAAAAAATCAACTACGAATATTCCCGTGGCCTTGAACACAACCTATGTCGCCCCACAAAATGATCAGGTGACCGTCACTTTCACCAAGCTTCCTGAAAATGCGGGAAAACTTTCGATTGAAGAAATCACTTTGACACCTGAACAAGTTGCGAGCCTGCATGCGCTTTCGAACAAGGCGTATGACATCACATCGGATATGGCCGACGGAACTTTTGCCTACACGATGACTTTGCCAAAACCAAAGGATCAAAAAAATGTGCAAATAAAATTTGCCGAGGACGTGGCCGGACTTGAGAGCGCCGATACGGTGCCGAGTGCCGATGTGACAACCAAGACCGATTCAGTCAGCGCGAAGTTGGATCACTTCACGATATATACGGTTACCAGTTTTGATCATACGCTTACATATACTTTTGATGAGGCCGTTCATCTTGTTACGGAAGACGGTTCAGCGACGATTGCGAAAGCGGAAATTGCTGGAAAACTTTCTGTCTACAAATATGATTCGTATGCTGCATATTCAGGTGGTGCAGAGCCGTACAAAGCAACTGACGTATCTATTACAGGGGCTACTTTTGAAACTGGGACTGAAGCCGGCAAAGTTCTCTCTATCACCTATACAGGCACACTTGAAAACACAGTTAAATATGTTGTTGATGCGTGGGGATATCGGATTGTTAATGAGGCCGGAGTGAAAGTCGCAGCAGGCTCCAGTGACAATCAAATTATTTTGGGCGACACAGTCCCTCCGACGACCATTGCTGATACTGTATACGATGGAAGCGCCAAAACTATCACTTATACTTTCAGTGAGCCAGTAAGATTCAAGAGCGAAGATACAGGCGCAATTTCAGCGGTTGACGCATCAAAACTTGCTATTTATCTCTATGATGCTGGAAGTGGAAACTACGGTCCTGATAAAGTAACTGGAACGAACATCACCAATGCTTCGTTTGCAGGAAATGTTTTAACCTTAACTTTCACTGGTAATCTTGTGAACCAGACTGATACGAACTATATCGTCGATGCTTTTGGGTATGACATTGTTGATCTTGCCGGCAATAAACTTACACGCGATTCAAATCAAATCTTTAACGTGGTGGGCGATACAACCGCACCAGCTGAATCGTCTGTCGTTCTTGATCAAACAGCGAAAAAAGTCACCACGACTTTCAGCGAGCCAGTTCAATTGAAGAACGGCTCCGTTATCACTGCCTATGGGGATGTTACAAAAAATGATCTTGGAATTTATAAACTTACTGGTACAATGACGTGGGAAAACGCTGCAGTCGGTGGTGTCGAGGTCTCAGCTGTCCACTTTTCAGATGCTACCCATCTTACGGTTACCTACACTGGAACACTTCCAGTCGGAATCTATATCGTGGATACTTTTGGAGCTGACGTGACCGACCTTGCTGGCAATAAGCTGACTGACGCTGGAGCGTTGACGTTTGAAGTGACTGATGCCACGCTTCCAGCTGAATCGTCTGTCGTTCTTGATCAACCAGCGAAAAAAGTCACCACGACTTTCAGCGAAGTAGTGCATCTTGTTAATGATGATTATTCTGCACATCCTACGTTGACGAAAGATGACCTTGGTATTTATACCTACACCGCTGGTTCTTGGCACAATGTAGATGTGGTTTCAATTTCAGCTGTAACCTTAGTGGATAAGGTATTAACCGTTACCTATACCGGAACGCTTCCAATAGGAACGTATATCATTGATACCTATGGAACAAAAGTTGTTGATGCCTCAGGAAACGAAATGGTTGACGCTGGAGCGTTGACGTTTGATGCCACTGGAGTGATTGATACACCGGCGATTGCCGGAGTGACAGCGCCGGTGACAGATGCGACTCCGACGTCAACTATCATGGCTACCGATTTGTACACCGCGACGATTTCCTGGAGTGGCGCTCCGGTGACATTTCATCCTGGAACGGCTTATACTGCAACAATTACCATTACACCTAAAGCAGGCTATACCCTGACTGGTGTTACGTCAAATTATTTCACAGTGGCTGATGCGATTGCGACTAACTCTGCAAACTCTGGAGTTATCTCAGCGGTATTTCCAACCACGGCGACGAAACAGCTGACGATTGCCGATCCATCTTCACTTACGCTTTCTAAAACGTATGATGGAACTACGACTGCCGCAGTAACAGCTGGAGCTTTGAGCGGCGTGGTGAGCGGGGATACTGTGACGGTGAGTGCTGTTGCGACGTATAACTCGAAAGATTTCGGAACCGGCAAGACCATCACAGTTGAGTATACGCTTAGTGGAAACGACGCGGCGAAGTATATTAAACCAGTTAATTATACGATTGCAACTGGTATTATCACGCAGGCGACATCTACCACCGAAGTGACCTGCCCAACTGACTCGCAGACGTATACTGGTTCGGCAATCACGCCTTGTACTGTTTCAGTGACCGGTGTCGGAGGTCTAAGTCTCACACCTGATCCGACGTATGCCGACAATGTGAATGTCGGTATCGCTACCGCTAGCTATACCTATGCAGGCGACACGAACCATACCGGTAGCAGTGATTCAACAACTTTCTCGATCGGACAAACTGAGCCTGATGAGGACGGCAACGTCATTCTGGATAATGGTAATCCTCAAGTCGTGCTGACTAACGGAGAGCAAGCTGTGGTTGTAGAAATCGCGGTTGGCACTGCAAATCCAACAATTGATGTGAGTGCTTTCGTTGCTGGGGATGGAACTGGAACCTTGCCTGAAATTACCATCAATTCTGACGTTGCTAATGTTACTATTCCGGATGGCACTGTGATAAATGGCCCTGCCGGTTGGGATGGAATCATTTCAGCGCCAACTTCTGGCACGCCAAGTGGCGGCAATGCCCCAGCTGGTTTTGCAGTCGGCGACACAGTCATCACCTTGGGTTCTCCAGATGGCACAATCACTTTTGACACTCCAGTGGTCATCACCTTGCCGGGAGTGACTGGTGCGGTGGGTTATCGTCCAGCGGGTTCAAGTCAGTGGACTGAAATCACCAATGTCTGCACCGGAACTTATGAAAGTCCAACTGGAGCTCCAGCGGGAGGCGAGTGCGCCATCAACAACGGCACTGACACCAAGATTTTGACCTATCATTTCACTTCTTTTGGATCTCTGCTTGATACGCTTGCTCCAGACGGCGTGAAAAACTTGGGCGCCAAATATCGCCCAGACACCAAGGATGTCAAACTTTCTTGGGATGCCAAAGACAAAACCATCGAAAAAGTTTATGTCTACCGTGGCACCAACAAGAACTTTGTCAAAGACAATGATTCGCGAGTTTCCAAGCAAAAAAGACAAGACGAGTCCTTCACTGACAGCGATGTCGAAATTGGCAAGACTTATTTTTACAAGATTGTGACCGAGGATGCTGCTGGCAATCAAAGCGGAGCCAAGGTGATCAAAATCACCATTCCAACCAATGGCAAAGCCGCTGTGGGCGTGCTCCAAGGCACCGAGTCAGCTTCAAAAGACAATGCCACTTCGGGAAACGACAATGGCAATGCGATTAACACCGCCAACGCTTCCAATGATTCAGGCAGTGGCGCAGTCTTGGGCGAAACAGTTGGCAGTGGCAATCAAGCTGGTTTCTGGAGCTCAAACTGGAAATGGATTTTGGTGGTCATCGTGGCCGGCGCCGGAATTTTGGTTTGGAGGAAGCGCAAACAGGGTAGTGGCAACATTACTAAATAGGTTTAGCACTTGAACAAACTTAATTTTGCTAGCCAACTCTCGAAGGCTAAACCTTCGGTGCTCCGAAGGTTTAGCCTTCTTTAAACTAGCTACAAAAAAACAAAAAACGCTGCCTGCAATTGGCAGCGTTTTTTGTTTGTCAAAAGATTATCCACAGCCCTTTGATTTTTCACTGTTCGCTTTTGAAAAAATATGCTATAATTTTTGTATGGAAGAAATTCTCAAAAAAATTGAAGAGCAACAAACAAAAATCGACGCTATTTATGTTTCCGTGGAAAAGTTGCGAAAATATTTTCTTTGGACCTTGATTGTGACAGTTGCGACTGTTTTGGTTCCCCTGATAGCCGTCGTCATTATTTTGCCGTCTTTGCTCAGCACTGTGAGCAGCCTGTATCAGCAATAAGAAGCCTTACTAGTTATAAATAAAAAAATAAAAAAATAAACCAAATTCTCACCAAGAGACTTGCGGTTTGTTTGAAAAAAAATGAGCAAAAAAAAGGTAAACAAAAAAATTGCCAGTGAATTTGCAATTGGAGTGGTGTTGTTGGTAGCGGTTGCAGTGGGTGGATTTACATGGCTGAAAAATTCCAGAGACATTGCCTTGATCGATAACGTTGAAAATCAACAAGCCCAGTTAGCCCAAAAGAACAACATGCGACTTTTGTTTGCTGGAAAGGCGAGCAAAAATAGTGACGCTACAAAAGCTGACAACGTCACTTGCACACCTCATTATTATGAAGGCGATGTGAAAGTTGAAGCTCAATTTGTGTCGCAGGAGGCAGATGGAATCGTGATTGCAATTAAAAAAACTTATGCTGCAGATTTGCCAGTCACGAACTATAAACCAAGCGAGAGTGATCAAAATTTCAAAGTAAAATTGGTTGATGCAACGGACAAGGTTAGCACCAGTCTCAAAGCTTCCTCGGAAAACAAGCTAGCAACTTTGGATGTGCAGGGCTATGCTGAAGTTTGTCAATCATTGCCTTTAGTCAGTTTGCAACCAGCCACGGTGGCTTTCAAGAAATAATTCCAATATTAAACAAGCTTAATTAGTGGAAGATAGACCTTGGATTTATTCGGTATAATTTCAGGTTAAATTTGGTTTAAAATTTGAATATTTCAGAACACCAGCAATGGTGTTTTGATTTTTGAGGTTAGCTTGAGGAGGAGCTCGGCTCCCCTTAAAGGAGTCGAACTCCGAAATGCCCTAAGGCTAGAAAAAAATAAATTAATCTGATATAATGGAAAAATGTTAAACAAACTTAGAAGAATTATCAAATCCAGCATAGTTTTTTTCCTGGTTTTCCCGGCCTATATCGCCGCTCACGTGGCGGTCTATCTTTCGGTGGCTCATTTTTTCCCTTTTTCCCAACCTTTTGAAAAAAATATTTTGATTTGGGTGTTGTTTATGCTGGGTGCATTTCTGGGCTTTAGCATCATGATTTCAACTTTGCTGGCTCATCGTTGGGACAACCATTTCAATCGAAAATATTATTTTTTCTCAGGCGTTTGGGTGGGCTTCATGATCAATTTGTTGCTCTTTTTTGCCTTTGGCTGGGCAGCTGTTTTGCTTGGACAAGCTGTGGGTTTTCACTTCAAAGGCAGGGTGATTGGCAGTTTGGCAATTTTGGGTGGGGCTGTTTATTCTCTTTATGGCATCGTGAATGCTTTCACGCCGATTGTGAAAAAAATCGAGGTTTCAATCAACAATTTGCCCAAAGTTTGGATTGGCAAAAAAATTGTGCAAATTTCTGATGTGCATCTGGGTCACATTTATCACTATGACTACATGCTTGAAGTGGCCAAAAAAATCAATGCGCTTGAACCAGATGTTATTGTCATCACGGGCGATCTTTTTGATGGCACCGACGGACACATTGATGTTTTTGTCGAGCCGCTCAATTTGCTCAAAGCCTCAAGGGGAATTTTTTATGCTTCTGGCAATCACGAAACCTATTTGGGCGTGGGCAAAACTTTTGAAGTTTTGGGCAGAACAAAGATTACTTGTTTGCGCAATGAAGTCAAGGTTGTGGATGGCCTGCAATTTGTTGGCATCGACTATCCGGCGCCAAATGAGAAAATCAGCGTGGCTGCCACCATCAAAAAAATTGCCGATTTTAAAGCATCCGAACCAAGTGTTTTGCTTTGGCATATGCCATCTCAAATTGCCAAAATCAGAAAACTTGGCATTTCTTTGATGCTTTCCGGACACACTCACAAAGGTCAGCTTTTTCCTTTCGGAATTGTCACTCGACTTATGTTTGGAGGCTATGACTATGGCCTGAAAAAGAAAGGCAATTTTTCAATTCACACTTCTTGTGGGCTGGGTGCTTGGGGCACGCCAATGCGCACCGAAAAACATTCCGAAATTGTGGAAATAACGCTGGCCAAAGGCTAAAAACGTGAAACGTAAACCGCATAACGTGGAACGTAAAATATCAAACAAGTTACAAACACCAAGCTAGTTTTTCAACAAAGATACAAACACCAAGATAGTTTCCAAACAAAGATACAATAACCAAGATACAAACACCAAACAAAATTCAATAATCAAAAAATATCACTCCTCCCTTTGGAAAAGGGAGGTTGGGAGGGATTTGAAAAACTTTCTTTATTTAAGTTAGCCTTTCAAATCCTCCTCGCGAATACTGTACTCGCTCGCATTCGCTACTTTACTAAAGGAGGAAGAAAGCTCTCTTTGAACTTTATTGGAAATTGCCTGCCTGCCGGCAGGCAGGGATATTTAGATTTATGATTTATTGATTATTGTATTTTGTGTTGAGCCCTTATCTTGCGTTAGAAAAGGGAAGGGTATAGACTTGAAGCATAAACAGGAGCCATTTTGGAGGCTTTAATTTCAAGGACTTATGATTGTCTTTGCTGCGATTGTCCCGCACCCGCCCGAAAGCATTCCTGGGGTTGGGCCGGCTGAGGACATCCAAAAAATTGAAAAAACTTTGGCAGCTTTTGAGGAGCTGCGAATTGGTTTGGAAAAGGCTGCTCCGGACACGGTGATTGTCATTTCACCGCATGGCGAGCTTGAGCCTTATGCTTTCATCATCAACTCTGCCAAAAAATTGGTGGGCGACTTTTCTCAGTTTGGATCGAGTGAAACTTTCGAATTCAAAAATGACATTGAACTTGCCCACAAACTCAAACATCTTTGTCGGGTCGATGAAATGCCAGTGCACACTCATCGCAATCCGCTGGACTATGGCACCCTGATTCCGCTGCATCATCTGACAAAAAACCTGGCGCCCAAAATTGTGCAGCTTTCTTTTTCATTGATGAGCTATGAAAAGCATTTTCGCTATGGTCAAATCATCGAAAGCGTGATTGGCAAGGCCACATCCAAGCGGGTGGCTATTTTGGCCAGTGGGGAACTGTCTCATCGCTTGACTCGCAATGCGCCAGCTGGTTTTTCGCCCGAGGCGGAAAATTTTGATCGTGACATCATTCATCAACTGGGAAGAGGCAATTTGCTCAGCATCATAAATATGCACAAAGAGGACGTTGACGAAGCCGCTGAATGTGGAATTCGCTCAATCATTGTGATGATGGGCGCAATTCACGAAGAAAAACACAACTTTGAATTCCTCAGCTATGAAGGGCCTTTCGGCATTGGTTATCTGGTGGCGAGGTTAATTTAAGAAACAAGAAAAAATTTCCAAATCCTAAATCCTAATTTCCAATAAAGTTCCAAATCCCAAATCCTAAATCCTAATTTTGCGTCGGTTCACTGTCTCCGACCTGCCTGTCCGCCTTTGGAGGGAATCGAAACGGTTCTGTTTAAAACAAGAAAAATGCGGTTCAAGTCAGAGACATTGAACCGACATAGTAAGAAACATAACATAAGAAACAAGATACAAGAAACAATAACCCTGCCTGCCGGTAGGCAGGGATATTAGGATTTTAGATTTTTATTCGGTTGCTTGAAAAGCTGAAAAATGCTAAGCTTGAAATGTAAGATTTAAGTTTGCAAAATTATTTATCCTGTAGTGAAAGTTGAAACTGAATGAATTTTCATATCGGAGTTGGCTTGGTCAAGTAATAAAGATTTATATAAAAGAGAAAGTCTTTTGAGCAAAGCTCATTTGAATTTCTACTACTGGATGCAAAAAGAAATTGTGATGTTCACGGACGGAGGGTCACGAGGCAATCCCGGACCAGCTGGAATTGGAGTTTACATTCAAACTTTGGAAAAAAAATATGGTGAGTGTATTGGAATCAGAACCAATAACGACGCAGAATATGAAGCGCTGATTTTTGGGCTGAAAAAACTCAAGCAACTTTTGGGCAATGTGCCGGCCAAACAAGCAACGATAAGTTGCTTTTTGGACAGCGAACTTGTTGTAAAACAGCTCGGTCATGAGTATAAGCTTAAGGAACCTCGCATTCAGCAATATTTCCTGGAAATTTGGAATCTGATGTTGGAGTTTGAAAAAGTGACTTTCACGCACGTGCTGCGCGAAAAAAACAAAATCGCCGACGCCCTGGTCAATGAGGCGTTGGATGGTTTAGGAAAACAAAACGTTTTATTGTAAATGATTGTATTTGGGGGAATTTTTAGTAGTTTGTGAATTAAATCAGAGTAGTAATTTTAAAGGCTAAATTTGAAATTTAAAATCAAATCTAAATGTCTAAATTTTAAAACATTTAATTCAAATAAACTAAGCATGTCATCCTGAACTTGCCTGCCCGCCTTTGGAGGGTTTCAGGATCTCGCACACAGAAAATTAACTGAGACAAGGAAAGTAGATGCTGAAACGGGTTCAGCATGACAAAATTTTTTTAAATAATAATATAAATGAAAAAAACAAAAAAGTGGTTAATTTGGATCGTTATTACCGTCGTAATTATTGGCGGAATTTTTGCTTATTCCAAAAGCAAAAAACCGGTGACGACTTACACCACCGCTGAGGCGGTCAAAGGAACATTGCTGCGCACAGTTTCAGCCACCGGCACGCTCAATCCCAATCAACAAATTGACATGTCTTTCAAAACCACCGGCACGCTCAAAAGCATCACGGTTGATGTGGGCGATCAAATAACCAAAGGTCAAAAATTGGCGACCATCGACACTGGAACGCTGCTTTCTCAATTGAAAGTATCGCAGGCGCAGTTGTTGGTTCAGCAGAGTAATTTGATAAACATGACAAAACACAAAAGTGCTTCGACGGTTGAGCAGCGAGATGCTCAGCGGGCTGCTGTTCAACAAGCTCAAGCTTCAGTGAGCGTGGTTCAGGATCAACTGAAAGAAGTTGATTTGCTGGCGCCTTTTGACGGTCTGGTGATCAAGCGCAATGCCAATCCGGGCGAAACTGTGGTTTTGAATTTGAACAGTCCGATTTTGACGGTGATTCAAAAAGATGATTTGCTGATTGAATCAAACATTCCTGAATCTGACATTGCCAAGGTTTCCATTGGTCAAAGTGTCAACGTGACCCTGGATGCCCTGACTGCTGCTGATGTTTTCAAGGCGAGCGTTTTTGAGATTGATCCGGCCTCAACGGAAATTCAAGGCGTGGTGTATTATCGCATCAAATTGAAATTCGATAATTTGGATCCACGCTTCAAAGCTGGCATGAGTGCCAATCTTGACATCGCCACCGCTCAAAAAGACAATGTGATTTCAGTCCCATCACGAGCCATCAAAACTGACGGCGACAAAAAATATGTTGATGTTTTACAAGTTGTCGATAACACGACCAAGCGAGCTTATGTTCAGACTGGTTTGGAAGGGGATGATGGGATGGTGGAAATCACCTCCGGCCTCAAAGGTGGCGAGAAGGTGGTGACGTTTGTGGTGACGAAGTAGGTTGTCTCACTAAGAATTACGAATGTAAGAAGAACCCACAAATCTACAAATTGGCTGCAAATCTACAAATAAGAAAGTATGGGTGGGTTGAAAATTTGGGAATAAAAAAAGCTGCCAGTCTATAGACTAGCAGCGTTAGGAACTTTCCTCACTGTTCTCGAGGACAATCCCTCGGAAATAGTCAGTGCTGCAATTGGTATGCTGAGCAGCCTCAGCAAAGGGGGGATGAAATTTAGGGAAATCCCCACGCCCATTCCAATGGTTATTGCTAGTGAGCACAAGCAAACCACCAAAGTCGAGCGAACAAAATACTTTTTCATTTTTTTATAGGGTTTTGTTAACGAGCCATTATTAACTCTAAATTATACTCCCAAATAGCCATTTTGTCAAGCACGTAAAGTCGAGTACGGCCACGTGCCACAGTCCTTCGAAATTCATGTCGTGTTTGTGGCTTGGTTGAGCCTTGGATAGGGGAGGGAGGTTGAAGGGAAAAAGTTTATAACTGCATTTTCTTCCTCCTTTAGAAAAGTAGCGAATGCGATCGAGTACAGCATTCGCGAGGTGGATTTAAAAGATTTAGTTTGCAAAGAAAGTTTTTCAAATCTCCCCCAACCCCTCTTTTCTAAAGAGGGGAGCAGGAAGGATTTGTAGATTTGCCTGCCTCGACGGTAGGCGGGTAGTAAATTTGTAGATTCGTGGGTTCGTACATTCGTATAAATTCGCCTGCCTGCCGGTAGGCAGGTAATTCTTAGAAAATATTTTTATGCCTTTAATTTCCGTCCAAAACTTGAGCAAGACTTATGAAACCGAAGGAGTGAAAACTCCGGTGCTTTTTGATGTGAGTTTTGAAATTCAAAAAGGCGAGTTCATTTCTATCATGGGTCCGTCGGGCTCCGGCAAGTCAACCCTGATGCAAATTTTGGGTATGCTGGATCGTCCGAGCGAGGGAACCTATTTGTTGGAAGGCAAAAACATCACCCAATACACTGACGATGAATTGGCCAAAATTCGCAACAAAAAAATCGGTTTCGTTTTTCAATCTTTCAATCTTTTGCCGCGCACCACGGTTTATGAAAACACAGAGTTGCCGCTGCTGTATGACGAAGATCATTTGGAAGTCAGCAACAGCGAAAAAATCACCAAAGCTTTGGCGGCAGTTGGCATGAGTCATCGCACGGACTTCCTTTCCAATCAACTTTCGGGCGGCGAAAAACAGCGCGTGGCCATTGCGCGAGCGTTGGTCAATGATCCGGAAGTTATTTTTGCCGATGAACCAACCGGAAACTTGGACTCCAAATCAGGCTTGGCGGTGATGAAAATTTTGCAAAAACTCAATGACGCTGGGCACACGGTGATTTTGGTGACCCACGAAACTTACACCGCTCAGCATGCCAAGCGCATCTTGAACATGAAAGACGGCCGCATCATTTCCGATGAATTGGTCAAGGAAAGATTGATTGCCGATGGAGAAAACAATTTGTTAAAATAGAAGCGACTCGAATAACTCGAATGGGCACTCGAATGACTCGAATGGGAAGTTCTATCGTAAATTCAAATCGCCCTTAAATCGTATGAGTCTGGTAAAAAACAAAGACATTTATCATCCAGAGTTATCCTATGAAATAACGGGATTGCTGTTTAAGATTCACAATGAGTTGGGACGTTTTAAACTGGAAAAACAATATTGTGATGTTTTTGAAAAAGTGTTGATTGCTCAGGGGTTTAAATACTGCAGAGAAAAGGATTTAAAAGGCGTTTTTGAAAGTGTTGATTTAAAGGGAAACATTCCAGATTTTATTATAGAAGAAAAAATTATCATAGATTTCAAAAATAAAAAATTTATCACCAAAGAAGATTATTATCAAATGGTAAGATATTTATACAGAATTAACTTAATTAATGGTAGATAGACGTTGGAGGCTCAACCTCCATAATGGAGGTTGAGCCTCCTTGAAACTAACAGTGTTTTAGTTAATTTGGTATTAGAGGTTGCTCATTTACCACTTGGGTTAATTGTAAATTTTAGAGCTACTTACTTGAAGCCAAAAAGAATTTTAAACACTGAATTTAATTCGAAACATTCGAGTGTTCATTCGTAAATTCGAGTCGCTTATGAAACTATCTTCCCCAATTAAAATCTCATATAATAACTTGCTGGCTTCAAAGTTCCGCAGTTTTTTGACGATTCTGGGAATCATTATTGGGATTGCTTCGGTGATTGTGGTGATGGCTATTGGGGCGAGCGCCCAGCAACTGATTTTGAGTCAGGTTTCGGGCATTGGTTCAAATTTGATTGGAGTTTTGCCAGGGGCTTCTGACAGCAAGGGGCCGCCCGCTTCGGCTTTGGGCATCGTGATCACCACTTTGAAAGAAGCGGACTTGCAAGCTATTTTGCAAAAGAAAAATGTGCCCAATGCAGCTGATGGCTGCGCTTATGTCAGCGGCGTGGCGCCAGAAAAATACAAAAGCAATTCGAGCGAAGCCAGTTTTCAAGGGGTTTCGCCAAGTTTTCCAAATGTGGAAAGTGTCAAACTCAAAGCTGGCCGTTTTTTCACAACCGAGGAAGAGTCGGGTTTGGCCAGGGTGGCCATTTTGGGTCCCGATCAAGCCACGGCCCTTTTTGGCAATGAGGATCCGCTTGGCAAAGTTTTTTCGCTGAAGGACACCAACTTCACGGTGATTGGACTTTTTGAAAAAAGAGGCGCTAGTGGTTTCACCAACACGGACAATTTGACTTACATTCCCCTGGAAACAGCGCAGAAAATTTTGCTCGGCATCAACTATGTCAATTTCATGCGAGTCAAAATTGATTCGGCTGACAATTTGGACAGAGCCGCGGCTGACATTGAATACACTTTGAGAACTCAGCATAAAATCAAAAATATCATTGATGACGATTTCTCAGTGCGCAACACCGCACAAGCCTTGACCACCATCACCAACATCACCAACGTGTTGAAATATTTTTTGGCGGGCATTGCTGGCATTTCACTTTTGGTCGGCGGGGTTGGCATCATGAACATCATGCTCATTTCAGTCAATCAGCGCATCAGAGAAATCGGCTTGCGCAAAGCCGTTGGGGCCAGGTCGCGGCACATTATTTTGCAATTTTTGATTGAGTCAGTTTTTTTGACTTTGCTGGGGGGAATTGTGGGCATTGTTTTTGGAATTTTGTTGGCTTTCTTGGCCTCGGTGGTGATTAATGCCCTGGGGTATAGTTGGGAGTTCATCATTTCGCTCAGTTCCATTGTGGTTGCCACTTCGGTGGCGGTTTTGATTGGAGTTTTGTTCGGACTTTATCCTGCCCGCAAGGCTTCGCAAATTTCGCCGATGGAAGCCCTACGTTATGAGTAATAACTAAAAAATAAGAAATGTAAAATAAGAAACAAGATACAAGAAACAATAACCAAACAAGTTTCAAATTCCAATATCCAAAATTACAAAATGTATTTTCTTCCTCCTTTAGTAAAGGAGGATTGAGGAGGATTTGAAAGGCTAACTTAAATAAAGAAAGTTTTTCAAATTCCTCCCAACCTCCCTTTTCCAAAGGGAGGAGTGATATTTTTTGATTATTGAATTTTGTTTGGTGTTTGTATCTTGGTTATTGTATCTTGCTTATATTTATGTTTAAACAATTTTTTCTCTCAATCAAATTGGCGCTGCGCAGTTTGACCATCAACAAGGGTCGAACGGTTTTGACGTTGGGAGGAATTGTGATTGGCATTTTGTCGGTGATTGTGGTGACTTCCAGCGGGCAAGGGGTGAAAGAATATATCCTGGGACAAGTGGGCAGTTTCGGCAATGACATTATTCAAGTGGAAACCAAAGTTCCGGCCACGGACAAAACTTCTTCGGCTAACGCCACTGGTCAAGCGCAAGGAATTCAAATCACAACGCTGAAAATTGCGGACGGCGAGGCGCTCAAAAAAATTCCCAACATCGACAAATTTGCGCCCATCGACATTGGGCAAAGCTTGGCCACTTATCAAGATCAAAACAAGCAGGCGATGATTTTCGGAACCGGCCCGGACTATGCTTTGATTGATGGCGCCAACAAATTGGCGCAGGGCAGTTTTTATTCTCAAGGCGACGATAACGGTTTGGCGCAAGTGGTGGTGATTGGCAGCGACATCAAAGATGCCCTGTTTGGCAATCAAGAGGCGCTGGGTCAAACCATCAAAATCAAAGGCCTGAATTTCCGAGTGATTGGGGTGCTGCAAAAAAGAGGGGCGGTGACTTTTTTCAACTATGACGAATTGATTTACATGCCAGTGCAAACGCTGCAGAAAAAAATTCTGGGCATTGACTATGTCCGTATGATTATGCTGAAAGTGAAAGATGCCAATTTGATTGACGTGACGGCGGCTGATGTCGCCGATGTGCTCAAGCGTCAACACAAAACTCCCAAACCCGAGCAAGAAGATTTTTCAGTCTCCACCATTCAAGAAGCCCAAAAAATTATTGGCGATGTTTTTGGCACGATCAACATTTTGCTCTTGGCGCTGACTTCGATTTCTTTGGTGGTGGGCGGGGTTGGCATCATGAATGTGATGTATGTGTCGGTAGTGGAACGAACTTTCGAAATTGGCTTGCGCAAAGCGGTTGGGGCCACGGCGGCTGACATTCGCAATCAATTTTTGCTGGAAGCGATTTTCATCACCTTGCTAGGCGGGGTGGTTGGCATTTTGCTCGGTTATTTGATTTCACTGCTTTTGTCCTATGTTATCAGCAACGCTGGGTTCAATATCAACTTTCCCGTCACCTTGAGTTCAATTTTGCTGGCCACCGGCTTTTCGATGGCCACCGGCATTATCTTTGGTTTTTATCCCGCCTACAAAGCCTCCCAACTTTCACCAATGGAAGCGCTGAGAAAAGAGTAGGAATACAAAATTGTTATATTGTTACATTAGCAATGGATTTTTAAGAAAAGTTGTTAAAATTTGGCAATTGCCAAAAAAACACTGGTGTCTTTGCGAAGATGTAATCAGCTGAAGCAATCCAGGGCGATGCTCTGCTCTGGATCGCCACGCATTTTTGAGTACAAAAATACTCGCGAAGACAATAAAGATTGCAAAATTTTTGAAAAATCCTTTCAGTAAGGGTTTTTTGGCGTTTTAGCTTGACAAAGGCTGGAAAAGGAGTATAATTATAAGCTATCTTAATTCTTTAACATCTACCAATAATCAGAGGCAAAATTGCCTCGTATCCATTTGAAAAAATGAAAAAACATTTCAGTATTGGAATCATTGCGGCGATTTTTTTCGCTATTATCTCCATTTCTTCTTTCACGGCAAGCGCAGCGCCAGAGATTAAAAAGCCTGCCGCTACATCAATAGTCGTACCCAAAGACGATTTCAAATATTTAAGAGTTGATCGTAAGTGGAAAAAAGACATAATGCTTAGAGCTTTAAACCTCGAAAATGTGAATGAGGATTTTAAGAAACTAAACAGTCTTAATAGAGACTATGGACTCGCACTTTTCTTTTTAGATAAGAAAATAAGCGATGATGAAATGTATCGGAACATGGATATGTTTAGAAGCAAGTTGGGTAAAAAAAGAAAAGGCATTCTCATTATATATCTTTATTATAATAAGCCTGACTATTTTTATTCTACTTCGAAGGATGCGGATATCTCCTATCTCGCTAAAAAAATAATTGACGAGTCGACTTTCAGTAAAATGAAAAATGAAAAGGGGGGTTGGGATGCTTGGTACTTCTCGTCTGCTGTTATTTCAAATGCAGAGCATGAAATGATTCAAGCGCAATAGCTTCATTGTTCTTATATAACCCAGGTCTGTTTAGTGGACCTGGGTTTTTTATCAAACTTTTTTAAAAAAATAGGGGTTGACAAAAAGTGGCTGGGGCGGTATATTGGATAGGTATTAAAAAACAGCCTAAAAGAGCTGAAAACAGGCATTCATCGATACCTGGTAATTTATTCGTAATAAAGAAGGAAATTATATGTTGACTATTAGATTTTCAAGAGTTGGAAGAAAGAACAAAGCTCAATTTCGAATTGTGCTTCAGCAGCACACCATGACCCCGACCGGCAAACACATTGCAGTGCTTGGCAGTTATGATCCACATCAAAAAAAGGCTGTTATTAAAGCTGATAAGGTCAAGGAATGGATTGCCAAGGGAGCGCAAGTTTCTGATAGCGCCTACAATCTTTTCATCCGAGAAGGTGTGATTGAGGGCAAGAAGCGCGCTGTGAAAATGGAAAGACCAAAGCCACCTGTCGTTGAGGAAGCTCCTGCCAAAGCCGAGGCAGCACCAGCAGTTGCTGAAAAAGCCGGAGAAGCTCCTGCCGAAACAGTAGTTGAAGAAAAAGCAGCTGAAGCAGCAACTCCAGTAGTGGAAGAAAAAGTTGAAACTCCCGTGGCTGCCTAATCAAGAAGATTGAAATTTTAGATATAACAATAGAATATCGCGTAAAATTAAGTGCATATCAAGCCTTACACACTTGCTCTCAAATTCCTAGAGCGTAACTTCCTTACTAAGAAAGTTCCCCCTGGTCTACTTCAAGCCTTTTTCACTAAGAAAATCGGCTGTAAGTAATTTTTCGATCAAGTGCGTAAGGCCTGAATTATATTTTGTTTACGCGAAAAGTCCGCAGACAACAGGCAGCTTGCCCAGTGAAATATTCCTAACGGAATTTCACGGGGTGAACAAAAGTCCTGTCGAGGAACCATGAAAGCATTTTTTGAAAATGTTTTTGGGGCGCCAAAGGTCGATCTGCGGAAACGCAGATTTTTTAATTATCCGATGCGAAACTACGAATGAAATCCGAATCTACGAATGAAATGCAAAATTCGTAAATTCGAGTGTTCATTCGAGTCATTCGAATCGCCAATAGATGTTAACAAGAAATCAAAAGCATGAGCTGGTTAAAGAGCTCACGGAAAAAATTAAAGCAGCCAAGTCGGTGGTGTTTGTTGACTTCAAGGGCCTGAAGGTCAAGGATGCAACAATTCTGAAAAGATCCTTGCGAGCCGCTGGAGTTGAATATGTGGTGGTGCGAAAAACTTTGATTGACATTGCGCTGAAAAACGCTGGCATCGAAGGCGCCAACATTGCCAAGGTTGAAGGTCAAGTTGCGTTGTCACTGTCCAATTTGGACGAAGTTGCAGCAGCAAAAATCATTGATACTTTTGCAAAGACCAATGAAAACGTGAAAATGCTTGGTGGTGTGCTTGGCACACAATTGATGAATGCAGATGAAGTTAAGGCGCTGGCCAAAGTTCCTTCAAAAGAACAACTTTTGGGACAATTGGTTGGAACGCTCAATGCTCCAATATCTGGCTTCGTCAATGTGTTGGCTGGCAATTTGCGAGGATTGGTGCAGGTGCTTAATGCTATCAGCGAAGTTAAATAATAATTATAATAATTTTTAGGTCAAATAAGTCGGATTGGACTTATAGGACTTATAAAGTAAGAGTATGACTGAAGAAAAAAAGGAAGTTGTTGTGCCAGCAAAATTTGAAAAATTGGTGGCTGAAATCGAAAAGATGAGCGTGCTTGATCTTTCCGAGTTGGTGAAAGTTTTGGAAGAAAAATTCGGTGTTTCTGCTGCCGCTCCAATGATGATGGGAGCAGCTCCAACTGCCGCCGCTGAAGCTGCTGAAGAAAAATCTGATTTTGATGTTGAAATCACTGCTGTTGGTGGTCAAAAAATCAATGTGATTAAAGCTGTTCGCGAAATCACTGGCTTGGGACTGAAAGAAGCCAAAGACTTGGTTGATGCAGCTCCAAAAGTGATCAAAGAAAAAGTTGCCAAAGCGCAAGCCGAAGAAATCAAAAAGAAATTGGAAGAAGCCGGAGCAACTGTTGTTTTGAAATAGTTCGCACTTTTATTATACGGAATTAACTCTCTTATTTGTAACCAGACGTTGGAGGTGTAGCCTCCTTGCTGCTGGCGATAATTTAATTGATTCAGTATCGCATATCAAAAACGCCCTCGCATTTTGCGGGGGTGTTTTTTTTGCTTGTGCTTGTTTTTTGTTTGAATGTTTAACTGATTGGATGGTTGAATGGCTGTATGTTTAGATGCTTGTATAATTGCATGACTCCTGTGGATAACTTTTTGCTTTTTTTGTGGTATAATAAAAGCATATTAAATTCCTTGCTGCATCTTTTCATCCTAAGACGGACAGGCCGTTTGATACTGGTAAATATTTTGGTGCTAATTTTGCTGAATAATAAAATCAAACAAGAAGCTTAGCTGGTTTTTAAAATAATCAAAAAAATATGCGCAGCAAAATATTCGTTTCAAGTTTGACGAATTTGAGTTTCGTTTTGATTGCCTTGTTTGCTTTCGTTTTTGAAATTGTTTTCTTTGTTCCCGAGGCCAGGGCAGCCATGGGTTTTGCTTGTGGAATGTCCAGCGTAATGGATGCTGATAGTAATCTTTACAGCACCGTTACCATTGGTTCGCAATGTTGGTTGAAAGAAAACATGATGACAACCAAATATCCCGATGGTGCTGCTATTACACGTGGTCCTGCGACTGCAACTTGGGATGCCACTGATCATACCTATTATGCC
>CAIOVI010000029.1 GCA_903861715.1 uncultured bacterium
CATGAGGGGAAACTCTTCAGCATTAAAATGGGTTAGCACCAATTTTTCAACCTTAGCATCCCTAGCAACCATAGCAGCGCCAACTGCACCAACGTGACCCCAGACCTCATCTGAAACTTCATTTCTCAAGGAGCATTCGTGCAAAACAACATCTGAATCAGCGGCCAAAAATTTTGCATTTTCGCAAAGACCAGTGTCGCAAAGATGAGTGATTTTTTTTCCTTCCAGCATCAAGCTATACCCAAATGACCCATCGACATGAAGAAGTCTTTTGCACTCAAAAGGGAAAGGAAGCTCGTGCTTTCCCTCTTCCAATTCCTCTATTGAAAATTCGTATTGAAAACTAGAAACAGAAGCAGTGAAAGGGTGGTCAATTATCTTGTCTAAGTGCTTTTTAGTTCCTTTTGGACAAAAGACAGTCAGTTTGTTTTTGAATCTAAATTTATCCAAAGTGTGAAAACCCACAATATGGTCAAGATGCAAATGACTCAAAAACAAGAAAATGGGTTTGTTTTTGACTGCATAATCGCCTAGCTTGTGCAGTCCATCTCCAGCGTCAAAAACTATGTAATATTCTTCAGTTTCCAGTAATGTGCAAAGAGTATTCCCGTTTTCATTGCTATACCAACCATTTGTTCCAAGGAAAGTTATTTTCATTTTTTTATTCGTGTTAAAAAATCATTTAAAATAGTTTTTTATCTTTTCATAAGTCTTTTCCTTGTCAATCACAACCAAATCTTCTTTAATCATTTTCATAATTATCTCAGAACCTTTTATTTTCTGGACCAAAAGCATATCCAAAAATTCAGGCATTTCAAGTTCCATAACTTCTATTTTTTCGCCTCCGGCATCAAGATTTTGATCGGCAACTTTGTGACATCCCTTGGCAATGAAATAAAAATAATTCCAGACAGCCTTATCATGAAATTGATGACTATGCCACAATTTTAATTCGTTCGCCACATAGCCAGTTTCCTCTAGTAATTCTCTCTCGGCAGTTTGCATGGGTTTATCACCTCTTTCTATCATCCCACCTGGTAAGCTCGTATAATTTCCTTTGTTTGGCTGCTGCTGATTTAAAACAAGAATCTTTCCATCATCCGTAAAAGCAAGAATAACAGTCGAGTCTATTTTCCTAACCTTTTCAAATATTTTTTTGCTCCCATCAAACATCTCTTGCTCCCATTGATACACGTCAAAAAGCTTACCTGCAAAAACTTTTTTGGCGTTTTCTGGAATTGATGGTTTTGGTTTTTCCATAGGTTTTTACATTATTGGGTCCTCCTCTCCCTCGGGGAGAGGAGTTAGAGGTGAGGGGTTTTCTTATAAATTATTTCTCAAACAAAATCTTAAACGCTTCATATTTGCTCGTCGGCTTGCGACATTCGTCCTCCACAAATTGCCTGACTTTTTCGATAATCATATTTTTACCAATTAGTATTTTCAATAATAGCTTTGCCAATCTCGACAATTCGACTTTGGGGATAATTTTTTTGCGCTTCTTTCAGCAGATAAGCAGTCTGTTGTTTGTATTCTGTTTTTTTGTTTTCCCGGATTGTTTCTTCATACATATTCGCCAGTCCATCCGCCAGCAACAGCAACTTCACAAATTTGCTCTTAGATTTGACCTGTTTCTTTTTTTCTTCCCAACTTTCAAAAGTCAGCTCCCTGACCAGATCAGCAACTTCGACGCTGACCCAAGTGGGCAATTTTTTGGCCGTGTCCTCCAAAACATCATGCAAAATCAATGCTTGAAAACCAGCAACTCTTTCATCCTTGGAGAGTCGCCTGTCATTTGCCAAAATCATAGCGCACCAAAGCGGATGCACAAAATATGGAAACGGTCCGCCCGGACTCATAGCCTGCCCTGTGATGTTGCTGTTGTGATAGGCCTCTTGAGCAAAATCCAAAATCTTCTTGAAAAAATCAGCCGAAACATTGGTTCTCAAAAATTCTCTAATGCTTTCTGCCTTTTCTTTTTTGCCCAAAAATTCATAGGCCTTGATTTCATCCTCCAGCAAGTTGCAAGAAATTTCAACCGAACCTAGTTTGATTTTTCGAAATTTGTTATTCTTGAGAAACTTGGCATAAAAGCCATGCGCCCTTTCAAAACAAAACTGCACTTCATTTTCCTGAATCAAATATAACATTTCTTCGCCTTCTTTATTCTTCAGCTCTGAACTTCTGATCAATTTTTCTTTCGAAAATATTTTTTTAACTTTTTCTTTGTCTGAAACACTCAATAGGATGTCTATGTCATTAGGCGCAATAAACATTCCTTGCAAGGCCAAATTGGCACTTCCAATCAACGCCCATTTAATTTTAGCCCCATTAAGCTTTTTCGCCACAAAAGCCAGCGTTTCTTTTTTCTCAGCCATATAAATGTTGGTATCTTATTTTAAATTAGGTTTAATCTGCTAATAATTATTGCCTTAAATAAAAGCTTTTCTGGTACATTTACATTTATCGGTACTCTATCGGATATAAATGTTACACTTACAGGTATTGCATACACTATCGATGTAACCATCTAATTTATTTTAACAACTTTTTATCCTCTGGTTTTTTGAGAAAATTTTTTTTGGTGACAATTGATTTGCCAAGTCGTTTTGGAGTTTTTCTATCTTCTTTCTTTGGATTTAAATCGACAAACACACAGTCATATTCATTTACCATAAACCATTCAAATGGATTCACTAAGTCTTTGCACAGCGGGCAAACATAATCCATAGCTCCAATTTTAATTGCATTTTTATAATCATGATCACAAAATTTTTTGCTCATTTTTTTGGATTTTTAATGTTTACAGTGATATTATACCACTTAAACAAAAATCCTTCAACAAAGGCACTGTGGATAACTCAAAAAACTACATTTTGAAAATTATTTCAACATCCAGGCAGGAATTAAAAGCACATCACCTTGAACAGCAAATTCATTTTTTGTGACTACAATCAACTTATTTTCACTTTTCTTCGCCAACCTAATTCCGAATTTAACCTTATTAAGCAAAACGTGCTCACGATACTTGACTTCAATATATTGATATTTCTTGGGATCCAAAATATTATGCGAAACCAAAAAATCAACTTCTTCCTTTCTGACTCGGCAAAAAGAAACCTGTTCATATTGTCTTCTTAGGAGAGTAGCACAATAATTTTCCACCAGAAAACCAAACTTATAATTCAACTGCTCCTCATCCGACCAAGCGTGAAAAGCAGAAAAAAAATTGGAACTACCGAGATAAATTTTCTTGCCCAGACGCTTGACCTTTCTAGCTGATTTCGTGAAATTATACACAAATTGAATCAAAAAACTTTCCTCAAAATAGCTAAAATATTTACTGATAGTTTTTTCATCAATTCCAATTTCCCGTGCGATATTGCCAATTTCAACATTTGAACCAACTTCACCAACCATCACCTGAAAAAGAAATTTAAGTTCATCTATCTTTTCCACGCCAAAAATCCTCGGGATGTCATATTCGATCGTTTTCTTATAAATCGCATCTTTCAAATATTTTCGGACAATAATTTCATTACGCTCCTGAACTATTTCTGGAAACTGACCAAATTTAAGGTAATATTCAAATTCTTTTTCCATTTCCTCACCATAATGCTGAAAAAAATTCTCAGCTTGCGGGATATTTTTCAGCTTTTCATTAAGCAAACTTGCAACTTCGCGATATTGCTCTAGCATTTTCTTGTCAACATTTTTCAGTTCCAAATATTCTTCGAAGCTAAGCACGGGCAGAAAAAATTCATAAATTCTGCCAGCCAAACTTTCCGTAGTTTTTTTTCGTAAAAACAAAGAAGATGAGCCACTGACAATAAATTTTATCCGAGTGTCTGTATCATAATAACGTTTGAGAATATGTTGCCATTTTTGATTATATTGGATTTCATCCAGGAAAATATAAATTGGTCCTTTTTTGGGAGCAATTTTTTCCAAATATTCATTCAGATAATTTGCCAGGGTAATTTTCCCAGGGATAATCGCTTCATCGAAAGTCAAAAACAAAATAGCTTCTGCCTGCGTCTTGGTAATTATTTTTTGAATGAGCTGTTTTAATAGAATCGTCTTGCCAGTTCGTCTCAAGCCAACAATCGAAATAATTTGTCTTTTTTCCAAATATGGCAAGATTTCAGCCAGCAAATGACGGCTGTGTTTGATGCCTTTTAATTCAGCAAAAAACTCCACTGGTAAGTTCCAGTGTTTATTCTGTCGATAAATTTCAGCTAAGATAAAGGATTTTTTCATGTATTTACATTTATCAGTATTCTAATACCTATAAATGTAACATTTCTAGGTATCACTGTCAACGCAAATGAAGAATTATAGGGCTAAGCCCTCCCCTCCCACTCGTCAAAAAATTCCTTCAAAAAGTTTTCCATCACCACGTGCCTGCCTTGGGCGATTTCTTTGCCGGTTTTAGTATTCATCAACTCTTGCAGAATCAAAAGTTTTTCATAGAAGTGATTGATAGTAGAAACATCTCCAAATTTTTTATATTCCTCAAAAGACGCATGCTCTCTTGGCAACTCATTAGGATCATAAAGCGGCCTTCCAACTTTTCCGCCATAAGCAAAAACCCTAGCAATTCCTATTGCTCCTAAGGCGTCCAGAAAATCAGCATCCTGCATTATCATTCCCTCAATAGTATTCATCTTGACTTCCACTTTTGCACCCTTAAATGAGGCATCCTTAATAATCTTGCAAACATGGATGATGACGTCTTCATCAACATTATTTTTCTCAAGCCAATCTCGAACAACCTTCTGCCCAACATTTTCATCACCGTCATGCATTTTGTAGTCAGCAATATCATGAAGTAGTGCTGCCAATTCAACCACGAACATATCCGCCTCTTCTTTTTGCCCAATGTGCTGAGCCATTTTCCAAACCCGATAAACATGCCACCAATCATGACCAGAGCCTTCGCCCTCCAAAGTTTCCCGCGCATATTGCGCAGTCTTTTCAATGATTTCTTGTTTGTTCATAATTTTTTAATATTCCAGAATTATATTTTCTTTTCTAATATAATCAACTAATATCTTCTCAGTTTTTTTCATCTCATCAAGATCAATTTTGATTTTATCCTTCAAAGAAATACTTTCACCATCACGTCTTAAATATCCATTTGACACTTTTTTCTGAATTTTACTAACAGAATTGATATATTCCTCTAAAGAATCTGCGATTTTTACGTTATCCCTATAGAAAAAAAGAATATCAACCTCTAGACTTGCGAGAAGAAAAGGCAGCTCATCATTTATTTTTTTTGAAATTTTTCCAAATTCATTCTCAAATATTTCCTGTAATTTTTCTTGACTCGGTGATAATTTGTCAATTGTCAGAACAATTCTATTATGTAATATTTCAATTTCTAGATATATAGCCCTAGTCTTTTTAATTTTTTCAATAATTTGCATTTTTAAATCAAGCATCCTTCCTGGTAAAAAATTATCCAATACAAATTTACGACCCAAAGCAAAAAGTAAAAATCCAGCAATAAACGTACCCAAAAAAGTATTATTCAAAATATAAAATACTAATTTTGTAAATTCTAAACAAGAAAATATTAAGAAATCAAACATAAATTAAATTTATACATTATACAAAATACAAGATACTAAATACTTGAAAAAATTATTTCTTGAGCATAATTTTCCCAATTCCTCCCGGCATATATTTCCTCAAAACCTCCGGAATCACCACTGATCCGTCGGCTTGTTGGAAATTCTCGAGGATGGCAATAAATGGTCGCGGTGAAGGAAGCACAGTATTATTAAGCATGAAAACGTGTTTCTTTTCTCCATTTTTGTCGACATATTTCACATTAAGCCTGCGTGCTTGCCAATCCAAAAAATTGGAAGCAGATCCTGTCTCGCCATAGGCACCCCGACTTGGCATCCAAACTTCAATGTCAAAAGCTCTGAACTTTCCAGCGCTCATATCACCCGAGCAAATTTTCAGCACGCGATATGGCAAACCAAGTTCTGCATGAATTTCTTTGGACATTTCCAGCATCGCATCGTGCATTTTGATTGACTCTTCAACATCTGCTGCCATCAAAACCACTTGCTCGACTTTCATAAACTCATGCACACGATAAAGTCCCTTAGTGTCCTTTCCATATGACCCGATTTCAGAGCGATAACATTGAGAGTATCCAGCAACTTTGATTGGGAGTTGTTCTTCTTTCAAAACTTCATCGCCGAAATATGCCAACAGGGATGGTTCAGCAGTGCCAACCAAAAACTTTTTCTCCTTACTGCTCTTGCCGTCTTGTTCCTTGTCCCCAGAAGCAACTTCATAGACTTCATCGATTTCGCTATCATATTCCCTGCCTTTGAAATATCCGGTGCCAAAAAGGGCTTGACCTTTCACAAGTGTCGGCGGAATCATCGGTGAAAATCCTTTTTCAATCATTTTGTTAAGCGCATACATCATCAACGCCATCATCAAAGAAACGCCTTCATTTTTCACATAATATCCGCGATAGCCTGCAACTTTGGCCCCTTTTTCCAAATCCAAAATGTCCAAATCTTTACCGATTTGAATATGGTCTTTGACCTCAAAATCAAATTTTGGAATTTCACCATTTTTTTCAATTTCCACATTGCCTTCTTCATCTTTCCCAATTGGCGTGTCAGCAGAAATCAAATTTGGAACTTTCACCATCAGGGCTTCAAATTGCTCTTTGGTTTTTTCAAACTCAGGTTGAGCGATGGCCAGTTTTTCTTTGACATTTTTTCCTTGTTCAAGGACAGCCGCTTTTTCATCGCCTTGGGCGCTTGGAATCAGCTCATTGAGTTTGTTTTTTTCCGCTTGCAAATTTTCAATGTTTTGCATTTGAGCCAAACGCTGAACATCCAAAGCCAAAAGCTCATCAATATCCAAATTGATATTCTTATTTTTCACCGCTTCTTTAATCGCCTCCACATTTTCCCTGATAAATTTGATGTCGAGCATTTACCCTGTTAAATAAGCTTTGGATCTCTTTTAAGTCAAATCTTTTGAAACATTTAACAGGGTGAACCCTGTTAAATAAGATTTGGATCTCACTTTGAGATACAAACTATTTATAATAAATTTTTATATGTTCCATAACCATTCACGCCTATTTTAAGCCAAATCTTAAATTTAAATTTTCCAAAAAAATTTAAATTTATTTAACAGGGTGAATTTTCTAATTGTTTAATTTGTTTATATTCCTATCCTATCACCAAATAACAGACAATTCAAGCCAGTGTGCGCCCTTTCCAAATTCCTTCAAACGAGCTGAAAAATGAATTTGACGCCAAAAAGACTGCATTGTATAATTTAGTTGTAAAAATTACTTGAAAAAATATTATGGAAACAAAAAAAGAAATAACCCTTGAAGATGTAGCTAGGATTCTTCAAGATGGTCTCTTGAAAATGGATGCTGGATTTAAGGAAGTTAGAACAGATATCAAAGAACTCAAGGCTGATGTAACTGAACTCAAGAGGGATGTAACTGAACTCAAGAATGATGTAACTGAACTTAAGGCAACTACAGACAGAATCGAGGGAACGATGATTCAAAAAGCTGATAAAGTAGATTTGAATACCTTGGATTATCGCGTGGAAAAACTAGAGAAAAAATACGCCTAACAAATTTCTGTCTTTTGAGCCAAACAAAAAATCCGACCTGGGCCGGATTTTTTGATATTCGAAAGTTTCAAGATCAAACTTAGATGTTCATGTCTCCAAGCACATCATCAATACTCTTTTTTACTTCTGGAGCTGGAGCAGCGGTTTCTGGTCGAGGTGTGCGTTCTCCGCGAGTTGAACCTTCTGGTTCATTGATTTTGAGGTTCACACGAGCATTGTTGCGTGCGCCAATTACTCTCAAAATTGTTCGCAGGGCTTTAGCGGTTTGACCTTCTCGTCCAATAACCATTCCCATGTCAGCAGGATTCACATCCAGAGTGATGAGAACGCCCATTTCATCGATTTTTCTTTCAACTCGAACATCTTCAGGAGTGTCCACGAGTGCCTTAACAGCGAACTCTAGAAATTCCTGGTCTGTGGGTCTTACTTGCGTCATAA
>CAIOVI010000030.1 GCA_903861715.1 uncultured bacterium
AGTTACGGAAGGGTTGAATTCCAAGATACAATCCATCAAAGCCAACGCCAGAGGATTTAGAAGTTTCCAAAATTACCGAGTTGCAATTTTATTCCATTGTGGAAAGTTGGAACTTTACCCATAACATTTCCCGAAGAACCACAAAAAATAACCGACAAAATTTTCGAGCGAGCGGATGATTTTTTGAAAATTTTTGACGGAGTTAGTTTCAAGAAAATTCTTTTTCGCGCGCCGACTGGCTCTGGCAAAACCGTGATGATGTCAGCTATTGTTGAGCGCTTGGCTTTTGAAAGCCAGCAAAATTTGGCTTTCGTGTGGATTTCCAAAGGCGTGCTAGCGCAGCAGAGCAAGGAAAGTTTGGAAGATAACATCGGTGGCGGAGGAATCACAATGTCATTCTTGGAAGATATTTTGGACAATGAAATTAAGGAAAACGAAGTGCTTTTTATCAATTGGGAACAAATTTTTTCCAAAGCTGGGAAAGACAATCCCGAAAAGGATATCAAAAAAGGCGATCCAATCAATAAGTTCATGAAAGACAATGAATATGATCGCAATTTACGCAAGTTTTGCGAAATCGCTCAAGGCGAGGGTCGAAAACTTGTTTTGATTGTGGACGAAAGTCATTTGAATGTCACGGAAAACACGATTCAAATCATTGAAGAAATAATCAAACCAGCCCTGCAAATTGATTTGACCGCCACGCCAAAAAATGGTGGGGGTTATGCCTTTGGAGATAGGGAGGGAGAATTTGTGGATTTGCAAACTGTGAAAGATGCCGAGGTGATCAAAAAAGAGGTCATCATCAATCCTGAAATTTTGGAAAAAGATTTGAAAAGTGAAAAAAGTGGCGATCAAATTATTTTTGAGGAGGCTTTGAAAAGAAGAGTGCAGTTGGAAAAACTTTATCAAAAAGAAGGTTCAAAAGTGCGTCCCTTGGTTTTGGTGCAACTCCCAAATGAAAGCGAAAAGATGAGTTCTTTGGACAAAGACAAGAAAGCATGGGTTGAGGAGTTTTTGGACGATAGGGGTTTTAATTATGCCAACAAAAATCTCGCACGCTGGCTTTCGGGTGATGAAAAAGAAAATTTGGAAGACATCAAAAATTTTGACAGTCAAGTTGATTTTTTGATTTTCAAACAAGTGGTGGCAACTGGTTGGGATTGCCCGCGGGCACATATTTTAGTGAAGTTCAGACAAACCAAAAGTGAAATTTTTGAAATTCAGACAGTGGGTAGAATTATGCGAATGCCAGAGTTCCACCATTACAATGAAGAAGCTTTGAATCGAGCGTATGTTTATGCAAATTTGGAAGAAATCAAAATTGAAGAAGAAGCGTTGGAATATCTCAAGGTCAGAAAAGCTGAAAGGATCCAAAATTATGAAAATTTGGATTTGCCCTCGGTATATTTGATGCGAGGAGAATATAATGATTTGATGTTGGATTATCGAAAATATTTTTTCACTGAACTTATGGAAAAAATTGGGGGTAAATTGGATGAAAAAGAGGCGAAAAAAAATTCCATGCTTCTTAGAAAATATCAAAGCGCTGATGGGTCAAGTTTGATTTTTGATGGAAATCGAATCGAGGAAAGAATTATTGTTGATGGCTTGGTTCGAGATATAGACAGTGAAAATCAGGATATTTTGGCAGCTGAAAAAAACAAAGTCAAAGTCGATGATGAGGAAATAGAGCGCAAGTTCATTTCTTTTCTGAAAAAGAATTGTGGAGAATTTCAACAAGCTAGATCTTTTGATAAAATCAGAGTGGCAATCTATCAAACTTTCGACAGGTATTTGGATAATAAAAATTTAGACAAAGCAGCAGTGCAAAAAATTGTTTTAAAAAATCAAGGTTTTTTTCAAAGCGTGATTGCTGAATCTGTGAAAAAATATGCTCAGCATCGCAATAAGGTTGCAAAAAAATACAAGGAAATTCCTGCTTGGAATGTGCCTACGGAAGATTATTATGCCAAAAATACAATTATGGCTGAATATAAGAAATGCGTGATGGCTCCAGTATATGTTTCACCCAAATGGAAAACAGAAGTTGGCTTTATTGAAAATTATCTAAGTAATAATGAAAGAATTTCCTGGTGGTTCAAAAATGGCGATGCGCGAAATGAGATTTATTTTGGCGTGCCATATTTGGACGAAAAAGAAAAATCAGCCACTTTTTATCCAGATTTTATCGTGCATTACAAAGATGGTAAAACTGGTATTTTTGATACCAAGGGAGGCCAAACAGTCACAAGCCTTGAAACCAAATTAAAAGCTGAAGCTCTGCAAAAGTATTTCGAGAAAAATAAAAGCAAAAAGCTTTTTGGTGGAATTGTGAAATCAGACAAGGAAAATAAAATTTGGAAGCTAAATCAAGATCAAAAATATGATTTTGAAAATGGAAATTGGGAAGAATTGAATTGATCTTGTTAGCCAATTTTTAGGAACTTCGCCAGGTATGCTCCTCAAGAAAACTCCGCATAGCAATCATCTTCAGCTGACCTAAATTGCAATGTTTTTTAATGTTTAAGAAAATTCCGTCCATGGGAGCTACTTGAGGACGTGTTTTTTTATCTTTAAAAAAGAAGGAACTTCGCCAAGGACGGTCCTTAGAAGAAGCATCTTTGTGAAATAGGGACTTTATCACGACACAAAAAAAGCTCTGGCGAAAGATGACAGGGCGCTCTGACGTTGCTACAATGGAGGATATGGATCCGGTGGTAAGAATTTGAAAATAGTAAGGTTGCCACTGCAAACTGGATATTTAATTGTTTCTTTAAGGATGTAAATCAAGGGAATTTTTTCGGGCAAAGCCCATTCAAATTTTCACCACTGGATGGAAAAGTCTCACTCAAAATTGCAAAAATATATCTTGGCCACGGTGGCCTATTATGACGGCTTGCTTTATCCGCTCACTGCTTTTGAAGTTTGGAAGTGCTTGATTAGTACCAACTCTGTTTCCGAGACTGACAAAGCGCCAAGCATTGAGTTGGCTCAAGTGGTGGGGCAGTTGCAAAGCGACGTTTTTTCAAAATATTTGGAAAGCGAAAATGGCTTTTATTTTCTCAAGGGCAGGAGTGAATTGGTTGAAGCAAGGATTAAAAATCAGAAAATTTCAGCCATCAAATTAAAGCGCTTGGTTAAGGTTGCTTATTGGCTGAAATATCTTCCTTTTGTCAGAATGGTTGGCGTCACTGGAGGACTGGCCATGAAAAATGCCCACTCCAGAAGCGATTGGGACTTGTTGGTGGTCACTGCTGGCGAGCGCATTTGGACTGGGCGAACCTTGGTGACTGGCTTTGCGCAAGCAATTGGCAAACGAAGATCTGGCAAAAAAATTGTCAATCGACTTTGCCTCAACTATTTTTTAACGGAAGATTCTTTGGAAGTGATGACAAAAGATTTGTTCTCGGCTAATGAATATATGTTCATGACTCCTTTGTTTGGCGCTCAGGTTTTTCAGCGTTTTCAAGTCAGAAATCAATGGATCAAAAAAATGAAACCGAGCTATACCTTGCAAGAAATTTCGCACCTGAAATTGATGGAGGATGATTTTTTTTCGAAAGCAATTCGGATGACGGGAGAATTTTTGTTGGGGGGAACCTGGCTGGAAAATTGGCTTAGAAAAATTGAAAAGCAAAAAATTGCGCAAAACCCCAAAACTCATCAAGAGGGGAGTTTGGTTTATGCTCAGGATGACGCCTTGGTTTTTTTGCCAGTGCCACACGGGCCGGTTATTTTTGAAAGATTTAAAGAAAAAATTGAACAACTCGGGATTAGTCATTGAAGTTATTTTTGTAGTAAAGCTATAAAATGCCTATTTTAAGCCATAAATCGCAAATGTTCCTTGACGGGAGCGTTTTTTTTTGCTAACTTTAGAGTTGAAAGTAGCTTTGATTCTTAATGTATATTTCTTATGAAATTCATCACTTTTGCTCAAATTGTTGTTTCAATTCTTTTGATAATTTCTGTTTTGCTTCAAAACAGAGGCAGCGGGCTTAGCGCCGCTTTTGGGGGAGATTTCGGCGGTTATTACACCAAACGAGGAGTGGAAAAATTCTTATTTTTTGCTTCCGTGGTTCTGGGTGTTTGTTTCATTGGGCTAGCGATTGCTTCCGTGGTTTTGCAAAACAGATAGCTCGATAATTTTTTTATTAAAACTATTATTAGTATTAAAAAAAGTGGTAAAATTAAATATCTTTTGCCAAAAAACTGGCGCAACATCGGGCGGCTGTTTTCTTTCAAGGACAAAGTGGTTGTGGCAAGTTTGTTGTTGATTATTGGGGTTGCTTTAGTGGTTTGGCTGGCAACTTTTTATTTGAACTTTACTAAACCGATTGCGAAAACTGGTGGAGAATATATTGAAGGAACTGTGGGGCAACCTTTTTATGTGAATCCACTTTTGTCACAAACCAGCGAAGCTGATAGCGATTTGACTGCCTTGATTTATAGTGGACTTTTTAAATATGACAATAACGGCAACGCAGTGCCAGATTTGGCCGAAAGTTATAGCGTTTCAGGTGACCAACATGAATATACCGTTAACCTTCGAAAAAATGTGCATTGGCAAGATGGCAAGGAGCTGACAGCGGATGATGTTTTTTTCACTTTCAACATTTTGCAAGATCCAGCTTACAAAAGCCCACTTCGTCAAAGTTGGCAAGGGGTGGATGTCAAAGTGACGGATGCTCACACGGTAGTGTTTACTTTGAAAAATGCTTACGTGGGCTTCTTGGAAAATTTGACGATCGGAATTTTGCCAAAACATCTTTGGGAGAATATTGCGCCTGAAAAATTTGCCCTAGCGGATTACAATTTGCACCCAGTTGGCTCCGGACCTTTCATGTTTTCTGATTTTCAGAAAGATTCTCAAGGAAGCATTTTGACTTATCACCTGAAAGCTTTCAAAAATTATTATGCCGGCGCTCCCTACATTTCAAATTTTACTTTCAACTTTTATGGTGATGACGATGCCTTGATTGCTGCTTATAACAAAAAAGAAGTGATGGGTATGAACAGCATCACCCCAGAAAAAATCAGCTTGATCAAGAATATCAAAAGCACCAATTTGCATGAGCTGATTGTGCCTCGCTATTTTTCAGTCTTTTTCAATCAAACCAAAAGTGTGGTGTTGGCTGATGACAGCGTGCGAGGTGCTCTCAATTTGAGCGTGGATCGCAAAGAAATCATCAATAAAGTTTTGCATGGAAAAGGCACCCCACTTTCTTCGCCATTTTTTCCGCAGATGAAAAGTTATGCGGATGAATTTAGGGTCAGTCAAAATCTTGAACAAGCAAACAAAATGCTTGATGATGCTGGCTGGAAAAAAGAAGCTGGCAGTGAAGTTCGAAAAAAGAATGGTGCATCTTTGGAATTTGAATTGGCAACCACTGATTGGCCGGAACTTTCTCAAACGGCTGATTTGCTCAAAGCTCAGTGGCAAAAAATTGGCGCCAAATTGAACATCAAAATTCTTTCCGTTTCTGATTTGCAACAAAATTACATTCGAACTCGGGAATACGACAGTTTGCTTTTCGGTCAGGCCATCACTTTCAATCCCGATCTTTATTCTTTTTGGCATTCCAGCCAGAAACACGATCCAGGACTCAATCTTTCTTTGTTTGATAAAAGTCAGGCGGATGGAATTTTGGAAAGTGTCAGACAAGAGGCTGATGAAAGCAAGCGCAATGACTCCTATAAAACTTTTCAAGAATTATTGTCCAAAGAAGTTCCTGCGGTGTTTTTGTATGGACCTTATTATCTTTATCCAACCAACACTTCGCTTCGAGGTTTGACTATCAGCAACATCAACACGCCAGCTAATCGTTTCACGGATGTCAATAAATGGTATGTGAAGACGAAGCGGATACTTAAGTAAACTACGAATTACGAATTACGAATTTTACGAATGTACGAATAGAATGCAAATTTATTTAGCCACTTAAAATTAACAAAAATAATAAAAAATATAACAACATAAAACAATATGCAAATTGATTTTACAAATGTGCCGAAACATTATGCGGCCAGAACCCATGAAAAAATGCAAGACGTGTTGATGGATCCTAAAGGCGTTGGCCCAGCGATTCACTATTATATGATCAGGGGCGGGGTCGAGCAAAAGAACACTACCGTTTGGGAACCTGGCACAATTTCCGGGGAATACATCAAAACCTACGGGCACTATCATGTAGGCGAGCTTAGTGAAAACTATTTCATTGCCTATGGTGAGGGTGTGGCACTGCTGCAAAAATTGGCTGAAACTGAAACCGGCGAGCTGATTGCCGATGAAGTGGAAGAATTTCAAGCTATCCAGGTTAAAACTGGTGATAACGTTTTTATGCCGCTCAAGTTTGGGCACTTGGTTGCTAACACTGGAAAAACTTATTTGGTGACAATTGATGACAGTCCAGTGGATTTTGAGGATCGTGACCCGTCCAGTTTTCCTGGGCATGCCGATTATGAATTGGTCAGAAAAATGCGCGGCTTTGCCTATTATGTGGTCGAAGATGAAGATGGCAATCCGGCCTTAAGGAGAAATCCACTTTATAAGAAAATTAACAATATTGAACTTGGTGGCTTGCGCGTGCTTGAATAATAATGTCATTGAGAAATCAAGTGTTTAAAACACTAAATCCTAAAATGTATCACCAAAACACGGCCGTGGAATTATGATACATTTTGATAAATGAAAATATTCCTTGTTTTGTGTCATTTGACGTCGGCCACGGAGTATGTTTTGCAATCTTGTAACTTTCAATTTTATTCATCCTGTTAAATTGCTTCGCACCTCGCAGTAGCGAGGATTTAACAGGATAAACTCATTTTATGTATTCAGTTATCCTTTGTGGAGGCTCTGGCACGCGACTTTGGCCACTGTCACGCAAAAATTTTCCAAAACAATTTTTGAAGCTTTATGATGATTTTTCTCTTTTGCAGGAAACTTTTTTGCGCGTGCAAAAAGTGATGCCGGCGGAAAATATTTTTTTGGTCACTAATCAGGAAAATTATTTCAATGTTTTCAATCAGATTCGAGATATTTATCCTCAAATCAAGGAAACGCAAATCATCACCGAACCTGCTTCGCTGAACACCGCTCCGGCGATTGCTCTGGGAGTTCGATATTTGCTGGAGAAAATTGGAATTGAAAAAACTGAGCCGGTGATTTTTTTGCCAGCTGATCACTACATTTCCAAGCCAGAAATTTTCGTGGAAATTGTCAAAACGGCTATGGGAAAAGTGGGTGGACACATCGGCACCATTGGCATCACACCTTTGGCTCCAGAAACTGGTTTTGGCTACATCAAAAAAGGTCAAAAAGAAGACGGCTATTTTGCGGTGGACGCTTTTGTGGAAAAACCCAGCAAGGAATTGGCTGAAGAATATCTTTCTTCGGGGCAATATGTTTGGAATTCAGGCATGTATATTTTCAGCGGCGAAACTTTTGCTGGAGAGTTAAAAAAGCATGCGCCCGAACTTTCAGCCGCTTTTGAAAAAAGTTATGCTGATTTTTCACAGGAGTTTCCAAGTTTGGAAGCCCAAGCGATTGACACGGCCATTTCGGAAAAATCTCAAAATGTGGTTGTGTTTGAAGGAGATTTTGGTTGGAGCGATATTGGATCTTTTGATGCTTTGGCAGATGTCTTGACGGAAAAAGAGGCTTTGCAAGAAAGGCATGTTTTGCTCGATAGCAAAAATGTTTTTGTGCATTCTTCCACCAATCGCTTAATTGCCACCATCGGCGTGCAGGACTTGGTTGTGGTGGAAAACAACGATTGCATTTTGATTCACAAGCGAGGTCGCAGTGAAGATGTCAAAAAAGTGGTCAACTATCTTAAAGAAAACAACTATAAGGAAATTGATCACAACGTTGAAATTCAACGACCGTGGGGAAAATATGAAGTTTTGATTGAAGGCAAGAATCACAAAGTGAAAAAAATCACAGTTTATCCTGGCAGTTCCTTGAGTTTACAATCGCACGCTCAGCGTTCGGAGCATTGGGTGGTGGTTAAGGGCGCCGCTCAAGTGATCAATGGCGACAAACAACTCACTTTGCATGAAAATGAAAGCACCTACATCCAAGCAGGAACCAAACATCGCTTGTCCAATCCTGGCAAAATTAATCTTGAAATTATCGAAGTGCAAACGGGAGACTATTTGGAGGAGGATGACATTGTGCGCTACGAGGATGGTTATGGGAGAAAATAAAAAAATAAAAATAGCTCTTTAACGTTCTAAATAGGGGGTTTTATGAAGACACGCGGATCACGTAAAGTGAGAGCAGGAAAGAATTCAAGGCGCCAGCAACATTCTGGGTTTGGAGTTCAATTGCAAAGAGGAGTTGTCCCTATAAAAGCTACTAATGGAAATTATTGGAAGGCTTGTCCAAAATGCGGAAATCAATATCTTTGGGACGGTGGGTGTATTAAAGGTAAGCCAGATACTTGTTGCTCTGGCTGCGGTCGACCGCTTATTTGGTCAAGGTAGCAATGTTAGTTTTTTGTTTTTTGATTTTTTGCGGGCAACAATTTTTGTTGCCCTTTTATCATACCCTTATAGTTTTTCTATTGATAAAACGCTTAAAATGTGGGTATAATAGGAGTATGAAAAAGCAAATCCAAAAAATCATCAAAGATGCCTTGCTTGAGGCAAAAAAGACCCATAATTGGCCGGATTTTGATGAACCTGAAATTATCATTGATTATCCGAAAAGTGAGCAATTTGGGGACTATTCTTGCAACATCGCCATGGCACTGGCCAAAAAAGTTGGAAAAAGTCCGATGGAAATTGCAAGTCAAATCGCTGAATTATTAAATGGCTATATTACTGAAGGGGCGCCCTCATCCGGCCCGATGGGCCACCTTCTCCCGGAGGGAGAAGGTGAAATGAATAATGTTTTTGAAAAAGTTGAGGTTGCGGCGCCAGGCTATTTGAATTTTTATTTGTCGAAAAAATATTTGCAGGATTTAGTTTTGAAAATAAATACTGAGAAGGATAGTTTTGGAAACGGTGAGGAGAAAAAAGAAAAAGTGATGGTGGAATTTTCTCAACCAAACACACACAAAGAATTTCACATTGGTCATTTGCGCAATGTTTTTGTTGGTGATTCGCTCGTTAAGGTCATTAGAAAAGCTGGCAGCCAAGTGATTGGCGCAAATTACATTGGTGACACTGGATCTCACATTGCAAAATGTTTGTGGGGCATCGCCAAATTTCACAGTCAAGAGAAACTCGATGAAATTTCAAACAAAGCGGAATTTTTGGGAAAAGTTTACACTCAAGCTGTGCAAGCGATTGCGGAAAATCCTGAATTTGAAAATGAATTTAAAAACATTCAAAATGAATTTGAAAATGGCGATCCAAAACTGGCTGCCTTGTGGCAAAAAACCAAACAATGGTCCTTGGATGATTTTCAAAAAATTTATGATCAGTTGAGTGTGTCTTTTGACGTGTATTTTTGGGAAAGTGAAGAGGAGCTTGAAGGCAAGAAAATGCTCAAGGAATTATTGAAAGTTTCTTGTATCAAAGAAAGTCAGGGTGCTATTGTGGCTGATTTGGAAGAATACGGATTGGGCGTGCTTGTTTTGGTCAGAAAAGATGGGAGCGCGCTTTATGGACTCAAGGACATTTCCTTGGCGGTGAAAAAATTCAGAGAATTTGAAATTGACCGAAGCGTGATTGTGGTTGATTTGCGTCAGAGTTTGTATTTCAAACAATTGTTCAAAGTGCTTGAGTGTATGGGTTTTCACAAGAATATGCAGCATGTTGGCTATGAATTTGTTTCTTTGAAAGGCAGTGAGATGATGTCTTCCAGGAAAGGGAATATTATTCCAGCAACCTATTTGATTCAGGAAACTATTAAGAGAGTGAAAGAGAAATTTCCAGACACGGATGCAGCTGAGCAAATTGCAATTGGGGCTTTAAAATTTTACATGTTGAAATATTCTTCGCAATCGAAAATTGAGTATGATATTGAAGAATCGGTGAAGCTAGATGGAGCAACTGGACCTTATGTGCAATATGCGCATGCTAGGATTTGTAGTATTCTAGGCAAGATACAAAATACAAGATATAAGATACAAAATGCAGATTTGGCATTGCTGGTGAATGAAAAAGAATTGAGTTTGATAAAAGAGCTTAACAATTTTCAGCAATTGGTGGAGTTGGTGGCTGAAACTTATGAAGTCAATAAACTTGCTCACTATGCCATCAAATTGGCCGACAAGTTCCATTCATTTTATGGTGCTTGTAAGGTGATTGACGAGCAAAATCCTGAGCTTTCGGGGGCCAGACTTTCCTTGATCAATGCGGTTAAAATTGTGCTAGCTGAGACGCTGACCTTGATTGGAGTGGAAGCGCCGGAAAAAATGTAACACTATGCGGACTGATGTAGACTAAGCACAGACCAATACAGATAAAAGCAGATTGTTGAAGATTAATAAATATAGACTAGTTTTAAAATAAAGAAGATCAATAGTGACTAATGCAGATTAATGTGGAAAATTTCTGCACAGGTCTGCGTAAAGTCAGTATTGGTCAGTAAAATATATGCGAATCGGAATTGATGCAAGATCTATTTTAAATCCAGCCAAGGGTGATGCAATTGGGGTGGGACACTATACCTATCAACTGATTCGACATCTGCTGGAAATTGACAGCGAAAATGAATATGTGCTGTTTTTTGACTTTCGAGTGCGAGAAAAAGATGTGAAGAAATTTTCGCGGCCGAATGTTCAAATCAGATTTTATCCTTTTTCGGATTACAAAAAATATCTGCCGGGAGCTTATAGCGAAATTTTGGGAACGGCAACGCTGCAGAAAGAAAAATTGGATGTGCTGCATTCAACTTCAGCGCTCAATCGCATTCCAATGGGCTTTTCTGGCAAAACCATTGTGACTTTTCATGACATGGCGGCTTTTGAGATTCCTCAGTATTTGCCAGCTGTTGGCCGAACCAGGGACAAAGCAATTTCCAATATCATGGCCGCCAAGGCAGTTAAAATCATTGCCGTTTCAAATTCGGTCAAAGCGGAACTCAAAAAACATTTGAAAATTGTCGAGGAAAAAATGGAAGTTATTTATAGTGGTTTGGACGGACGATTTTTTCAAGAGCCGGAAACAAGTGGAGCCAAAATTTTGAGCAAATATGATATCAGCAAGAAATATATTTTGTTTTTGGGAACCTTGGAACCCTCAAAAAACATTGCGCAACTTTTGGAAGCTTTTGCAAAATTCAAAAATCTTCAGAAAAAACAAAACGGTGGTAAATTTGATTTTCAATTGGTGTTGGCTGGTAAGCGTGGTTGGATGTCGAAAGCTTATCCTCAAATTATCAAAGATTTGGGCTTGATTAAGGATGTGATTTTCACGGGCTATATCATTGGCGACGAATTGGTGCCACTTTTCCGTGGGGCGCAATTTTTCATTATGCCATCATTTCATGAAGGTTTTGGAATGACAGTGTTGGAGGCTTTTGCCACGCAGACCCCGGCGATTGTTTCCAACGTGGCATCATTGCCAGAAATTGCTGGCGATGCAGCACTGTTTGTTGACCCGATGAGCGTTGAAGAAATTACCAAAGCAATGAGCACGCTGGCTAACGACTCAGCTCTTTGCGCTGAGCTTCGCGCCAAAGGCATGGAACAAGCCAAAAAATTTGATTGGAAAAAAACCGCTAGGCAGACGCTGGAGATCTATCGGGAGATAGGAGGGAAATGATTGATCCTGCGAAATTACCTGCCTATAGGCAGACAAATAAAATTATACAAAATTACAAAAATAAAAAAATCGGAAATTTTTGTGGTACAATTCCTACATATGGAAAATCCAAACTTTCTCAAAATAAAATACAATTTGCACAACACCCCAGAAGTTGAGTCGGCAGCCAGGAAAACTGAAGTTCGCACCGAAGAAAAAGTGCCGCAAAATCCTGAAGCCAGAATTCAAAATTATCTTGATCGGCTTGAAAATCTGATTCTTGATCCAGAAAATAAACAAGAAAGAAAAGAAATGGCTGATGGCTCGAAAAGATCTCGTGCTACCAAGATTCTGCGTGAGATGGTTATGAATGAATACGTGCGTCCCAACAAGGATAAGCTTGCACAAGGAGCCGCCATGGTTGAAGAAAGAGCAGCCAGGCAAATGGGCATCAATATGCAATATGACGAAAATCAATTGGCAGAGCGAGGGGAGATTGCTGTCAAAGATTTAGAGAGTTCTTTAGACCAGTGGATTTCATATCTCTCAGATCGCAATGAACCATATCCAATGTGGTTTCGCTATTATGCTTTTCGTAATATTTTAGAGCTAGGTGAATATGATAAAGACAAACAAGAATTTCCCAAACGAACGGCTGGCACCAATCGTCTTTTTCCAGATATTGATCGGGGAGCTTTAGCACGCATAGAGGATGTGATTAATTGTTCTAAGGATAGTGGAAGTCTTGAAAAATTTCGAAAAGCACAAAAGGAAAACGATACTCCATTTGATCAATTATTGACGGCAGAAAAAGCCAAAGCATTTACTGGTCTTTCTTTTGCTAAACAATATGCAGAAAGCATTAAAGAATCAGGGGAAATTACCCCAGAAATGCGAGCTGAAACAAATGGAGAGTGGAAAAAATATAGTCAAGGCTCAGATCCGACTGCACTTTGGGCTTCGCTTCAAAACAAAGGAACGGCTTGGTGCACAAAAGGATTTGCTACTGCCGAAACCCAGCTAAAGGGTGGTGACTTTTATGTTTATTACACTCTGGATAAACAAGGAAAACCAAAAATTCCTCGCATCGCCATCAGGATGCAAAACGGAGAAATTTCTGAAACTCGAGGAGTGCTTGATTCAAAGCAGAATCTTGAAGGTAATATGACAGATATCGCTGAAGCTAAAATGAATGAACTGCCTGGAAAAGAAAAATATCAAAAAGTTTCTGCTGATATGAAACAGGTGACTAGTATTTGGGAAAAAACTTTCAAAGAAGACAGAAAGACGGGAGAAAAAACTTCTCTAAATCCAAATTTGAGCAAGGAGGAATTAATTTTCCTTTATGAAATCAAAGAAAAAATTGAGGGCTTTGGGTATCAAAGAGATCCGCGTATCGCTGAAATTCTTGCAACTCGAAATCCCAAAGAAGATGCTCCAATTTTTTTTGATTGCGCTCCTAAGGAAATCGCTTGGGAAAAAGAGGATATCCATGAAAACACCAAGGCCTATGTTGGGCAGCTTTTTCCTGGCATTTTTAAGAAAAACATTGAACATATTTTCATAAACTTTCCGGAGGAAAAAATGGAAGAATATCATATTAAAATTGGAGGAAAAAACAGGCAGCAATTGGAAAAAGAATTAGAAAGAAAAAATATTGAATTTGAATTGGCAAAAAAAAATCTGCTTAGTAGTGAAGATTTCACAACTTTGGAAAATGAAGAAGAATGTGATCTGATAAAATTGACGGTGAAAGATCTTGGTTTTCCAAGTGGTGCGACTACCGAACAAATATTTGAAAAAGCTATTGAGCTTGGTTTGGAACTTTGCCCGGCTGAAGTTGGTCCGCAACTTCGTTTGCAATCAAAAATCAAAGATTGGACATTGATTGCAATGAAACAAATAGCAGACCGCCGCGGCTATCCGAGCGTGTTCGACTTGGATTCCCGCGGCGGGCAGTTGTTACTCCTTGGCCGCATTGCCTGGTCGGGCAAGCATTGGCGTGACCGCAGTCAGTTCGTCTTCCGTCTCCGCCCCAGCACCAAGACGTAATCTGGTACGGGGCAAGCAAGTTTGCTGCTTAGAAACTTTGGCAGGCTGGATTTTGGATTTTACAAAAACCCAAAACAGTCCTATACTGTATTTATGAAAAAACAGGCAACCAAGAAAACTTATTCCGAAGATTATGTTGGGGCTATGCTTGAAGAAATCCGAAGCGACTTCAAGGTTTTTGGCGAGGGGCTTAATGGCGTTCAAAAAAGTTTGAATGATTTTAAGGCTGAAACTGAAGCTAATTTCGAAACGTTGTTTAGATTTAGAGATGAGACTAAAGCTAATTTTGAAACTTTGTTTGAGTTTAGAGACGAGACTAAAGCTAATTTTGAAAAATTATTTGAATTTAAGGCTGAAACAAAGGATAACTTTTCGACAACGCTGGACTATCTTTCCAGGATAGACGATGAAATTACTGATATTAGAGCTGAATTAGAGAAAGGAAAAAAGGCTGGGAAAATGGAAGAAAGTTGGTTTAAGAAAATTGAGCAGAGAGTTTCAATAATAGAAAAGCAGTTAAAAAATCAGAAGAGTTTAGCAATAAAATAGTTTTTAAGAAAGGCAATGAGGGAGCTATCACTCTCTCGCCCAGGTGAAATCTTCGCTTTGCGAATTTCGCTGGGCAGGCTATGCGAAGAAAATCGCCAAGGAGGCGAAAAGTAGAACGCATCGGGTAGGCCCGTAACAGCCGGAAAGAGTCATGGAACATGGAACATGGAACATGTAGCAAATTTGATTTTTGCTCTATGCTCTATGCTCTATGTTTTGTGAGAATTAAGGTGGTACCACGGAATCATTTCGTCCTTATGCATTTTTTGCGTAGGGATTTTTTTGATCCCAACTAAAATACTAATCTCATACGAATATACTAATAATAAAAAACACATTCGTATATTAGTAAAAGATTAGTAAATTAGTGGGGTAAATATATAATTTAAATTAATAAACCATAAATAGTATGTTTAAGAAGGTTGACGTTAAACAAAGTTTTCCGAAGATGGAGGAAGAGATTTTGAAATTTTGGGAAGAAGAAAAGATTTTTGAAAAATCGGTGACGAAAAATTCAGAAGACAAGTCTTTTATTTTTTATGAAGGCCCTCCGACAGCTAATGGAAAACCTGGTCTTCATCATGTCTTGGCGCGGTCATTCAAGGATATTATTCCACGTTATAAAACTATGAAAGGGTATCGGGTTGAAAGGAAAGCGGGTTGGGACACGCATGGCTTGCCTGTGGAACTTCAAGTTGAAAAAGCTTTGGGGCTCAAAAATAAACAAGAAATTGAAAACATTGTGCCAGGAAATCCTCGCGAGAGTATTATTGAATTTAACAAGAAATGCAAAGAGTCAGTTTGGGAATACAAAGATCTTTGGGAAAAATTGACTCAACGTATGGCTTATTGGGTCGATATGAAAAGTCCCTATATTACTTATGAGAACAAATACATCGAATCAGTTTGGTGGGTGGTTTCACAAATTTTTCAATCTAAAAATGACAAGGGCGAAAGCATGATTTATAAGGGACATAAAGTCGTGCCTTATTGTTATCGTTGCGGAACGGCGCTTTCTTCGCACGAAGTCGCTCAAGGTTATCAGACGGTCAAGGATAATTCTGTTTACGTCAAATTCAAATTGAAATCTGGCCAGAAAATTAAAAACTTTGAAACTGATGACAACACTTATATTATCGCATGGACAACTACTCCCTGGACTCTTCCTGGAAATGTGGCATTGGCTGTCAGACCAAATACGGCTTATTCGGTTTGTGAAATGATAGGTGAAAATGATATAACTGGCGATAAAAAAAATGAAAAATATATAGTAGCTCGTGAATTGCATGGTGTTTACGAGGGAGAAAAAAGAACTAATAGTAGTTTAGATTATTTTTCTGGTGAAGATTTAGTTGGAAAAGAATATGAACCATTGTTTGATTTAACTAATGATCAAAAAGCTTATAAGATTGTTTTAGGTGGATTTGTTACTTTAGACACTGGAACTGGTGTCGTACATATCGCACCAGCGTTCGGAGAAGACGATGCAAATGTTGGAAAAGAAAACGGTTTGCCAACCTTGATCACAGTTGATGAAACTGGAAAAGTGTGCGTCGATGTCCCTTGTAAAGGGATTCCGGTCAAAAAGAAAAATGAAAAAAATAGATATGCTGTTGATGACTTGATTATTGAAGATTTAAAAAGTAGAGGGCTATTTTTCAAAGAAGAACAATATGAACATGAATATCCTTATTGTTGGAGATGTGACACGCCGCTTATCTATTATGCAAAGCCGTCTTGGTTTATTCGGATGAGCGAACTTTCTGATGAGCTGGTTAAAAATAATGAGCAAGTTAATTGGATTCCAGAATATATTAAAGAAGGAAGATTTGGCGAGTGGCTGCGTGGTGTCAAGGATTGGGCGATTTCTCGTGAGCGTTATTGGGGAACTCCTTTGCCAATTTGGGAATGTGAAAAATGCGGGGAAATTAAAGCTATAAGTTCCATCAAAGAGCTTGAAGAGTTGTCAGGCGAAAAACTTGAAGATTTGCACAAGCCATATATTGATGATGTTAAATTTAAATGTTCTTGTGGAAGCGAAATGAAACGCACACCTGAAGTTTTGGATGTTTGGTTTGACAGCGGCTCAATGCCCTTGGCTCAGTTTTTCTATCCGAATGGAGCGACTGAGGATGATAAACAAAAAATTGAAAGCGGTAAATTTTTTCCAGCAGACTATATTTCAGAAGCGATCGATCAAACTCGCGGCTGGTTTTACACTTTGCATGCCATTGCAACACTGCTGAATAAAGCTGGAAAAGTTCCAACAGGCTATGCTTTCAAAAATGTCATTTCTTTGGCGCATATTATGGATTCGCAGGGAAAGAAAATGAGTAAATCTCGAGGTAATGTTGTTGATCCGATGCAAGTCATGGATGAATATGGGGCTGATATGCTTCGCTGGATGCTTTTCACAATCAACCAGCCTGGCCAACCGAAAAAGTTTGACATCAAAGGCATGCGCGACATTATGAATCGGGTTTTCCGAATGCTTTGGAATTCGTATTCTTTCTTTGTGATGTATGCCAATATCGACAAATGGGAGCCGAAAGAAAAATTGGAATCTAAAAACTTTTTAGATCGATGGATTATTGCTGAACTCGATGCTCTTATTAAAAGTGTAGACTTAAAATTAGAAAAATATGACATCTATGGTGGGGCTAAGGATATTGAAAAATTTATTGATAATCTTTCCAATTGGTACATTCGTCGTAGTCGCAAAAGATTTTGGAAAAGTGAAGATGATAATGATAAGGAATCTGCTTATCAAACTCTGTATACTGTTTTAGTCGAACTTTCCAAATTGATGGCACCATTTACACCTTTCATTTCGGAAGAAATTTATAGGAATCTTACTGGCAAAGAATCTGTGCATCTGGCTGATTTTCCAATTGCTAACATTGTAGAGGATCACGAAACAGATTATGAAATTAATAAAAAGTATGACAAAGGTGAGGAAAATGCAAAGATTATGAAAGAAATGGAGGCAACAAGAAAAATTGTTACAGAAGCTTTACAGCTGAGAGCAAAGGCGGGAGCAAAAGTTAGGCAGCCGTTATCAAAATTAGTTTTGATTGGATATGAATTACGTGATGAACTTCTTGAAATTATCAAAGAAGAAGTCAATGTTAAAGATGTTATTTTGAATAACGGAAAAGAGGAGGGTATAGAAAAACTTGATACCGAAATTACTCCCGAACTCAAGCTTGAAGGTCAGGCTCGTGAAATCGTGCGGTTCATTCAGGAAATGCGTAAGGAGGCGGGGTATGAAGTTGAAAATCACATCAGTGTGCAATTTGAAGGCATGGACGAGGTTTTTGAAAAGTTTTCAGATTTGATTGCCAAGGAAACTCTGGCGGATTCAATTGAAAAAGGTGCTGGTGAAGGTTTTGATTTGAAAAAAGAATTGGAAGTGGATGGGATGAGGGTTGCGATTGCAATCAAAAAATAGTTAGGGTTTTAGGGTGGTTGGGGATTTTGGGGAGCTTAATTCTTTGGGTGTTTGGGGTTTTTAGGGGGCAAAAAATATGAATGAAAATTCTCAAAAAAATGGAGGCAGGCCAGGCTATGAATATTTGGTGGCTTTTATGTTAGGCAAAGTCATTCAAGATTTGACTGTTGAGTTTTGTGATTGTTTTGTGAACAAAAAAAGTCGCACCCATGATCAGATGGTGCAAGCTGCTCGGAGTAATCCGCAAAACATTGCCGAAGGTTACACGGCTGAATCACTCAAAAGTTACATTTTTTTGACTGGGGTGGCGCATGGTTCAAATGAAGAGTTGACGAAAGATTTTCAAGATTTTTTGCGACAAAGAAATTTGCCAATTTGGGAAAAAACAGACCAAAGAGTTAGGGATTTTAGGGGGTTTAGGGTGGGTTGGATTTCCCTAACATCCCTAAATACCCCAAAACTTTCAATGAATCCAACTGAAGCGGCCAATTTTTTGTTGACCCTTTGTCAAATGGAAGGATTTTTGCTTACAAAATTAGCAGAGTCGCTAAAAAAGAAACATGAAACTGAAGGAGGGTTTACTGAAAAACTTTATCGCAAAAGAATTGAATTTAGAAAAAAATGACACATGGAATACAAATACACTGCAATCATTTTGAACAAACGCAATGTGGGGGAAACGGATCGCATTTGCACGATGTATTCTCTTGAAGGTGGCAAAATAAAGTCAGTGGCCAAGGGCGTGCGCAAACCGCAGGCGAAGTTGGCGGCTTCTTTGGAGAGCATCACGTTGGCTGATGTCACAATTGTGCGCAGTCGCGGATTGGGAAAAATCACGGGTTCGATTGTGGAAAACAATTTCACGGCCATCAAAAAAGATGAGCAATCCTTGCTGAATGTCTTTGCGGTTTTTCATTTGTTTGACAAGTTGGTTGATTTTGAAAATCCAGACCAAAGGGTTTTCCAACTGCTGCAAAAATATCTCGAGAGCATGGAAAAATCTGTTGGTGGGGGAGATGAGCAAAAATATCTGATTTTTCGTTATGGCTTTATGGTGAAATTGCTAGACGCGCTTGGTTATGCAATTGGAGTTGATGTTTGCGCTGCCTGCGGATCAGAGCTAACTCCAACCAGGATTGGTTTTTCTTCGCAGCAAGGCGGGGTTTTGTGTGAGCGGTGCATTGGGCAGGACAAAGATGCAATTTTGGTCAGTGTTAATGCGGTCAAAATGCTGCGACTTTTTTTGAAAAATGACCTGCCAACTTTTGCAAAAATCCAAGCCTCCCGGCAGGATTTTGACAGCATGCGGTTGGCGGTGGATGATTTTCTGAGGTGGAACCTATAGGGTTCAACTTGTTATATTGTTACATCGTTACATAATTAAAGTGCCGACAGTGAAGGATAGAAAGAATAAAAAAGGCTATAATAAGGGACAAAATCTTCTATGACGATGGTATCGTATAGATTCTTGACAATTTATACGATACCATCGTATAATAAGGTTGCTAGTGAATATCTCTAAAAAGCACGTCTTATGGAGCAAATTTTATATCGTTATAATCCCTGGTGGGAGGAGGAATATATGCCCGCTAGTTTTCTTGAGCGGAAGCATATCTTCGGAAATTTGAAGAATACCTTGGAAACAAGACAAGTTGTAATTCTGACTGGTCTTCGGCGGGTAGGAAAAACTACTTTAATGAAACAGCTCATTAACCATCTTATTGGTGAGCAAGGCATCGACCCCAAATTAGTTTTTTATGTGAGTCTTGATGATTATCTCTTGACTAGTAATACGATTATAGAAATTATCGAAGAATATCGAAAAATTAATCGAGTTTCTTTTTCGGAAAAAGTTTATTTATTTTTAGATGAGGTGACGCATCAGAAAGATTTTGAATTACAACTTAAAAATATTTATGATCAACAAAATGCTAAAGTATATGTTTCTTCTTCAAGCGCTTCAATTTTGAAAAGTAAAAAGTCATTTTTGACAGGGCGTAATGTAGTGATGGAAGTTTTACCTTTGGATTTTGAGGAATATTTAAATTTCAAGGGCATAAAAACTAAAAAAAGTGACAAGCAATTATTGGAAAAATATTTTGAAGATTTTATGCAAACTGGAGGGATGCCAGAATATGTCTTGACCGGTGATGTTGAGTATTTGAAAGAGTTGATTGATGATGTTATTCAAAAAGACATTGCCGCTTTTTATGGAGTAAAGGATGTGCAAATTCTCAAGGATTTTTTTCTGCTTCTCATGGAGAGATCGGGCAAAATTTGCAGTATTAATAAAATAGCCAAAATTTTAGATATTTCTCCAGACTCAGCCAGACGGTATTTGCAAATGTTTGCTGATGCATATTTGATTTTTCTGGTTCCACGGTTTGGCAAGACTAACGAGCGTTTGCTCTCGGCCAAGAAAATCTATGCGGCTGATTTAGGCATGCGGGTTTATTTCACGGGTTTCCGTGATAAGGGGAGTTTGTTTGAAAATTATGTTTATTTGAAAATAAAAAAATGTAGTCCGTCATATGTGTATCAGGATGGCTTTGAGATAGATTTCTTGACCCAAGGCAAAACCCTTATTGAGGTTAAATATAATGCTCAGATGGGCGAGAAACAAAAAGAACTTTTTGATAAAATCGAAGTGAAGAAGAAAATAGTAATCGAAAATATTTTTGATTTAGAAAAAATAGATAAACTTGAAAAATGAATCTATGCGTACAAACATTGTGCATGAGGGGGCGGACGAACTGACATATGAAATTCGGGGAATAGTTCGGGTGGCTCAGCAATTGCAAAAACTGGGTGTGGAAATTGTTTGGGAAAATATTGGTGACCCAATTGCCAAAGGTGAAACAGTTCCCCAATGGATCAAAGATATTGTCGCCACTACGATGAGCGAGGATAAGTCTTTTGGCTATTCGCCGACCAAGGGTGTTGTCAGCGCAAGGGAATTTATTGCGGCCGAGCGTTTGCGCCAGTCGAATATTATTCTTAATCCTGAAGACATTCTTTTTTTCAACGGTTTGGGGGATGCAATTTCCAAGGTCTACACCTATCTGCGTCACAGCGCTCGCATCATAGGACCATGTCCAGCTTATCCAACTCATTCTTCAGCGGAGGCTGCGCATGCTGGGGCTCCGCATATCAACTACACCCTTGATTATCAAAGAAATTGGTATCCAAATTTGGAAGACATTCGCAATAAAGTGAAATACAATCCCTTGGTGGCTGGAATTTTGATTATCAATCCTGATAATCCAACAGGGATGGTCTATCCAAAAAGAGTTCTGGAGGAAATTGTTTCAATTGCCAGAGAGTATGGACTATTTTTGATTGCTGATGAAACTTATGCGCAACTTTCCTATGGCCGGGAAAAAATGACGCCGCTTTATGAAGTGCTTGGCAGTGATGTGCCGGCGATTGTGATGCGCGGACTTTCCAAAGAAGTTCCTTGGCCAGGCTCACGTTGCGGTTGGATTGAAATATACAACAAAGATAAGGATCCGATGTTTGCTCGTTATGCCAAGACTTTGGTGGATGCCAAAATGTTGGAAGTTTGTTCCACGACTTTGCCGCAATTGGCTTTGCCAAAAATCATGAGCGACCAGCGTTTTGCTGGACATGTGCAAGCGCGGGCTGAAAATTATCGCAAAAAAGCGGACATTGCGAGAGCTATTTTTTCTGGCCTTCATGGCGTGATGGCGCCTTGTCCAGAAAGTTCTTTTTATTATTCCGTCGTTTTTGAAGAGGGCGTTTTGAATGGTGAGCAATCTTTGCCGATTTCCGATCAAGCCGTTAAAGAATTTATTGAAAAAGAAGTTGAGAATGTTTCGCCGGACAAAAGATTTGTCTTGTATTTGATGGCAGCCACGGGAGTTTGTGTGGTGCCACTTTCTGGGTTTAACACTGATTTGCCAGGTTTTCGCATGACTCTGTTGGAACCTGATGAAAAAAAATTCAAGCAAACCGTGGATAAAATCGCCGAGGCGATTCGAAGTTATGTTAAATGTTAAAAATAATCAATAGCTGTTTTTTGTTTTTACTTACCGTCGGCATATTTCTTGTCAGCTGCTGATTGCTGGTTGCCGGTTACTTTTTTTTGGGTTGTTTGTCTTTTTGTGGTATACTAAAATTAAATACAAAATTAAAAATCATTTCCCCTCAGCTGTCCCTGATAACAAGGACACCTTCTCTTTGCCTACCAGCGGGCAGACTAAAAGGAGAAGGAAGCGGGGTAACTTCCTATTAAAAATAAAAACTATGTCACTTGATGATTTGAATAAAGATTTATATCGCTTTGAGGGGGAGCCAAATTCTTTGCCTGAGCATGAAAAAAGTCAATTTGATCCCACACTTGGCAATGTCGCCGCTAGCCCTTTTGATGAAAAAGTTCAGTGGGAAAAGGCCAAGCGAGAGCTGAATCCTTTTCAAAAAAGAGTTTTGAAGATTACTGGCGTGGTTTTGTTGGTGGTTATTTTGGTTGCAGGCGGCTTTATTTATGCAGCCTGGTGGCAGAAAAATGCTTTTCACCAGGACAGGGTTACTATTTCTTTCGAAGGTCCCAGTTCAGCTGACAGCACTCAAACGGTAAAATACATTGTTCACTACAAAAATGATAATCAAGTTACGCTCAAAAATTCAGAAATCCAACTGACTTACGCCGAAAACTTTCAGCCCATCGATAATGTCAATTTGAAATTTGTCAGTCCGACTTCTAGTCGCATTTTTGTGGGTGATATCAAGCCCAAAAGTGAAGGTTCGGTTGAAGTCAAGGGCATTTTTTATGCTCCCAAGGACGCCCCAGTTTATTTGCACGGAGCGATAAATTTCACTCCTTCAAACGGAAAAGTTCAGCTTTCCATGGAAACACAAATTAGTGTCAACATCGCAACTGCGCCAGTGCTTTTGGATGTCAGTGGTCCAGCTCAAGCAACTGATGGTGACAAAATTAGCTATGTGATTGATTACAAAAATTTGGACGTTAGGCGTTTGAGCAATTTGCAAATTCGCATTGAGCTTCCTGAAGGTTTTCAACTTATTGATGCGCAGCCGACCGCTTCGCAAAATGGAACTGCTTGGACAATTGGAGATCTTGATTCCAATCAAGGCGGAAAAATAAAAATCAATGGCACTATTAGTGGCGGAGACGGTCAAACCAAGAAACTTGTTGTTTCCTTGGGACAATCTCAAGACAATGGACAACTGGCACTTTACAATAAGCGAGAAGTGAATTTGAAAATTGTGGCGCCAATTTTGACAGTGACTCAATCGCTCGACGGAGCTAGTAAGGAAACTATCAGCGCTGGTGATGTGCTGAAATATATTGTTAAATATCACAACACTGGCACGATTGGCTTGCGTAATGCGATAGTGACGGTTGAATTGCAAGGAAAAATTTTAGATTTTTCAAAAATTACAGTTGAAAAAGGTTCTTTTGATGGAACAAAAAACATTATAACCTGGAAAGCTTCTGATATTCCAGCCTTGGCTAACATCAATCCAAACGACAGTGGGGAAGTGCTTTTCTCAATTCCAGTCAAGGCAATCATCCCAATTGCCAATGAAAATGACAAAAATTTTGTTGCCACCACCGTTGCCAAAATTGATAGTCCAGATATCCCAACCCCAGTTGACTCCAATAAAATAATTGGCAGTAACACTCTCGAACTGAAATTGACTTCAAAGGTTTTGCTTAGCACCCTTGGATATTTTACTGACGCTCAATTGAAAAATTCTGGGCCAATTCCCATTCAAGTCGGCAAAGAAACGCTGCTTGCCATTCATTGGTCGCTGGTCAACATTTCCAATGATTTGGTTGGTGGAAAAGTTGTGTCATCTTTGCCAACGGGAGTGCGTTGGACTGGCATGACCTATCCTAGTAATGAAAAAATTTCTTATAATTCTCAGACCAATCAATTGAACTGGGATCTTGGCAATGTCAAGGCTGGTTTGGGCGCGAGCGTGCCTGCGCGAGAAGTTGAATTTCAAGTTGGCATCACGCCGCAAGTAAATCAAGTTGGGCAAGCAGTGAAATTGCTGAACAAATCAGTTTTCACTGCAAACGACACCTTCATTGGCAAAGCAGTGACAGTTGAGAGTGGAGAAAAGGACACCCAATTGAGCGAAGACAAAACTGTTGGTTATGCAGGAGGAAAAGTAGCACCGTAAAATCACATAAACATATAAACATAAAAACAGGGGAGCGGTTAGTTATTAGACTATCTAATTATTATATAATCTAACCGTCTAATCATTTAAGCACTTAAACATTTAATCATGTAAACAATGTAAACAATGCTTGTATGATTACATGCTTGTATGATTTTATGATTGTATGTTTAAATGAGGCTATGACTTTTGAATTGATCAAAAAACAAAATGAGCAGCGAGTGGGAAAGCTGCACACCAAAAGCGGAGTAATCAACACTCCGTTTTTTATGCCTATTGCAACCAAAGGGGCGGTGAAAAACATTTCGCCAGATGATTTGGAAAAAATGGGCGCTGAAATTGTGCTGGGCAACACTTATCATCTTTGGCTGCGTCCTGGCGATGAACTTATCGCCAGAGCTGGTGGCCTTCACAAGTTCATGCATTGGCCAAAACCAATTTTGACAGATTCGGGCGGGTATCAAGTTTTTTCCCTGGGAGCCAGAGCCAAAGAAAAATATGGCACTAGCGGGGTGAAAATTTCCGAAGAGGGAGTGAAATTCGTCGATCCGATTGATGGCAAAAAATATTTCATGTCGCCCGAAAAATCAATCGAAATTCAGCTCAATCTTGATTCCGACATGATCATGGTGTTGGATGAATGCCCGCCCTTTCCTTGCTCACACACGCAAGCGAAAAAATCAATGGAATTGACTTTGCGTTGGGCCAAGCGTTGCTATGAATATTTTCATGAAAGAATCAAACAAGACTGCGAAAAATATAAAAATGGCAGACCGCTGTTGTTTTGTATTGTGCAGGGCAGTGTTTATGAAGACTTGCGAAAGGAATGCGCTCAAAGATTAATTGAGATTGGTTTTTCCACCCAAGGCGGACCGGCCTCGGGCTGGGATGGCTACGCAATTGGCGGAGTTGCGGTTGGCGAACCTCGCAAGCATCTTTATGAAATTTTGGACTGGGTGGTGCCACTTTTGCCAGAGGATAAACCTCGCTATTTGATGGGGTTGGGCAGGCCAGAAGAGCTCGTGGCCGCCGTGACCGCCGGCATGGATATGTTTGACTGCGTGATTCCAACGCGCGAAGGCAGACATGGCCGTTTGTTTATCTGGAATAAACAAACGAAATTTGAAATTAATAAACAAAATCAAAATTATAAAAATAACTTATTAGATGAATCTCAAAAGGCTCCATGTTTCATGATCCATGATTTGTCTGAATCTTTTTATGAAACCATCAACATTGCCAATGAAAAATTTAAAGAAGATTTTGCTCCGATTGAAGGTGATTGCCAATGTGAAACTTGTCAGCAATTTTCGCGCGCCTATTTGCATCATTTGCTCAAAACCAATGAGCCGCTTTATTTGAAGCTAGCTTCAGTGCACAATTTGCATTTCTACCTTTCCTTAATGAGATTATTTCAGAAAAACGATTAAGTTTCTCTATGCAATATTCGGAAACATGTGCTATAATAAAAACATCAAATATTCATTTCAGAAGAAGATCAAATAAAAAAATAAAACAAAAAAATGTCAGAGTTGTGTATTAAAGTTGACCAATTGCGGGTCATCTATAATCAGGGCAAATCGAATGAAGTTCGTTCACTCGATGGAGTTAGCGTCGAGATATATTCAGAAGAATATATCATTATTTATGGTCCTTCTGGTTGTGGAAAATCAACTTTGCTTTACGGAATTTCAGGTTTGCAAGCTCCTACTTATGGAGACGTGGTTGTCTATGGCAAAAATCTCGCTAAGATGACAAAGAAAGAAAAAGTTCAATTTCACCAAACTAGCATTGGGATGGTTTTTCAGGCTTTTTATTTGATTGACACTTTGACGGTGCTGGACAACGTTTGTTTGCCAAAAGTTTTTCGTGGAGAAAGTTTGAGTGAACGTCGTGAGGCGGCCATGAAGTTGCTCCAACGTTTTGGAATCAACACTCAAGCGGACAGATTTCCAAGTCAACTTTCAGGTGGTCAGAAGCAAAGGGTTTCAATCGCTCGAGCCTTGGTCAATAATCCCCAAATAATTTTGGCCGACGAACCAGTGGGAAATTTGGACAGTGAATCAGCCCAAAATGTGCTGGATATTTTTAAGGAAATTAACGAAGTAGACAAAAAAACTTTGATTTTGGTGACCCATAATCCAGAGCATTTGGTTTATGCGGATAGAGTCATTCACATGAAAGATGGCAAAAAAGTCAGGGAAGACATCAATAAAGACAAGCGTCCAATGGAGGCCATCAAAAAGGCCGAAGGCGTTGAAGCTCCAGAGCAAATCTCAGCAGAACTTAAGTTGCTTATGCGAACTTTCAAAGATTTGTCTTTGAAACAGATTGGAGTGCTGCTCGTTCCCTTCAAGGCCAAACAATTGATGACGCATATTCTCTCGCAATTGACTGACGAGCAGATTTCTTCAGGAGAAAATTTGTTGAAAGAATTTTTGTTTGAAAACATCAATGATGAAGATTTGAAATCAAAACTTGACCTGGAAATGGACAAAGGTGGGGCTGGTTGGAACAAAGTGCGAGCCGTTTCTTTTGCTGACAGAGCTCAAGAAATTATCAATAGCGCCAGAATGATCAATCAAGACAGCGAAGCAGGCTTGATTGCAGTGGCCGACCATTTGATTCGAGTTTGCCATCTTAAATTGGACAGTGAAACCTTGCTGCGCTTTCGTTCGTTTTTGAAGATGAGAATTGAAAACAAGATTGACAGATTTGGTTTGCAACAAAGATTGGATGTTTCCAAGAAATTAGGGGGAGCTGGGCTTTATAAGGGCACAGCCGAAAGAGTTGTTCGGGAAATGGAAATGATTATGCTTATGAGTTACTCAGCGGAAACCCATTAAAACAAAAAAACAATGAAATTCATAGATTTATTCAATTTATCAACCAGAATGTTCAAGGCGAGAACTTCTCGCACGCTTTTGACCGTGCTTGGCATGAGTATCGGTATCGCCGCTATTTTGTTTTTAGTTTCGCTGGGTTATGGCTTGCAAAAAACTTTGCTCGAACGCATCACCACTTCTGACTCAATTTTAACCTTGGATGTTTCGGAGGCAAAATCTGGGGCAACGGCGCTCAATCGAGATGCGATCAAAGCAATTGAAGCTTTGCCTGGAGTGGAAGAAGTTAGTCCTGCTTTTCAAGTGACCACCCAAGGTCACATGGACGGTCTCTCGGCTGATTTAATGACGCTTGGTTCAAAAGCTTCCTTTTTGAAATTGGGAGGGGTCAAGCCCTTGATGGGAACATTGCTTTCCGACGGCAATGAAAATGGCATCGTGATTAGCTCAGCCATTGCTCAAGTTTTCGGCAAAGCTCCTGAGGAAATGCTAGGCAAAGAAATAACCTTTTCATTTTTTGTGCCTGTGGCGAGTGACTCAACAGCGCCAACCATTCAAGATCAAGCTCAGACAAATTTGACTCGAATTAACAGTGACAAAAAATTCACTGTCATCGGAGTGGTCGATGGACAGGACAACGTTGTCTATCTAAATGCGCTGGCTCTGGCAAATCTTAATATTGATAGGTATGGCCAAGCTAAAGTTAAATGTCTGACTAGTGCTGGAATGACTGCAGTCAGGGACAAAATTTTGGGTCTAGGCTTGCTGGTGTCTTCGCTTTCCGAAACAGTTGATCAGGCTAATCAGATTTTTCGAGTGGTGCAACTCATTCTGATGCTTTTTGGCGTCATTGCTTTGGTTGTTTCTGCCATCGGAATGTTCAACACCATGACCATCACTTTGTTGGAAAGAACTGAGGAAATCGGCATCATGAAATCAATTGGCGCTTCGGACTGGGGAATTTCGGTGATGTTCTTCATGGAATCGGCCATCATGGGATTTTTGGGCGGGATTGCTGGAGTTTTGATTGGTTGGGGCGGCGGAGTTTTCTTCAACTTTGCTATCAATATTATTGCCACTCGTTTTGGCGGACAAAGTGTTAGCTTGTTTTATAGTCCGCTTTGGTTCGTGCTTTCTATCATTGCCTTTTCAACTTTCGTGGGCTTTCTCACTGGTTTCGTGCCTGCCCGCCGGGCCAGCAAGATTGATCCGTTGGATGCGCTTCGGTATAAATAGAAAATTGTTGTCATTCTTTGTTTTGTTTTTTTTTGAATTGGTGAAAATATTAACGATAATAATTTGAAATTTTAAATTTGAAATTTGAAGTGAAATTGAAATGATTAAATTTTAAAATTTTTTCATTTAAAATTGATTAAAAATTTAAAATTTCAAATTAAAAATTGAGACAGGGCATCTTAGGTTGCTCTGTTTTGTTTTAAATGTTTAAATGTTTAAATGCTTAAATGCTTGTATGCTTAAATGACTCCCTGTTTGCATGTTTATATGGTTATATGTTTAAATGTTTATATGAAGAAGCTTCACGGTGCTCCCATTGCTGAAAAAATCTTGTCCGCTCTGAAGGCGGATATTTTGGCTGGCGCTGAAAAGCCAGGTTTGGCGGTGGTTTTGATTGGGGAAAACAAAGCTTCGCAGATATATGTGGCTTTGAAGGAACGTAAGGCTAAAGAAATTGGGATGAATTTTTCTTTGCATAGTTTTGCTGAAAATTCTTCGAAAGCCGAAATTTTGGAATGTATCAAGCAACTTAATAAGGATAATAAGACAAGCGGCATCATTGTGCAGCTTCCTTTGCCGGTGGGATTTGATACAGACAAAATCATTGCCGCCATTGATCCGCAAAAAGATGCGGACGGTTTTCATCCGCAAAATGCCGAAAAATTTTTGCAAGGCAAAAATGAAATTCAGCCAGTTTTTCCAAGTGCGATTGTGCATTTACTCCAGAGTGCTGGTCAGGATTTGCAAAACAAAAAAGCGGTGGTGCTTGGAAATTCGACTGAGTTTGGAAGAATTATGCAGGTGGCGCTTGAGCGGGAAGGCCTTGTTTGTGAGTTTGTCTTGGCAAGTGAGCTTTCTTCGAAGCTCGGGAAAATCAAAGAGACAGACGTGCTGGTGAGCGCTGTGGGCTCGCCAGAGCTGCTGAAGGGTCAAATGCTCAAAGACGGCGCCATCGTTATTGACGGCGGGATTGAAAAGGTGGGCGAGCGGGTTTTCGGCGACGTCGATTTTGGCTCAACCAAGGATTTAAACGGTTTTATCACTCCAGTTCCTGGCGGAGTCGGACCCGTGACGATTGCGTGTCTGCTGGAAAATACCTGGCTGGCTTTTAGGGCTCAAAAAAGGGGAAAATAGCCCTGCCTTTCTATTGCCAGAATGCCCAAATGCCACTAAAATGAAGATAGTGGTGTTTTTGTTGCCTAATTCTGAATAAATTAAATCATACTGTCAGTTGCAAGGAGGCTCAGCCTCCATTAGGGAGGCTGAGCCTCCAACGATTAGCTAGTTAAATTAAGTTCAATGTAACAATGTAATAGTTTGGCAATTTGTATGAGTTATAACCCAAAAGAAATTGAAAAGAAATGGCAGGAGCGCTGGGAAAGTGCCGGTCTATATAAAGACTACAGTCGAGCAAAGAAATTCTATGCGCTGGATATGTTTCCGTATCCTTCGGGCGCAGGCCTTCATGTGGGACATCCGAAGGGCTATATTGCCACGGATGTGGTTAGTCGTTTCAAGATGCTGCAAGGATATAGCGTGCTGCACCCGATGGGCTGGGATGCTTTTGGGCTGCCGGCGGAAAACTATGCGATTAAAAACAAAGTGCATCCAAGTGTGGCAACTGAGAAAAACATTGCAACTTTCAAAAAACAACTTGAAGCTTTTGGTTTCACTTATGATTGGGACAGAGAAATTGACACGACCGATCCGGCTTATTACAAATGGACCCAGTGGATTTTTTTGAAAATGTTTGAAAAAGGTTTGGCGTATGAATCCAATGAACCGGTCAATTGGTGTCCAAGTTGCAAAACCGTGCTTTCCAATGAAGATTTGGAAAATGGTCTTTGCGAACGTTGCGGCACTCAAGTGGTGCAGAAAAGATTGCGCCAATGGGTTTTGAGAATGACCGACTACGCCGAGCGCTTGTTGGCTGACTTGGATAGTCCAGAAATAAATTGGGAGGAATCAATCAAGGAGCAACAGAGAAATTGGATTGGGCGCAGTGAAGGAACTCAATTTAAAATGTCTGTAGCGACAAATGGAGGCTCAACCTCCATTATGGAGGTTGAGCCTCCAACGCTGGCTGAGGGAAATTATATTGAGTTTTACACAACTCGGCTTGATACGGTTTTCGGTATGACTTACGCCGTAGTGGCGCCAGAACATCCTATTCTGGAAAAACTCAAATCACAAATCACAAATTACAAAGAGGTTGAAGATTATCTTATTGCTTCACAAAATAAAACAATTTTGGAACGCACGGAATTGCAAAAAGAAAAAACGGGCGTGAAATTGGAAGGCATTGAAGTTGTGAATCCTTTTAATAATGAAGCTGTGCCGCTTTTTGTGGCGGATTATGTTTTGGGCGGCTATGGAACTGGCGCCGTGATGGCCGTGCCGGCGCACGACGAAAGAGATTTTGAATTTGCCAAGAAATATGATTTGCCGATTGTTCAATCGATAGCACCACTTCTGCTTGAAACTCAGGGAAATGCTGCGGTTCGAGAAGGTCTTGATTTTGATAGAAGAAAAACCGTCGTTGTGATTGTTAAGCATTGGTTTGAAAATAAATATTTCTGTCTTGATTGGCAAAAATTTGGTTGGAAATCTTTTGTTATTGGTGGCGTTGAAGATGGTGAGATGAATGAAGATGCCGCTATTCGTGAAGTCAAAGAAGAAACTGGATATCAAGATATTAAAAGTATCACTAAGATTGGAGGCAATGTGCATAATTGTTTTTTTGCTGCTCACAAGGGACTTAACAGATACGCAGACACAGAGTGTTATTTAGTTGAATTGGGAAGTGATCAATTCATTGAGCCTGACTTTGAAGAAGTGAAAAATCATATCGGAGTTTGGATTGAGGAAGAAAAACTGGGAGATTATTTAAGCATAGATCTCCATAAAAAATATCATAGCATTTTTAGTGGTGGAGAATCTGCCTATGTGGAAGATGGAGTGTTGGTTAATTCTGGTGTATATACTGATTTAAAATCGGCTGAGGCGCGTGAAAAAATGACAGTATGGTTGGAGGAAAATAGACTCGGCCAGAAAAAAGTTAATTTCAAAATGCGGGATTGGATTTTTTCGAGGCAGCGCTATTGGGGCGAGCCGATTCCGATTGTGCACTGCGAAAAATGCGGAGCGGTCGGAGTGCCGGAAGAGCAATTGCCAGTGCGGCTTCCAGAGGTTGAAAACTATGAGCCGACTGGCACGGGCGAATCTCCTTTGGCGACAATTGCTGATTGGGTCAATACCACTTGTCCAAAATGCGGTGGGCCTGCCAAAAGAGAAACCAACACCATGCCCCAATGGGCTGGATCATCATGGTATTATTTGCGCTACATTGATCCGAAAAATGACGAACGACTTATTGATCAGCAATTGGAAAAAGACTGGATGCCAGTTGATCTCTATGTTGGTGGAGCAGAACACGCCACAAGGCATTTGCTATACGCGCGTTTTTGGCACAAATTTTTGTTTGATCTTGGTGTGGTGACGACCAGTGAACCTTTCAAGAAATTGATGCACGTGGGACTTATCTTGGCGCAGGATGGACGCAAAATGAGCAAGCGTTGGAACAACGTGATCAATCCTGATGAAGTGATTGAGCAATTTGGGGCTGATTCCATGCGGCTTTATGAAATGTTCATGGGACCATTTTCGCAGAGCATTGCTTGGAGCACCAATGGAGTGGTTGGCACAAGAAAGTTTTTGGAAAAAGTTTGGAAACTACAAACAAAAGTCAACAATCAATATTCAACAGACAATAAAAAAATCCAGACCTTGTTACATAAGACAATTAAGAAAGTGACGGGGGATATTGAAAATTTCAGATTTAACACAGCGATTTCGCAATTGATGATTTTGGTTAATGCTTTTGAGAAAGAGTATGCGAAAAGCGCAACTACGAAAGCGCACATGCGAAAAGAGGATTATGAGAAATTGCTTTTAATTCTCTCGCCTTTCGCGCCGCACATCGCTGAAGAACTTTGGCAGCAGCTTGGGCATGAGCAATCAATCTTTTTGGAAAAGTGGCCAGTGGCTGAAAATCAATATCTGAAGGATGAAGAAATTGAAATGGTGGTGCAGGTCAACGGAAAAGTTCGCGAGCGTTTGATTGTTGCGATTGATGTGACGGAGGATGAAGTCAAAGAAACCGCTTTGGAAAGTGAGAAGGTCAAGGTTTTTACGGAGGGAAAAGAAATCAAAAAAGTGATTTTTGTGCCAGAGAAATTAATAAATATAGTTATTTAACTAAACAGATTGGCACGGATTAAGGACAGATTTGCACAGATCACGGATTGAACTTTGAAATTCGTGATTAGTGAGGATTTGTAAATAATTTGTGAAAATTGGTATAAAATATGCAAGCAGTTATTTTGGCAGCTGGAAAAGGAACACGAATGCAACCACTAACCTATGATATTCCCAAGGCTATGCTAGTAGTGAAAGGGAAGCCTATTTTGGAATACACAATTGATTTTTTGCCCAAAGAGATCGATGAGGTGATAATAGTTGTAAACCATTTGGGTGAACAGATTCGCGAATATTTTGGCGAGTGTTTTAATGGAAGAAAAATAAAATATATTATGCAGGAAAAGTTAAACGGAACTGGCGGGGCATTGCAAGCTTGCAAGGATCAACTATCTGGCAAGTTCATGGTTGTGATGGGCGATGATCTTTATTACAAAAATGACTTGGAAAAAATATTGTCTCATGACTTAGCTATTTTAGCTTATGAGGTCGAAGATTCTACTAAGTTTGGCGTTTTGAAAACTGATATACAAGGACGTTTGACTGAAATAATTGAAAAACCAAAAGTGAAGGAACGAGCCTTGATAAGCACGAACGCTTTTGTTTTAAATGATAAATTTTTTGATTACGAATTGGTTCAAATAAGTGAAACCGAATTCGGTCTTCCACAGACGCTAGCAAGGATGGCTAAAGATCATCCAGTGGATATCTTAAAGGCCACGCAATGGTTGCCAGTTGGTTATCCTGAAGATATTGAGAAAGCGGAAAAGGTCATTGATAAATTTACTGACTAATATATGCAAAGAAAAAAAATTGTGACAATTGGGGGTGGAAATGGGAGTTTCACTTTGCTCAATGGCCTGAAAAAATATTCCGTGGATTTGACGGCTATTGTTTCCATGACTGATAATGGTGGCTCAACTGGAGTTTTGCGCGATGAATTGGGGGTGTTGCCGCCAGGAGATGTGCGGCAATGTTTGGTGGCGCTGAGTGATTCTTCGCAAATGCTGCGAGAGCTCATGAATTATCGTTTTGAAGAAGGGGGCCTGAAAGGTCACAGTTTTGGTAATCTTTTTCTTTCAGCGTTGGAAAAAATAAATGGAAGTTTTGCCAAGGGCGTTGAGGAAGCAGTGCATATTTTGAATGTGAAGGGTGAGGTAGTGCCGGTGCTTGATCGGGATACAAATATTTTATTCGAACTTAAAAATGGTGAAAAAATAGCAGGCGTTTTCGATGTGGATCATAGCTTTGATTTGACCAAAGTTGGCCTCAAAAAAGCCTCCCTTTTTCCAAAAGCAAAGGCCAGCCAGAAAGCAATCGAAAAAATCTTGGAAGCTGATTTGATTGTGATTGGCCCAGGGCATCACTATTGCAGTATCGTTCCTAACTTATTGGCAACTGGTATTCCTGAGGCAATTAGGCAGTCAAAAGCCGTGGTGGTCTATAATTGTAATTTAGTCAATAAGCAAGGACATAATGATGGTTTTTCTTTGGATGATTATGTGACTGATATTAATAAATATCTTGGAGGTGAGCGGATTGATTTTGTGACTTTCAACAGTCAAAAGCCAGCTGCCTATTTGATTAAAAAGTATGCAAATCAAAAAGAATTGTTGGTGAATTTTTCGAAGGAGGAAAAAGCTGACAGAAATTATAAAATCGTGAGAGCGGATTTGCTTAGCGGTGAAAAACCGAGTTATAGTAAAGCTGATGTGCATGCCAGTCGCCGAGCTTTCATCCGTCATGATAGCGATAAATTGGCAAAAGTTTTGATGATGATTTTAGAAATGGGTGACCGCGAAAATATTATTAAAGAGATCATCTAATCATATAATCATATAAACATCTAAACATTTAATCATCTAAACATTTAATCATCTAATCATATAATCATATAAACATCTAAACATTTAATCATCTAATCATCTAAACATTTAAACATATAAACATATAATCATTTAAACATCTAAACATCTAAACATCTAAACATTAAATCATTTTGATTACATGCTTGTATGCTTACATGATTATATGAAAATAAGGATGTCTGAATCAAAACAAAATCAAACAAATCAAAATGATTCTCAGGTGAAGTTGCTTTCGCTGTCGGAATTTCGACGTGAGTTGGGAATTCCACTCATTTTGGCAAAAAAATTGATTGTTTGGGGTGAGATCCAGTCGGTGCGAGCCTTGGATGGAACGCTGCGAATTGCGGCGCCAGAAATTGCGGTGGCCAAAAAACTCATTGGCACGCCAATTGGCAAGGTGAGACTTTTTGTCAAAGCGCTTGGGCCAGGGCTTATCACTGGCGCTTCAGACGATGATCCTTCTGGCATTGGAACCTATTCAGCCGTGGGCGCAACTTTTGGGCTCTCAATTTTGTGGATGGCAGTGTGGCTGTTGCCAATTGTGACTGCCATTCAAGAAGCTTGTGCTCGCATTGGAGTGGTGACAAACAAGGGTTTGGCTGAAGTTATCAAGCAGCATTACAGTCGAAAAATTTTGCTCGGAGCCATCACGCTACTGATCATCGCCAACGTGGTGAACATCGGAGCCGATCTTGGCGCGATGGCCGCCGCTATTGGCATGTTTAGCAACATCAATTCCTATCTTATTATTATCTTGCTAACAGTCGGGATAACTTTGTTGGAGATTTTCGTGCAGTATCATTTTTATGTGAAATTTTTGAAGTTTTTGGCTGTTTCGGTTTTGGCTTATGTGATCACTGGTTTTTTGGTTCATCCTGATTGGCTGGATGTTTTCAAGCATTCTTTCATTCCAAGCATAAGGTTTAGCAATGACTATTTATTTGCTATGGTGGCAGTTTTTGGCACCACTATCACGCCTTATCTTTTTTTCTGGCAAGCTTCGGAAGAAGTTGAAGAAGGCAAGTTGCTTGACTACAAATATAAAACAAAAAAAAGACTGATTGATCGGATGGCGCACATGCGAACAGACGTCTACACGGGGATGCTTTTGGCAAACGTGGTTTTTTATTTTATTGTTTTGACAACGGCGCAAGTGCTTTTTGCGCATGGTATCACCAGCATCAACACCGCGGCTGACGCTGCCAAAGCCTTGGCGCCTTTGGCCGGCAAAAATGCCGCCGCCCTGTTTGCTTTTGGCATCATCGGCACAGGACTACTGGCTATTCCAGTTTTGGCTGGCAGTGGAGCTTATGCGCTTTCGGAGGTGCTTAGTTGGAATGAGGGATTGGAATTCAAATTTTTGCAAGCCAAGGGATTTTATTTGATTATTATTCTCTCCATTGTCTTTGGCGCTTTGTTTAATTTTTTCCAGATCAATCCCATTATGGCGCTCTATTACGCGGCTTTTCTAAATGGGATTATTGCTATTCCGCTTTTATATTTGATCATGAAAATTGGGAATAGACGGGATATTATGGGGGATGAATGTCATCCCGGTTGGGTGAAATTTTTCGGTTGGTTTGCGGTCGTGGCCATGACTATTGCGATTGTGGTTATGATTGTGATGAGTTTCGTTTAGGAAGATTTTTTAACGTAAGAATAATTTTATTGAGAATTAATCAAAAATAAATTCCTCATTCTCTCAATTTGCATTCCCCTCCGCACATTGCGCAGTGCGTAGGCCAGCCTTGACTCAAGAGACATTTCGTCGAATCGAGGCGAACAAAAGACGAGTGATGAGCGTTAAGAAATTGACACAGCAGTGTCATCCTGAACTTGTTTCAGGATCTCTAACACACCAGATTGACTGAAATAAAGCGAGTAGATGCTGAAACACGACAGCCATGCGGCATCGCCATGGAGCTCAGTATGACAAGAGAAAGAATATGGCAGTAATTAAGTTAAGCTAGTATTAGACATTAGAAATTAGGCATTTTTGCTCTATGTTCCATGACTACTATGGATAAATTTGAAATTAAAATTGTAAAATATTTCAATCAAATCGGTTCAAAAAAAATCGACAAGTTTTTGGGCGCAGTAAATGCGGTCAGCTTCTTGGCTTTTTTTTGGCTGGCGCTTACTGTGATTGCCATCACGTCACATCCGGCAATCACCCGGAAATTTGGGGTGGCGGTGCTCATTGTTTGTGTGCTGCATTTTGGCATCACGGAAGCCATCATTAAGCATTTTTTGACTCGTTTTTTTCCCAAACGCCAAAGACCCTACCTTGCGTATCCAGAAGAAATAAGATCAGTTGGCAAAAAATTCAGCGATTCTTCTTTCCCGTCCAGCCACATGGCCACCACGGTGGCAATGCTGGTAGTGATTGTCAGCTTTTATCCATCACTTTTCATTTTATCAATTCTGATGATTGCACTGATGGCTTTTTCTCGTTTGCATAATGGCATGCACTATCCCAGTGATGTGCTGGTTGGAATTTTGTTGGGTTTCGGCTATGGTTGGGTGGCGATGGAGATTGTGAGGATGGTTTTTGTTAAGTGAATTTAACTTTTGTGTCATCTGGCGTCGGTCGTGGAATTATGACACATCGTTTTGTTTACTTTCCCATCTTCGCGATCCGCCCTGGGCGGAGTGAAAGATTAAAATCTTTTGCATGAAGACAAACTAATTAGAAATGACTAAGCGTTGGAGGCTCAACCTCCACAATGGAGGTTGAGCCTCCTTGCAACGGGCAGTGATTTGATTCCGAGCATTACCCTAGATTGCCACGCATGATCACATGTTTGCAATGACAATTATTTTTTGTAATTCATTGTTTGTTTAAAATAAAACCAACTTTTTATGAAAATATTTATTGATTTTGACGACGTGCTTTTTAATACAAAAGATTTCAGTGCCTATCTGAAGAAATTTTACACTTTGCATGAAATTAATCAGGAGCTTATTAAAAAACATTATTACGATCCAGCGGATGAGAGTTTGGTTAGGTTGTTTAACCCCTACGGACTTTTCGAGCGCTTGGAAGAATTGGAAAAAATTGATCTTAAGAATTTGCGGGAAGATTTTGAAAAACAATTACAGGATTTAAAAAGATTTGTTTTTCCAGATGTAAAAACTTTTTTGGAAAAAATTGGCAAGGAAAATGTGCACATTGTCTCTTTTGGTTTGCTGAGTTTTCAACAGCGTAAATTTTTGGGCGGTGGTCTGCAAGGATTAGTTGCTGATTTTAACGTAACCAAAAATCTTAAAGCAGAAGTTATTGCAAAAATTTTGACAGAAAAAAAGATACATCCGAAAGAAAAGTTTGTTTTCATTGATGACCGAATTGAGCATATAGAAAGCATTAAGAAAGTTTTTCCACAGGTGCTTACAATTTTTCTTTCCCGCAAGGAAGGCCGCTACTGCGACGAAAAAAATGAATTTTGTGATTGGCAGGTTCATGATTTGAAAGAGGCAGAAAAAATAATTTCTAAATTATAAATTTATGCGAAAGATAAAGTTGGCAATAATTTTCGGAGGAAAGTCGCAGGAGCATGAAATTTCACTGAAATCATCTCAAGAAGTGATAAAGGCCCTGGACAAGGAAAAATATGACATAACCCTGGTGGCTATCACCAAAGAAGGCAGGTGGCTTGTTGGTGAGAAAGGACAAGCATATCTGCAGCGTAATCTGCCAAATGCAGAAACGGAAGGTGGCGTCGCAATTGAGCAAGCAAAAAATTTGGCGAGCTCGGATGGTGAAAACGGTTTGTCAAAATTGAGTGACGGAGAAAAATCACCATTTGATGTTGTCCTTCCAATTGGTCACGGCGCTTTTTTGGAAGATGGAAAATTGCAAGGCATGTTGGAAATGCTCGGACTCCCTTATGTTTTTTCTGGAACACTGGCTAGTGCGCTGGCTATGAATAAACAGAAAACAAAATTGGTCGCTAAAAGTGTCGGTCTTAAAGTCGCAAAAGAAATAGTCTTGAAAAAAGGAAAAAAATATTTTGAAAAAAAGATTATTGCCAAATTGAATTTTCCAATCGTGATTAAGCCGATTGAGTCTGGTTCTTCAGTCGGCATGAATATCGCCAGGGCAGAAAAAGCTTTGACTGTTGGTATTGAGAAAGCTTTTGAATATAGTGAGGAGGTCATGCTCGAGCAATTTATTTCAGGAAGAGAATTCACGGTGGCGGTTTTGGGAAACAAAAAACCCAAGGCTTTGCCCGTGATCGAAATAATCCCGAAGACATCAGAGTTTTTCGATTATGCCGCCAAATATCAGGCTGGCGGAAGCGAGGAAATCTGCCCGGCTGATATTCCTGAAAAAATAAGAAAAAAAGTTCAAAAAGACGCAGTGAAAATTTTTCAAGCTTTGGATTGCAAGGATTTGGCGCGCGCCGATTTCATTTGGAGTGATAAGGATGATAAGCTGTATTTTTTGGAGATAAACACGATTCCTGGCATGACCTCGGCCAGTTTGGCACCCAAAGCTGCCAAGACGGCTGGACTTGGTTTCCCCCAATTTCTTGATCGACTTATCAAAGAAGCAATTTTAAGGAATAAGAAATAAGGCTAAGAAAAAAAATTTTCGTTAACGAAATCAACACTCTGCCAGGTTTTACTGGTATCAGTATGTATCCAAAAATGCTGGAGCAAGCCGGCATCAAATATCAAGACTTGCTTGATAGGTTAATTAGCTTAGCTTTGAAAAGAAAGGAGAATCAGAGAAAATTAAAACGAGACTTTGAGGCTTGACTTTTCTTCAATAAAATGCGTACATTAAGACAAATATAAAATGTCTTTTTGTTTTTTTACTGTTCCTTAATTTTTTGAAATGCTTTGTTAAACCAAGGAATTAATTATGGCTGACCCTTTAATTGAGCGGGCGTTAGTATTGACCCATGTCAAGCAACCTGGCATTTCTGATTTCTGTCATATTTTAAATCAATATGGTGTGGAAATTTTTTCAACAGGAGAAATTTTTAAAAATCTTAAAGAGGCCAGAGTTGAAGTTTCTCCACTTTTTAAATTTACAGGGACTCCTTTTCCGCCTGATGAAGCCCTGGAAATTTTGCATCCTAGTATTATATCAGGATTATCTCTAAACAAAGATAAGGAAAAGCAAAGAAAACATATAAATCAAAATGGCATCAGACTTCTTGATTTACTCGTGTGTAATTTTGAAAGTCCAATTGGGGATATTGAAGTTGCTAAAATTGCATTACTTGGTGTTGCCGCCAGAAATAGAAGGGTAACGGTAGCAACTGGTGAGCAAGCTTTAAATAGTATCCTTGACGAAATGCATAAAAACGGCGAACAAGCTATAGTATCAGAAGCTATGCGCAGCTCACTGGCAAATGAAGCGCTAACATTGATAGCAGAATACTGTCTTGCTGCAGCGAAGCTTTCGGTTTAGTTTTAGTTGCGTATTTTTCCTGAAAGCCCTTTTTTGATTCAAAAGATTTTGAAAGGGCTTTTTATTTGCCTTAAAAAACTTTTTACGTTAGGGTAAGGATATATGAACAATCAGAAATTGGAACAATTTTTGCAGGATAATAGCCTGCCCAAGTTTCGTTTGGGACAAATTCAAAAAGCCATTTTTCAAGATGGCGCTACTTCGTTTGGGGAAATCACGACGCTTTCGAAAGATTTGCGAGAGAAAATGGATAAAGAACTGACAATTCTTTCTTTTGAGGTTGAAAAAGTTTTGGTGGCCGCCGATGGTCAATCAGTTAAAGCATTACTAAGGTTGCGAGGCTGTCATCCTGAACTTGTTTCAGGATCTACGCAGATTCCGGATCAAGTCCGGAATGACAAGGAGGATGACTTGATTGAAACAGTTTTGATTTCTCCGAAACCTGGAACTTGGTCGGCATGCATTTCTTGCCAAGTTGGTTGCGCCATGGGTTGTCGATTTTGCGCCACCGGCAAAATGGGCTTCAAGCGCAATTTGACCGCCGAAGAAATCACTGACCAAATTCTTTTTTGGAGACAATATCTCAACAAAAATTTCAAATTTAAAATTTCAAATTTCAAATTCACGAATGTGGTCTATATGGGCATGGGCGAGCCTTTTAATAATTGGGAAAATGTTTCCCAAAGCATTAAGGATTTGACGAATGAAAAATTGTTTGGCTTTGGATCGCGCAGTCTGTCGGTTTCAACTTCGGGGATTGCTAGTGGCATTGAAAAATTGGCCAAGGAGTTTCCGCAAGTCAATCTGGCCATCTCGCTGCATTTTGCCAGCGACGAAAAACGCGACCGCTATATGCCAGTCAACAAGGTTGATAATTTGGAAAGTTTGAAAAATGCTCTGCAAAAATATTTTCAAGTGACGAAAAGAAAAGTTTTTTTGGAATACATTATGCTTGATGGGGTCAATGACACTGCCTTGGATGCCAAAATGCTGGCGCAGTATTTGCACGCCGTTGGCAATGCACATCTTTTGCATGTGAATCTGATTCGCTATAATAATATTTCTGTCATTCCGGACCTGATCCGGAATCCCGAGTTAAAAAACACTGTATTTTCTGCAACGAAGATTCCTGAACTAAATTCAGGACAGGCTCTGAAACAAGTTCAGGATGACACAATGTTGAAACCTTCCTCAAAAACCAGAACCCAACTTTTCAAAAAAGAATTGGAAAAATATTTCATCAACGCCACCATCCGAAAAAGCCTGGGGGAAGAAATTAAAGGGGCTTGTGGGCAATTGGCTTCTTAAAAACATTGTTACATTGCTAAATTGCCAGAAAAACAATAAAATTATAGTAGCTTAATGAAAAATATTTAACCTTAATAAGCTTAACAAGTAATAAAATGGAAAATCAAGAATTGCCACCTCAATATAATAAAAAGGAATTAGTCCCTGTAATTAAAATAAAAACAATAGAACAAGTAAATGAAGAAATTTTATGGGGAGAGGACACCAAAAATGTGGTAGGCTTCGGGGTAACGTTGTCAATTAAGGCCAGAAAGGTGATGGTTGCATTTCCCGATGAATATAATTGGCAATATGGCGTGTTTTATCCTGATGGCTCGATCAGAAAAGGCCCTGCTATTTATGGGAATGAAGATGAGGCGCTGAATGATGGTGTTGATATTGCAGAGAAAGCGGTCAGAACTTCGCAAGAAGATTAATTTTTCTTATTTCACAAAAGTAACTTTTTTGATTTTATTTTAATTTAGTATACGTCATCTTTTTTAAATCACTCCACCAATCTGTAAACTTGGTTTTTTTCATTTCGGCCATGATCTGTTTGGCTGAATTTGTTTCGAGAGCCTTTTCAACATTATCAATCCAGTCTTGCGCTGAAGCGTGGCCTAAGTCTAAATATTCTTTGGCTTGAAAAGCTGTCTCCAGCCAATCAGCATCTTTGGCAATAATTCCTTCTGGCGTTGAGCGATTTTCAAATTCAGCAAAATACTGCGCCCATCTTTGCTCCACAACCTCTCCAAGTCCCTCAAGTTGTTCGGCAAACACTTTCAACTCAGGTTCTTTTTTGTCGACATAGCGGGCAGCCACTTTGTTTTGGTCGCCAATGCGAGCTTCTCCATTATCGTGAATCAAAAGAATAGTAGCAACTTTCTCAGGATTTTTATTTCCCTCCATGGTGGCAAGGATATAGCCAATTTGCGCAGCTCGCAATTGGTGTTCAGCAATTGAGGTTGGATTATTCACCCCAGCTAGCATCCAGCCACTGCGTTTCTGTTTCTTAAGAATTGAAAGTTCGAAAATAAAATTTACAATTTTTTTGATTTCCATATTATTTTAATTTAAAAATTATTTCGTAATTTACTGCGTAACTTGCTGCGTAGCTGTTTTTAATTTTTTCTCGTCTTTGCGAGTCAGCCAGCAGGTGGACGAAGCAATCCAGATCATTACTAAGTCACTTGCTTTCCACTCCGCCCTGGGCGGATTGCGATGACAAATTACATTTCTGCTATATTTCTATTATATCCCTACTTTATAACTTTATGAACTTTATAACATCTATAACTTTTTCATTAAATACGTATCCTTTAACCTATACCCAGCTTTGCGATAATAATTTCTGACGCCGACGCCGGAGATGACGACAATTTTCTTGAGGCCATATTCTTCTTTGGCGATGCGCTCAGCTTCAAGCAAAAGTTTTTTGCCCAGGCCAATATGCTGTGGCGATTTGGAATCTTTCTCATCAATCTGGGTCATTTTGCCATAGGTGTGAACTTCGCGGATGAGGGCGGCGTTTTTTAGGACGGGCATAAGTTTGTATAATTTATCATTGTAGTCCCGTGGAGGCTCGACCTCCATTGTGGAGGTCGAGCC
>CAIOVI010000031.1 GCA_903861715.1 uncultured bacterium
ATATTATATATTAATACTCTATTATTATATAAGAAGTTTTAATTAGTGGATAAGTATTAAAAAACTATCAATGAAGAGCTAAAAACCAGAAAGCGCTGTGGATAAGGAAGGTAGATAAAGCCCAGGGGATGAGTGGATAAATTAAGAAAATAAACTAAAAAGAACCTCATTGGGTTTTATACACAGGTATTATTTTGAATTATTAACAGTAAAAACAAATAAAAGAACAGCTTATGAACAACTTATCCACCTATAAGGGTTTTGTTTTTTTTAAGAAGAGTCTTAAAAGGAGGATAGCGCCTATGAAAATTTCCACATCTGCAAAATTAAAAATAAAGAAAGGGAAAAAAGCAGGGGTTAAATAATCAAAAACACCTTGGTAAAAAAAACGCTCAAAAAAATTAGAAAAACTACCACTAAAAAACAAAATAATTGCCACAAGGAAAATTAAATCAGTTTTATTTTTAAGAAAATAATAAAATAAAAGGCTTAAAGTCGCCAAAAAAAAGAAAAATCCAAAGAACCAAGCATAACTAGGTATTTTAATTCCTAAGGAAATTCCTTGGTTGTAAATATAAAAACCACCCCCAAGGTGGATTTTATGAAGAATAGTTTCATTTAAAAGGATTATCAAAAAAACTGATAAAATAAAAGTAATTATTTTTATTTTACTGAGCCTTTTTTGAAACATATTAGCAGGCGGTGCATTTTTTAGCCGAAGGATAAGCCCTTAAGCGATCAAGTGAGATATTTTTACCGCAATTTTCACATTTTCCATAAATTCCCTGGTTAATTCTATCTAAGGCTTGGTTAATTTCCTTTAGTTGTTTTTCAAGGGTATTTTCAATAGCTAAATTATCTGAATATTCTTCAATTTCAAGGGCATTTTCATCTTCACCTGAGCCAATTTCATTAAAAATAGGAGTTAATTCCCCATCCAGGGAGGGTTTAGAGATAAGTTGTAATTCTCCTTGAATTCTTTTTTCTTCAAGGAGAAGGTTATTTTTAAGTTCAGTTAAGTTTTCTTGTGTAAATTCCATATTGATAGAAAAGTTAAAATTTAAGGACCTTGTTTACTTAAATTATAGCAAACAAAAAAAGGCGTGTCTATAAGAAAATATTTTTAAGATGTTTGAGTTCAAAGAGTCCCTGATCCCCTTTATAGATTAGAGAAATTGCATCAAAACGATAAGCCTTATCCCAGAGATTATTAGTTTTCAAATAATAATCAACAATTTTTTTAAATTTAAATAATTTACTACGGTTAATATTTTCTTCTGGGAGGATAATTTTTCCACTCAAGGGTTCTTTTCTAGTTTTTACTTCAACAAAAACAAGCTCCTGTCCATCTTTTGCGATAATATCAATTTCACCAAGGCGTCGGCCAGTTGTGTTTGTGAAATTAAGGGCAATAATTTGATAACCCATTTTGCGCAAATAAGCAGCTGCCGCTTTTTCCCCTAATTGTCCTAGGGAGAGGATTTGTTTTTGGGAATTTAAAAAAGTAAACATGCTTTTAAATTAAAGATAATTTAAGTATAGGCTATTTGTTTTATAAAAACAAAAAAACACCCAACAGGTGCATTCTTTGAAAACTAAACTATTTATTAAAGCCGAATTCCAAAATCAAGAAAAAGTATGGAAACCCGGCGCTGTAAAGCGCCCAATTAAATATAATATGGCGTACAGCGCCGAGTGTTATGTATGTATCAACATGTGAACTTGAAACTTATAGTATAGGTCCGGGTGAGAACATATACAGTTCGAGTTTACCTGTCGCACGTATTTTGTATACATACAACTCTTTGCTTGTGTGTTATTCTGAGCTTTTATTTAACACAACTGTGTGGTACCTATCCTCTGGCACGAAGCCTTTGATGGGTTTGAAAGAACTATTTTTTGGCTTTTTTTATTTTTATTTTTATTTTAAAAAAAGTTTTTATTTTTGTTTTATTTCTCCTCTCAGAATAGGAGCGTTCAAGCTACGATGAGCTGAAACTTTGGACAGTACCCACGTTCCAATCACAAATAGGGGGAAATTGTGATTGGAACGTGAGCACCGAGTTGGTTGAAATTTTCAAAGGGCACTCGATAAATCAATTATAGCAAAAAAAAAGCGTTTAGTCAAAGTAAGATTAACTTATTTGGCTCAAATAATGGACTAAATGGTTTTTTCTTGACAGCTAATTGAGGTTAAATAAAGATAGCTTAAAAAAGTGTTTCAGAAAAAAATAAATTATTTTAATTTCGGGAGGTGTGGTGGATGGTTTTATCAACAAGTTATCCACAGGTGAGCAGCTCCTAGGTGGCTAACTTAGTTGGTAGGTAGGGTAGGTGTGGTTGCTTGGACAGGGGTAGGCGGTGCGATAGGTTTAGTTTGAATGGTAGGCGTGGATGGTGAGGTGGACGCATCAGCAGGGGTAGTTGTTGAGTCATTTGATTGAGTTGTCTTGGGTTGTTTTGCGTAAATGACCCTAAGGGTATCCTTACTGGAACCAATAAAAAGAGCATCACTAGTCACCATATAATCAATAGAAAGTGTTTTATCTGAATTGATATTTAAATAACGAACCTGTTCATTGTTAGTGTTATAGCTGCTAGTTGCAAAGAGATTTTGCGGCTTTTCAATTGGTGTGTTTAAAAAAAGGAAAGCAAGATCACTGGTTAGGGTTTTTTCTTGTTTTTGCATTTCTGTTTGCAGCGCTAGTTTGGCGTTGCTGGCAGTTTTTATTTTTAGGCCCAATCTAACAGTGCCATTGTCGTTATAGAAAAACAAAGAAAAATCTTGACTTAATTTACTGAAAACTGAAGGCAGGAAAGTTAATTTGACTGCATCTGCAAAAGTTTTTAAAGTCACAGGGTTGTTGTTTTTGTCAACGACAATAAATTCAGAGGGATTGGAGGAAGCAGCGTTTTTGATTTCAGTTGAAATCGTAACCAATTGAGCTTCAATGTCAGCAGTGGACACGCTCGAAAAATCGATAGGTAAGTAGTTGGGATTGTTGGTTGAATATTTTTCAGTTGGCACAGTTGGCGTGATCTGTTCAGTTGGTTTGGTTTGTTCGGGCGGAGTTTGTTCGGGCGTGACGGCCACGGGCGGAGTTGCTGGGGTGATTGGAGCATTAACCTGACTATTATAAAAGTAATAGCCAAAACCCACAATGGCAATAATAATTAAAAGGATGGCCGAAAAAAGCAATTTGTATAAAAGATTTCCAGTAGGTAGCTTTATTTTTTGAATCACTGGAACCTCAACCATTGGAGGTAACTTTTTTGCCAAGGGAGCTTCTTTCACGGGAGCAGTTTGAGCTTGAGCCAGGGGGGCCTCGTTAAAAGGAGATTGAGTTGCGCTAGTAGCCTTTTCAGCAGGGTATTGTGGAGTTGTGGTTGGAATAGCTGCTTTAACTGAAGGTGTTTTATTGTCATTACTGAAGGAACCTTGACTTTCAAAACTCAAGACATTACTCGCAAGGTCATCTTGCATAGTGTGCATAATAAATTCACTTTCAAGATTAGCAGCAGCGGCTGGTTGTTGTTGAGAAGCAGTCCCAAAGGGATTGACGTTTGTTTGAATGGTCATTTTTTTATTTTATCAAAATGTTTTTTAGGGGCTTGAATATTTTAAAGCACTTCTTTGTTAAGAGAAAAGCTAATTATCTAGCCAGCTGAGCGTTGTGACAAGCAGTAGGGCTGAGCGAGAGATGATAATAAAAAGTTGATACTCTTTTATTTAAACAGCAAAAAATAAAAGCACTTTTAAGTGCTTTTATTTTAACATAAATTGTTTTAGTCTGCAAAGAGTTTAGTTAACTTTTTTCTCCAAACCTTTAGCCGTAAGATTTATGCGTCCTTGGTCATCGATTTGTTTGACCTTGACTGGGACGACATCGCCAACTTTGACCACATCTTCCACGCGATCAATGCGCTGGTCAGAAAATTCTGAAATGTGAATCAAGCCTTCTTGACCGGGCAAGATTTCGGCAAAAGCTCCAAAGGTCATCAGACGCGTGACTTTCGCATTGAAAGTTTCGCCAGCTTTGACTTCATGGGTCAGATTGTCAATCCATTGCTGTGCTTTGTTGGCGGAAGCTTCATCAACTGAAGTGATGAAAATTGAGCCATCGTCTTCGATGTCAATCTGCACGCCAGTTTCATCGATAATTTCGTTGATGATTTTGCCACCAGTGCCAATTACGTTGCGGATTTTAGCAGGATTGATGTGCATAGTAATAATACGAGGGGCGTATTGAGACATATTGGCTCGAGGTGTTGGCAAGGTTTCAAGCATTTTGCCAAGAATTTCTTTGCGATTTTCTTTGGATTGGAGCAGCACTGCTTCAAGCATTTGGACGGTGATGCCATCAACTTTCACGTCCATTTGCAGGGCTGTGATGCCGTTTTCAGTTCCAGCCGCTTTGAAGTCCATGTCACCATAATGATCTTCCAAGCCTTGAATGTCAGTCAAAACTTCAAATTTTCCATCATTTCCAACAATAATTCCCATCGCGATTCCACTCACTGGTCTCTTGATTGGCACGCCAGCATCCATGAGTGATAGGGTTGAGCCGCAAGTTGAAGCCATTGAAGATGAACCGTTGGATTCGAGAATTTCAGAAACTAAAAGCATAGTGTAGGGAAATTCTTCCTTGGACGGAATTACTGGCACCAAAGCTCTTTCAGCCAGCGCTCCATGCCCAATTTCTCGGCGACCTGGTCCACGCATTGGACGGACTTCTCCCACGGAAAATGGTGGGAAATTGTAATGATGGATGTATCTTTTTTTAATGTCGACTTCCATGGTGTCGATAACTTGTTCATCTCCTGGTGAACCCAAGGTGGTGACGGTCAAAGCTTGCGTTTCTCCGCGAGTGAAAACGGCGCTGCCGTGAGTGCGCGGCAAAAGTCCGACCAAGCAAGAAATGTGGCGAACCTCATTTAATTTGCGTCCATCTGGGCGTTGACCCTTTTCGAGAATATTTTGGTGCACAATTTCATCGGAAGCTTCTTCAAAAACTTGCTCAGCAACTTCTTTGAGTTTGTCAATATCTTCAGTGTAGTTTTCTTTAATGAAAGTGTTTATTTTTTCCTTGATCACTTTCATTTTTTCTTCAATCACCTGTTTGTTTTTGTCATACAAAATTTCAGCGAGATTTTCTTGCAGATAAAGCGCCTTGATTTGGGCTTCAAACTCTGGCGTTGCCTGCAGAAGAGCTGGAGTGGCTTTTGCATTGCCAACTTCAGCCACAACTTGCTCAATCAAATCAGTAATTTTTTTGATAGCCTCATGTCCGAAAGTAAAAGCCTTGACCACATCTTGCTCAGGAACTTCCAGCATGCCAGCTTCAATCATATTAATCTTTTCTTTGGTGCCGGCAATAATAAGGTCAATATCCCCTTCTTCGATTTCGGTGTTAACTGGGTTGAGAATAAATTCTCCATTAAGGCGTCCAACTCGGACGGCTCCAATTGGACCTGCCCAGGGAATGTTGGAAATCGAAAGCGCAGTTGAGGCTGCAATCATGGAAACAATTGCTGGATTGTTTTCGCCGTCGATTGAAAGCACGGTCACCACCACTTGCACATCATTGCGCATGCGAGGATTAAAAAGTGGTCGGATGGTTCGATCAACGACGCGTCCAGTCAAAACAGCTTCATCAGAAGGTCTGCCTTCTCTTTTAATAAAACGGGATCCTTTGATTTTGCCAGCAGCGTAATAGCGCTCTTCGTAGTCAACCATCAGTGGGAAATAACCGCCGATGCGGGAAGCATTTTTGCTCATGGTGGCAGTTGCCAAAACCACTGTGTCGCCGTAGCGTACAGTCACTGCTCCATTGGCTTGTTTAGCCAAAAGACCAGTCTCGATTTCAAGCACGCGTCCTCCAATTTGGAGGGACCATTTTTTTTGGGCCATAAAAACTTTTAGCCCCAAGTTAGCCACAACTGGCTAAAGTCGAAATTCAAATCTCAAAAAAATTTGAGGTTTGTGTTTCGTTTTCAGCGCAGGCACTAATCAAGGCTTTTAATTTAATTTTTTAATTATTTCTCTAACTGCTCAAACAATAGCCTGGATTAAGGGGTTTGTCAATTACTTGCACATTACTTAGTCTTATGATTAACAAAAATAAAAAGCCAACTATGCTATTTTTCAGAGCCTTACGTTCCAGTGGGTACGAGTCTTGAAAAATAGCATAGTTGGCTTTTTTAAAAAACTGAAATAAATTTTTAATTTCTCGAATAAATCAAAAACTTCTTTTTATTTTCAGATAGATCAATGAAGTCATCCAGGGCTTCACCAAGTTTGGCGCTGGTGCTTTCGCCGAAAGCCATGCCTTCCACGCGGCAACCAGTGGTGCTTTGAATGTATTGCACCAGCGGAATGTAGTCTCCGTCGCCAGAAACCAGCACAATCACATCCAAACTTTTGGAAAGTTTGATGGCATCAACGGCAATGCCCACATCCCAATCCCCTTTTTTCACGCCGCCGGGAAAAATTTGCAAATCTTTGGTTTTGACTTCGAAACCTTGTTTTTCCAGGGCTTCAAAAAATTTTTCTTCCTGACCATCGACAGTTTTGATGCCATAGGCAATGGCCCGAATGAAAACTCGCTCGCCCACCGCCGCTTCCAGCACTTTTTGAAAGTTGACTTTCTTGCCATAAAGCGCCTTGGCGCTGTAATAAAGATTTTGGATGTCCACCAAAACTCCCACCCTTTGTTCTTTTGATCGTAACATAGTCTTTTTACATAATTAACACAAAATTATTGCAGAAAAAACACAGAAACACAGAATAAATAACTCTGTGTTTCTGTTTAGTTCTGTCTTTTTCTGTGTGTATTCTGTTATGATTACCCTTTAAGTCCAAGCTCTTTGATGATTTTTTTGTAAGTTTTTTCGTTGGTTTTTTCAAGATAAGAAAGCAATTTTCTTCGCTTGGCCACCATTTTGAGCAATCCTCGGCGAGAATGAAAATCTTTTTTGTTCTTTTTCAGGTGAGAAGTCAATTTTTTGATGCGTTCAGTGAACATCGCAATCTGATATTCTGGGGAGCCAGTGTCTTTTTCATGACGCTTAACTTCTTTGGTGACTTTCTCTTTTTGCTTGTGCGTTAGCGACATAGCGTTTGTTTGGCGATAGGCTCGTTTAAGCTTTATTTAAGCTAAAACCAACGTATGCTCAATAAAATAATTTAATTACCTTCAAACCATAACACGTTACTTTGTTTTTGGCAAATTTTTTTAATCTTTGTTTTGTATGGCGATGCAAACATCCCTAACAAGCTCAGCAACACTTTTGTTGGTTGTAATTCTAATTTGCTTGCCTGGGATTTGGGCATAATCATATTCTGGGTCGTCCGAAAAATGATGCGCTTTGACGTCCTTATCAAAATGAGCTTGATGTCTAGGTCTGTTGTGGTATCTTTTTTCTCGTTCGGTTTTGTCGATGAAGCAAACGACGCTGAATATCTCTAAATTGTATTTATTTTCCCATTCCTTTAATATTTTGTAATCTGCTGGAAAATTAAATAAAGATTCCATAATAAGGTCCAACCCTCTGGCGATTTGTTGTTCAGCCAAGTTAAGGAAGATAGACATGGTTGCCTTTCCTACCCTGCTACTTTCCTCTGCCGTTGAAAAGCCTAGGTTTTCAAAAATGAGTTCTTTGAGATAATCCTTATTCAAACAGACAAGCTTGAGTTCTTTTGATAGTTCATTGGCAAGAGTGGTTTTTCCCGACCCTGCCAAGCCACAAACTATAATTAGTTTCGACATATTGCTTAAGAAGATTAATTTATACCAAATCAATTAAGTTACTGTTGGTTGCAAGGAGGCTCGACCTCCATAACGGAGGTCGAGCCTCCAATGCCTAGCTAACATTAAGTAAATTAATGCCGTATTATACCCAATTATTTTCTCGAAGAGTTTTGATTACAATTTCGGCCTGCAGTTCTTTTCGTTTGTAATCATCGTTAAGGGGTCCATCAAAATCAAAAATGGAACCCACTTTCACCTTATCTTCAAAAATAGCATTTTCCTGCAAAATTTGCATAAGTTTGGAAATGTTGTCGATGGCATGAAGTTCTTCGGACCATTCCTCAAGAGTTTTTTCAGGATTAAGCTTGTTTTTTTCTCTCTCATCAAGCCTCGTCCAAACTGGAAAAACTTCTATTTGAGGATATTGCTTTCTAATTATTTTCATTGCATCGACAAGATTTTGCATCCGATCTTCAACGATGATAATTCTATTGATGCCTTTTTCTGAAAACTTTTCCATAATTACTGGAATAAGGTCTATTTTTCCTTCTTGCGCAATCACTGACAAAATGTCTTTATGGTTAAGTCCCTTTTCTTGAGCAAGTTCTTTTCGAAAAATATTAATAAATTGCGCTGAAGCCAGTTTCTTTAGTTGTTCTTTTGAGCCAGGAATTTTTTCAGCTGGAACGCCAATCCCGTCACCATCTGTCCAGATGACAGTATGTTCACTTTTTTCCATAACTTGCCTGAGTTGATTTTTTGCTTCTTCACTTATACATTCACTAAAATCAACGCCATTGGTCATGGCGTAACGTATTTTTTCAATAAATTCTTCTTGAGTAGGCTTTTCTAAGGGAAGCGTGCTTAAAGTTTTTTTGAAATTATCCAAATCATCTGGAAATTTTTCATTAGCCGGAATTAATTGTTCAGCTTGGTTAGGATTGTAAAGCGAAAAATACAAATATTTAGCAGTCTCATAAACATTGGGAGTTCCAAGTTTTTCCGTTACAACTCCTCGACAAATACGAAGTTTGTTCATTAGGAGCTCATCATCTGACCTTTTATTTTCATTTCTCTCAGCTGAAGTAGAAGCAAAGTTTTTTTCTGTCGGAGTTTTTTTGATAAAGAAGTCTTCGTTTCCTTCCATATAAAAGAAAATAAGAAATTAGATAATCGCCGCCGCGGCTACTTTGTCGCCGGCGCTGGGTTTCATGATGCGAACACCTTGAGTGGCCCGGCCGAGCACGGAAATGCTTTTAAGTGGAATGCGGATGATTTGGCCTTGGAGCGAAGTGATGAAAAGATCGCCTTCAATTTCATCAACATTAATAATGTGGGCGCCGACCAGTTTGCCAATTTTAGCGGTGATGTTGGCAGTTTTGATGCCAGAGCCGCCACGGTTTTGAATTTTATAGGCAGCGAGATCAGTTCGTTTGCCATAACCATTTTCAGTGATGATCAAAAGTTGATTGCCCTTTTGACCTTTGAGCACAATGTCCATGCCAACCACGAGGTCACTGCCTTTCAATTTGATGCCACGCACCCCAGCCGCATTGCGACCCATGGCTCGCACATCAGCTTCTTTGAAGCGAATAGCTTGACCCGCGGCCGTGCTAATGCTGATTTCATCAGTGCCGGTTGAAGGCAACACCCAGTTGAGGGTGTCACCCTTGTCTAGTGTGATAGCAATAAGGCCACTTCTGCGAACATTATCAAAGTCTTCGATCTTTGATTTTTTCACGACGCCGTGAATAGTGGTCATGAAGAAAAATTTGTAACCATCGTTTTTGTTGTAAGGAATCATGGCCGTGATTTTTTCTTCTTGCGCTAGTTGCAAGAAGTTGACCACAGCTTGGCCCTTGCCGGTGCGAGATGATTCGGGAATTTCATAAGCCTTGGTTTGGAAAACCTTGCCAGTGTTAGTGAAAAACATCAAATTGTCATGGGTCATCACACTGGTGACTTTTTCAATCACATCGCCTTCGCGAGTGGTGGCTCCAATCACACCTTTGCCACCGCGATTTTGAACTTTGTAAACATTTGGGTTCATCCTTTTAATATAGCCGTCTTGAGAGATGGTCAAAATCGCTTCTTCATTTGGAATCAGATCCTCTTGTTTGAATTCTTCGATGCCAGTGCGCAAAACTTTGGTTTTGCGTTCGTCGCCGAATTTTTCTTTCAGGGCAATAAGTTCATCTTTCACGACTGCCAAAATTTTGACTTTACTGGAAAGCAGTTCGGTCAATTGTTTGATGATTTCCAATTTTTCGGCCAATTCATCTTCAATTTTTTTGCGTTCCATGCCAGCCAGCGTTTGCAAGCGCATTTCCAAAATTGCGCTAGCTTGTTTTTCGGAAAGTTTGAACTTCTTCATCAAGTTCCCGTGGGCTTCTTCTTTGGTTGGCGATTTACGAATGGTTTCAATGACAGCGTCAATGTGGTCGAGGGCAATTTTGAGTCCTTCCAGAATATGAGCCCGATCTTTGGCTTTACTCAATTCAAATTGAGTTCGGCGAGTCACCACAATGTTGCGATGAGCAATATAGTGTTCCAAAATGGATTTTAAGCTCAAAATTTGCGGGTCAATGCCGCCCACCAAGGCCAACATGTTGACGTTGAAATTTTTCTGCAAGTCGGTGGCGTTGTAAAGTTTGTTCAAAACTTTTTGAGCGTAAGCATCTTTTTTGAGTTCAATCACAATGCGGACACCGTCTTTGTCAGACTCGTCCCTCAAATCTCGGATGCCCAAAATTTTGCCCTCTTTGACCAACTCGGCAATTTTCATGATAAGGGCTGCTTTATTGGTAGCATAAGTGATTTCAGTGATGATGATATGGAAAGCCCCAGCTTTGGTCTCGATAATGTCAGCTTTGGCACGGGTCACAATTTTGCCGCGTCCAGTTGAATAGGCTTCTTTAATTCCTGGCGTGTTATACATAATCCCGCCTGTTGGAAAATCCGGACCTTTGACAAATTGCATCAGTTCATCAATCGAAGCTTCGGGATTATCAATCAAATGATTGATAGCATCAGCCAATTCATTGAGGTTGTGCGGCGGAATATTGGTGGCCATGCCGACAGCGATTCCCATGGTTCCATTCAGCAGCAGTTGTGGCAGCTTGGCTGGCAAAACCACTGGTTCTTTATGGACGCCATCAAAGTTTGGAATAAAATCCACCGTGTCTTTTTCAATATCGAAAAGCATCTCTTCAGCAATTGGCTTGAGTTTGGCTTCAGTATAACGATAAGCGGCCGCGCTGTCGCCATCCATCGAACCAAAGTTTCCTTGACCCCAAACCAAAGGATAGCGCAAAGAAAAATCCTGCGCCAAACGGACCATTGAATCATAAACGGCCGTGTCGCCATGCGGATGATATTTTCCCAACACTTCTCCGACCACCGTGGCGGATTTGCGGAATTTGGCCGAAGGACGCAGGCCTGATTCCCACATGGAATAAAGAATACGGCGATGCACAGGTTTGAGTCCATCGCGCACGTCAGGCAAAGCGCGCGAAACAATCACGCTCATGGCATAATCCAAATAGGATTGTTGCACTTCCTGAACCAGGGCGCGCGGTTGAATGTTTTCGACGAAAGGAGTGGTGATTTTGTCAGTTGATTTCATATGCAGCCAGAGAAACTCCGAAGAAAAAATTCTTCGAGCTTCTTTTTCTTAAAAATGTTTAAAAATATAATCCATTCAAAACCTAAAAGAAAAAAATTAACCAAGTTTGTTCTTTTGGATTTTTAATGCAAATTTATTGACCTTGTTGACCAAGCCCCGTGTAGGAAGTGGATTGATTAGGCGTTTCTGTTAAAGTTGGCGCAGGCACGGTGGTGGGAGTGTTTTGAGGTTGAGCGGCTTTTTGAGGAGCAACTCCTTCACTGCTGTTAATGTTCAGTGATTTTCCACTCGCGTAATCTTCCAAGGAGGCTGCTTGCGGTGGCCCTGAATTGCTGATTTGAGTTTTCAAGTCCGAAACCAAACCGTCTGCACTTTGCGAATCAGCTTGAGTGGAAGTTTTAAACATCAACGTGATGGAAAGCAACCAAATCACAAAAATGAGCAACATTGAAACAATGACACTGCCCCAAACCCAGCGCAATCGAATGTGTTGTGGCTGCCTGCGAATTTGTTCAATTTTTTCAGTTAGATTCATGGGATTTAAATTGAGAGAGGGAAACTGTTGCTTTTAGGGTTTACATATTTGATCGAAAATTACTTACAACTGATTTTCTTAGAAAGAAGGACTTGAAGTAGACCAGGGAGAACTTGCTTAGTAAAGAGCATACGCTCTAGGAATTTAAGAGCAAATATGTAAGCCCTAAATTTATAAAATTTACTTATCTTTTTTCGCAAAAATGTTTTGCTTTATTTTTTCATTAAGGGCTAGACTGTGTGATCCATAATCACAACTTCCATACTTTTGCCTTCCAAATCTTTTTTCTTGAGATTCAATTTGGCGGTTTTTTCTTTGGGACAATTTCCCATTTCGCTGCAAAATTTTTGCAAATCGTCAATTTCAGCGGTTGAGCCTTCCACATGGTAGTGCATTGGAATCACCAAGGCTGGTTCTATTTTCTTGATCAATTCGGTGGCTTTCTTTCCATCCAGGGTATATTTCCCACCAACGGGAATGAAGAGCACATCCACGCCATCAATTTCTTCCAATTGTTTGCCGACAAGTTCGCTGCCCAGGTCACCCAAGTGACAAATTTTGAGATCTTCAACTTCAAGAATAAAAATAGTGGAGTGTCCTCGGGTGGCTCCTTCATTGACATCATGAAAAGAATCAATCCCAACCACATTGATGCCCTTGACGGCATATTCACCTGGTGTGTTGATGACAATCGGGTCACCTTTGAGCGCTGCCACATTATTGTGGTCATGATGATCATGGGAAACAAAAACCACATCCGCTTGTCCTTGCGGTGGACGGATGCCCAATTCTTTGTCGAAAGGGTCAAAGAAAACTGTCACGTCATCTGTGGCTCGCCCTCCTGGCTTGCTGGTTATTTTGAAACAGGATTGTCCGTAATATTGAATAAGCATTTTGTTGATTTAATAAGAGCCGTTTTTGTTTGAAAAGAACGACTTAATTGAGATAAATTTTTAATTAGACCACTTGAATACAAAATAATAATAGCATAGCCAAGGCTTTCTGTCGAGGCTCGGCTACCCCTTGCCAAAAACAAAAATAACCTATACAATGAGAAAGCAAATTAATTATCTAAGAAAATTTAATAGTGGAATGCTTTAATTCCGCAGTTGCTTTCTGGATAATTTCCTTTTGTTAAAGGAAATTTTTGCGTTTACTGGCGCGAGTTAATAATTAAATGAGCAAGTTGCGCCCTTACTCAAAAAAAGCTAAAAAATATGGCAATTAAGAAAAAAGATATTTTGGACAAATTGGCTGAAGAAGTCGACAAAATGCAAGAAGAAAACGTTGAGGCTAAGCCAACTAAGGCAAAAAAAGCAGTCTCGACAGAAATAACTGAAAGCGACTCCTCAGTCATGGGAACATTGCTAGAGGAAAATCCCATCAAAATTCCGCAAGTTGGTGAAGTTATCGAAGGAAAAGTCATTGACATTACTTCAAACTCATTATTGCTTGATTTGGGTTGTTTTGGAACCGGAGTTGTGCTTGGCAAGGAAATCAAAGATGGTTTGGCCATTGGAAAAGTCAAACAAGGCGACGTGGTTAGCGCAACTGTGACTGACATTGAAAATGAAGATGGTTACATGGAACTTTCCATTCGTGAAGCTTCTTATGAAAGAGCTTGGGATGATCTTGAAAGCAAAAGAGATGTTATGGGTGTGGTCACGACCAAGGTCTTGGATGCTAATAAGGGCGGTCTGATGGTTGAAGTCAATGGCATCATGGGCTTTATCCCAGTTTCTCAACTTTCAAGCGAACATTATCCTCGCGTTGAAGATGGCGACAAGAACAAAATTCTGGAGTTGTTGAAAAAATTGGTTGGCAAAGAAATGCAAGTGCGAGTTTTGGATGTTGACCGAGAAAGCGAGAAACTGATTGTCAGCGAACGCGCTGCTTCAAGCGAGAAAGAAAAAGAAGTGATTTCTCAATTGCAAGCCGGCGATATTATTGAAGGCGAAATCAGTGGCGTGGTTGACTTTGGAGCTTTCGTGAAATTTTTGCCACCTGCTCGTCAAGGCTCGACTCGAGACAGCGACAAGCTGGAAGGTTTGGTGCATATTTCCGAACTTGCTTGGCAGCTTATTGATGATCCAAGAACGATTATCAAGACTGGCGATATTGTCAAAGCCAAAATTATTGGCATTGATGAAACCCGAATTTCACTTTCCATGAAGGCTTTGGCCAAGGATCCTTGGAGCGTGATTGCTGAAAAATATAAGGTTGGAGATGTGGTGGAAGGAAAAATTGACAAAATCAATCCTTTCGGAGCTTTTGTTTATTTGGACAAGGACATTCATGGGCTGGCCCACGTAAGCGAATTTCAAGAAGTTTATCCTGGCAAAAAAATGGACGAAGTTTTGCACGGAGGACAAACCTATTCTTGGAAAATTCTTTCTATTGAGCCAAAAGATCATCGCATGGGCTTGATGTTGATCAAGGAAGAAAAATAAGACGATTAATCAAAATTGTTTTCAGAAAAAACCGCCAATGCTGGCGGTTTTTTCGTGCCGAAATACTTGCTTTATGCTAAAATATGCGTATACTTAGATAAATCTTTAAAGTAATCAATTATGCAAAAATCTAACAAGTTTATCATTTCCTTTAATGGTCAAGAGGGCTCCGGTAAAAGCACAATTGCTACCATGGTAGCACAAAAACTTAGTTGGCCTCGCTATTACATGGGTCAAATGTTTCGAGATATGGCCAAGGAAAAAGAACTTGATTTAGTGGAATTTAGAAAAATTTGCGATAATGATCCCAATTTTGACAAAAAAGTTGATGACTACGTGGTTAAACTTTCTAAAGAGCAAGACCATTTTATCATTGAAAGTCGAACAGCGTGGCATTTTATTCCTGATTCCTTGAAGATATATTTAAAAGTTGATCCTCTTGCGGCTGCTGAAAGAATTTTAAAATCAATGTCGAAAGAACAAAATCGCGGTAACGAGGATAATAAAAGCGGACTGACTTCAATTGAGAAAATTAAAGAAAGTATTTTAAAAAGAAGAAAAGAAGATAGCGAACGATACTTCTCTCTTTATGGGATTCGTCAAGATGATGAGAAAAATTACGATTTAATTGTCGATACCACAGCCTTAACAATAGATGAGGTGTTTTCAAGGGTTATGAACTTTATTGAGACGAAAAAATAATTAAATTGGAGGTAATATATTTTTTGGAAAATTAAGTTTTTATTTGTAGTTTCGCATCGCTTATGCAGTTTATCAAAAACATCCAAAACTTTTCAGCCCAGCATGATCTTTGGCAAAAATGTTCCAAGATTATGGTTGGAGTTTCAGGCGGACCAGACAGTGTCTGCCTTTTGGAAGTGCTGGTCTTTCTTGCCAAGAAATATGACTTTGAGCTTCAAATTGCGCACGTGAACCATGGCTTGCGGGGCAAGGATTCCTTGGAAGATGAAAAATTTGTCCAGGAACTTGGAAAAAAATATGAGCTTGATGTTAATGTGTTGAAAACAAATAAAAACCAATATAAGGGAAATTTGGAAAACTCTTTACGTGAAATTAGGTATGCCTATTTTGAAAAACTAAGAAAGCAGTTTAAATTCGATTTTATCGCAGTGGCGCACAATCAAAATGATCAAGCCGAAACGGTTTTGATGAAAATCTTCAGAGGAGCGGGCCTCAATGGTCTGAGTGGTATGCGGCCCAAAAATGGAAAAATCATCCGGCCCTTGCTGCAAACCAATCGAGCAGAAATTATGGCCTATTTGAAAGAAAAGAAACTCAACTATTGTATTGATAAGTCTAATGAGCAAACAGATTTCATGCGTAATAAAATCAGACATGAAGCCCTTCCCTATTTGGAAAAAGAATTTAATCCTTCATTGGTCAAAAATTTAAGTGCCTTGGCCTTTTCCGTTGCTGATGACTATGCTTTCCTTGAAAAAAGGGCTGAGAAATTTGTAAACTCAATTTACAAAGAAAAGAAAATCGTTTTTGAGGATAGTGTTTTCTTAAATTTGCCACAATCAATTCAACGTCAAGCAATCAGACAAATTTTCGTGAAACTGCTTAGCCAAGCTCAAGACGTTGAATATGGGCATATTGAAGAATTTCGAAAAGTCATTAAAAGCAGCAAAAGCAAAACAAAAGTTGCCAAGATTGGTGGCTTGAAAATATCAAAAAAAGGTGCTAAAGTTGAAATATTCTGTTAAATAAGCAAGCTAATAAAATTTAAAATTTAAAATTATGGAAAAATTGTTAAAAAATATTGCCGTAGTGGTTTTTTTATTTTTGCTAATTTCAGGTTTAATGGTGCTTTATAGCGCGCCAACCCAAAAACCAGCTGAAATATCTTTGAGTGAAGTAGCCAATCAAATCAACGAAGGCAAAGTTAAAGACATCACAGTTGACAATGACAATTTGAACATCAATTTGAATGATGGCACCAAAGAAAAGTCAGTCAAAGAACCGCAAGGATCACTGACTGAATCTTTGAGCAACTATGGCGTTGACAAAGAAAAAATTCAAGGTGTGAAAATTGACATCAAGCAGCTTTCTGGTTGGGATTCATTCTTGCAAGGCATTTTGCTGCCATTTTTGCTGCCTTTTGTTTTGATTGCGGTTTTCATTTGGTTTATGCTCAAACAAGCGCAACGTGGAAATTCACAAGCCCTTTCTTTTGGACTTAGCAAGGCGCGCATGACAGATCCGAAGGACAAAAAGAAACGCACAACTTTCGCGGATGTGGCTGGGGCCAAAGAAGCCAAAGAAGAACTCGGAGAAATTGTGGAATTCTTGAAGCATCCGAAAAAATTCATCGCCATTGGAGCTAAAATTCCCAAAGGCGTTTTGCTTTTGGGTTCTCCCGGCACTGGCAAAACCTTGATGGCCAGAGCGGTGGCTGGCGAAGCTGGTGTGCCATTTTTCAACATTTCCGGCAGTGAATTTGTGGAAATGTTTGTGGGTGTCGGCGCTAGCCGGGTGCGTGATTTGTTCAAACAGGCCAAAAAAAGCGCTCCAGCGATTGTTTTTATTGATGAAATTGACGCTGTGGGTAGGCATCGTGGAGCTGGTCTGGGTGGCGGGCATGATGAACGAGAGCAAACTCTCAATCAAATTTTGGTTGAAATGGATGGGTTTGAAAGTGAAACCAGTGTGATTGTGATTGCGGCGACCAATCGTCCAGATGTTTTGGATCCAGCTTTGCTGCGTCCCGGTCGTTTTGACCGTCGAGTGGTGATGGATTTGCCAGACATCAAGGAACGAGAAGAGATTTTGAAAATTCACATGAAAAACAAGCCGATGGAAAAAAATGTGGATGTGCGTCAACTCGCAGAACGAACTTCTGGTTTTTCAGGGGCAGATTTGGCAAACTTGGTCAATGAAGCTGCCATCCTTTCTGTTAGACGTGAAAAAAAGCAAATCACCGGCAGTGAATTGAAAGAGTCAATTGAAAAAGTCATCCTTGGGCCAGAACGCAAGAGCCGTGTGGTCAATCAAAAAGAAAAGAAAATCGTGGCCTATCATGAAGCCGGTCATGCTTTGATTGCAGCGCTGCTCCCCAACGCTGACCCAGTGCAAAAAGTTTCCATCATTGCGCGCGGTCAAGCAGGTGGCTACACTCTTTCAGCTCCAACCGAGGACAAGCATCTCCATTCCAAAGCTTATTTCATTGATGAGTTGGCAACTTTGTTGGGCGGACATGTGAGTGAGAAACTTTATTGTGGCGACGTGACCACCGGGCCTTCAAATGATCTTGAACGCGCCACTCATATGGCGCGCGCCATGGTGACTCGTTATGGCATGAGCCCACTTGGTCCACGCACTTTTGGCAAAAAAGAAGAGTTGGTCTTTTTGGGACGTGAAATTAATGAAGAAAAAGATTATTCAGAAAACACGGCGCAAGCGATTGACGGACAAGTTTCTCGTTTGATTGATGAGGCGGCTGCCACTGCGGAAAAGCTTTTGACCGAAAAGAAAGACGTGATTGAAAAAATTGTGGCCTATTTGATGGAAAATGAGACTTTGGAAAAAGAAGAGTTTGATGAAATTGTGGGACTCAAAAAAGCTGAAAAACCTTTTGAAAATCCTGCAGTCTAGTTAATACGGAATTAACTTAATTAGTGGTAGCTAGGCGTTGGAGGCTCAACCTCCATTATGGAGGTTGAGCCTCCTTGAAACTAACAGTGTTTTAGTTGATTTGATATAAGAGAGTTTTCAAAGAGCTATGCTGGAAATTAAATACGGAGAAATTTTAAAGAAAGCTTTTTTCTTCAGCTGGAAGCACAAATTCTTGTGGTTTTTTGGTTTTTTGATTTCACTGAGTTTAATCCTTAATGAAGTTATCAATCTTGGCAGCAATGATTTTTTGAAAGAAGCTTTTTCTGCTGACAAGTCTTTTGGGGTTGCAGGAGCGGGTCTTCAAATGATTTCCCATTGGCCGTTGGCGCTGCTGGCGGTTAGTGTTTTTTTGATAGCTGTCAGAATCCTCAGTTTTGGCGCTTTGATTCGTTCAATCAATAATCCGGTTTTGTTTCAGCAGAAAAAAGTGCTGGTAATCTTGAAGGAAACCTTTGAATTTTTCTGGCGACTCTTGGGAATTGATTTTTTTCTGAGTGCGCTGGCTTTGGTGCTTTTCTTTCTGCTGGCGGTGCCTGTGGCAATTTTGTTTTCACTGAAAGCAAATTTGTTTGGAAGCATAACTTTGCTGGCGGCAATTTTGATTCTGCTGCCTTTTTTGATTTTGAGTTTCTTTTTGAAAAAGTTCGGCTATATTTTTGCGGTGCTCAGCGGTTTTGATTTGAAAAGTTCTTTGGATTTTTCTTACAAGATCTTGCTGAAAAATCTCAAAGAAAGTTTGCGCATGGCGCTGGAAATGCTGAGCTTTGAAATCTTGGCTGTTTGTTTTTTGACAACAAGCATTTTTATTTTTGGTGCAGTGCTCTTTGCCCTTTTTGGTTTTGTTGATAGATTGCCTTTTGTCCAAAGTGGTGGCCCTTGGGTGCTGAATCTAGTTTTGATTATTTTGGCAGGCTTATTTTTTGGGGCTCTTTCTTTTCTGACCGTGAACATTCAGGCAGCTTGGTTTGAATTTTTTGCTCAAATTTCAATGCAAAAAAATAAGGAAAAAATTTCAGCAGAGGAAAAAGTTTTGGAAAATGAAATTCCCAATCCGGAAGTGGCCTAGAAATTATGGGTTTATAGCTCAGTTGGTTAGAGCGCTACATTGACATTGTAGAGGTCTGCAGTTCGAGTCTGCATAAACCCACCAAAAAAGAACATCCCTGCGGATGTTTTTTTGACGTTTAATGCTAGACTCACCAATACTGAAATAATTTAATTGTTGGTATATTATTTTTTGGGTCATGCTGAACTTGTTTCAGCATCTACTCACTTAGTATAAGCAAACTTGCGGTAACAGAGATCCTGAAACACGACAGCCATGCGGCGCAGCATAGTTCTAGTTAATTTTTCTTACGGGCATTGAACTTTTTTGCCGTTAATCATCACAGAGGTGCCACCCGAAGCGTTGATGCCCGCTCCAGCGGTGGCGCAAGTATTGCCGACTTGCACGCTAGTGCTGTAAGAGCCAATGCCAGTGTTGAGATTATTTCCGCCCGCTCCAGTCACTCCCAGACCACTGCTGCTACTGTAGGACAAACTAAATGGAAAATTGTCATTGGAATTTCTGATGGCTGCTTTGCCAGCGTCATCTGAAATGCCATAATTACCCAGGCGAGCCGCCGTACTAATAGCGGTGCCTTCTGCAATTTGAAGCAAGGCTGATACCGTTTCATCGGGATTTCCATTGTTGGTGGCATTCATGGAGATAGTTGTGCCAAGCTGATCAATTTGTTGCAAAGCATTTTGAGCAATAGCCGCTGGGTTGGTGATGCGACCATTGACCTTGGTTGGAATAAAGCCGTTCACGTTTTCATTTTTGGCAATGGTTTGATTTTTGGCAAAATCGGAATTGTATTTTTCTGTTGCCGCCAGGGTGTAGCAATAAGGATTATTGGAACATTGCAAAAATGACATAATGCCTTTCATATTGCCACCCGCAAACATATCCGTGGCTGGGTCAGTCACTTGATTTTGAATGTCGGTGACAAAACTTTGTCCATTGATGGAATTTTTTGCTTGCGTGATCAAATAGGCATCATAGTTGGTGCCAACCCCTTCGTAGTTGAGAGAAGAAGCCCGTCCTTGACTGGCGCTGCTAAAAAAAGAGTTTAATTGAGTTAAGGCTTGTTGCTGGGGAGCAGTGTAAAGATAATTATTAAAATCGCGAATAATGGTTGAATTGCTGCCATCACTGCCTCCAACCAAAGTTTTGACCAACGTTTGTTCAGCATAAGCTGCTACCATCTTGGCCAAATAAATTGTGTTGGCTTGAAGAATCCCCAAGGCTTTAGTGCCGAGTCTTTCTGCGTAGCTTGCTGAGGTGGCTGTAGTTGTATTAGCAGTTTGGAATTCAGTTGCGAAATCATTCACAGGCATCGCTCTCGCTGTGTCAATGTGTTCATTGAAAAGCAGCAATGCAAAAAAAAGAATTAAAATAATTTTATTTTTCATAATATTTTTTTTAGGAATTTTTAATCGTACCGATTTGTTTCAGATAGGACTGAAAATCATTCGTGAAAAAATCACTCAGCAAAGTGACAATGTCTCTGAACTTGGTCATTTCAACCATTTTTCCCATTGGATCGGTGGCAGAATTTGTAGTTGAGAGATTTTGCAAAAACAAGCTGGCGCTTATAATCCTCGCGAATTTCAGGTGCAAATCAACCATGGTTTCTGGAATTTCCAGAGTGCTTAGCTGTTGTGAAAAAAATGCCAAGCGGTTGCCAAAGTCTTTGAAATAAGCCAGGTTTTCAGGGCTGGAAAAATCAGCCAAGCGATTCAGAAAATCTGTTTGAAGAGCATCCAGGTCTTCAGTTGTGGCTATGGGTGTTGGGGCGTTGCTAATGAGAAGATAAATTACCTGATTTAAATAGTCAGTAGCATCTTTTTGAAGCTTGAGCTGTCTGTCTGCAATTGAAAGTCCAGCGTATTTTTGGGATTTGATTTTGAGTTGGGCTTTGTCTGCGACTGGCACAGTGCTGAGGTCGGTTGCACTTAATTTTTCGCTGAACTCAGAATCAATAAAGCCTTTTACGTCGGTTGTCGAAATCGATTGACCGTTCTTTGAAGCGATAAAAGATTGAAAGTTGTTATTGAAAGATTCTGTCAAGGATGGAGCAGCAGCACCTGTTTGCGAAGTTGAAGTGGCGTTTTTTGCGGTCACAATTTTGTCTCCCGGGGCAGGCCTCAAGGGGTCATAACCACTTTTCACTTCCACTCCATCAGAATATCCATCTCCGTCTGTGTCGGGGTTGTGTGGATCGGTGCCGTAGAGGGCTTCTTCGCTGTTGCTCAGGCCGTCGTTGTCCGAATCAATTGCAATTGATTTTTGGTTTGAGTCATTGTTGGCGGCCAAGGAAAAATAATTAAAGCCAGTCAAAAAAAGAATGCAAAAAATCAGAAAAGAAATTTTTAGATGTTTTATTTTCATATGTTAACATTATACTATATTTTTTCAAAAAAGACTAACAATTTTTTTGATTTAAGTTGGTAGGCGGATACTAAGTTAAATCTTGTATAAAAACCCCAGGCTAAAATTTTTGGAATAAAAAAATCACCTAGTCTTTTAATATGCTTAAATAGATAAAGCATAGACTAGGTGATGTAAGTTGGGTAATAATGTACATAGGGCTGCTATTTTTTTGCCGAGGCCTGTCTGTTGCCTTCCCTTAGAAGCTCGGCAGTGGACTTTGTTTTTTCAGCCTTTTTTTCAGCCTTTTTTTCAGCCTTTTTTTCAGCCTTTTTTTCAGCCTTTTTTTCAGCCTTTTTTTCAGCCTTTCCCTTCGGTGTAGCAGTAGCAGTTTTGTCAGACTGCTTTTTGTCTTCCTGGTGTGCTGCCACACCATCGACGACTGCTGACGCTGCAAGCTGGCAACTTGCAAGCGGGACTACAAGCGCAAGGGCTAGAAAAAGCCCACGCAGACGAACTAATCCTTTCTTCATTGTTCTTCTCCTTTTTTTATGATGTTACCGAATTTTTTCGGCATTGGAAAAAATACAAACTACATTTAATGAAAAATCAAAAATATTTTAAAAAACAGCGAACTTCTCCAGGTAACTTAAAATCATACACCCAAATTGTGAAAATGTCAAGCCTGAAAAGTGTTGACAATCCTTGCTCACTTCCCTGCCTCACTTTTTGGCTCAACAAAGAGCAAATTTGGCAAAAATAAAAATGTTCATTTCGGATTTTTTCAAAAAGAATTTTTTTCGTCAAGCTGAGTTCAATCCCCTTTTTGCTTGCATAAATTTCTCGAAATTAACCTCGAATTTGACCAAATTTGTTCTGAAAAATAATTATTTTAACCCCTTTAAGAAAAAATTTACGAATATTTTTCGCAAACGCTATCATGCTATTGAGCGTGATAGCGTTTGCTTTTTGAAGTTTAAGATTGCAAAGCAGCCTGCAAAAAAATGATCGGTATTTTTAATAAGAATAGGCATTAACATTGCACGAGCTGGAATACTCATTATCACCCCTATTTTATTGGGCTTTAGCGCGATGCTTCTCGAAAAAAAAGCGATCTTTGTGTGAAATTTTATCTAAGTTAAAATTCAAAATTAAAAATCCCCAAAAAAATTCAAAACTAGAAAAAACAATTAGCGGAATAAACTTAAATCACAGAAGCTTACATTCTGCGAGAAAAATTAATTTTGCTTAAAGTGGTGTTGGGCTGGATTTGGTAAATTGATCACAACCTTGAAAGGAGCTCAACTCCCATAATGGGAGTTGAGCTCCCAAGCATTGAAATAAGTCTGTAATTTTGGTGACTTCCTTTGGGTGAAAATTTTCTAGCAAGAGGGAATTGTAGGTGATAATAATATATTATAAAATAAAAATATAATTATGTCAAATAAATCAGCTAATGACCTGGAATATTTTGCCTTAATTGATACCTTATTTGAAGTTAGTTCACATTGTTCCACGTGGAACAATGCAATGCTTAGGATTGGTCACTGCTCTTTTATGAAGGCAATAAATTATTTTCTTTCTGGACACCTTCTTTATAACGTTATTGTTCCACGTCGAACAATAAAACAAGATAATGCCTAATTTAAAGAGTTTGCAAATTTGGCAAATTTGCTTTCAAAAAAGCCATGAGTGAATTGACTGACTATTGTTCCACGTGGAACAATTTTAAATATGTTAATTTTTAAAAGAGTCTGCTTTCGGACATGATCTTCCGCATAAAAAACATTGGCGCATTGTTCCACGTGGAACAAATAATTCTATCAAGCGGGCGTTCTAAAGGAATTAATTTTTACCTTTAGGCTTCTGAAAGGACTATCCTGGCTTATATTGTTCCACGTGGAACAATATAGTATTTGATCGTATTAAGATTAATTACTTTTCAAGAAAATCCTTGGGATTTAGGGCTTCCGAGAAATGTTCCACGTGGAACAGTGGTGGCAAAGCTTACATTGATGATTTGATGGCTTATTTTAATTTTTGGATTAGTTTGCATTTAATGTTCCACGTGGAACATTAAAAATATGAAGCCTATTTTTTTGATGGAAGGTCTTGTAGAAATTGTAAATTATAATAATCCCGACCATGGATTGTTCCACGTGGAACAATTATTCTCTAATGGCAATACTCGCCTAGAAAGGAGGGGACAATTAGATTGACAAAAGTATAAAAAAATTGTATAATAATAAAATCAATTTCAGCCCTTGTTGGCGGATATTTCGAAAAATCATTGACTGCAACCAAAAAACTGGTATTATAAAGGAAGGTATAAAATTTGGGCCCATAGTATAGCGGTAGAACGGATCCATGGCATGGATCAAATCGGGGTTCGACTCCCCGTGGGTCCACAAAAAAATATTCTTGAATTTAATTTTAACTTCTGCGCTCGTAGCTCAATGGATAGAGCTGATCCGTCCTAAGGATAAGATGTGGGTTCGATTCCTGCCGAGCGCACAACTTTAGGCTTATGTTAAGCAAAATTCCTTGTGAAGTCATTGAGGTTTTGAAAAAAATTGAAAAGGCTGGCTTTGAGGCATACATTGTGGGCGGGTGTGTGCGTGATTTGTTGTTTCAAAAAACACCGAAAGACTGGGACTGCGCAACTGATGCAACCCCAACTCAAATTGTGGAACTTTTTCCAGATAGTTTTTATGAAAATGAATTTGGCACAGTTGGGGTCAAGGTGAAGCCATTTTTGGAAGCCCGTGAACTTAATCCTTTGCGAGAGCATGACGTTGTTGAGGTGACAACTTATCGAATTGAATCAGCTTATTCTGATCGCCGGCGTCCAGACGAAGTTAAATTTGCCAAAACCTTGGAAGAAGATCTGAGTCGCAGAGATTTCACCATGAACGCAATAGCTTTAAAAATTACAAATTATAAATTACAAATTACAAATAAAAATTCAGAATCAGAAAAAAATAACAACTTTGAATATGAAATTGTGGATTTGTTTGGAGGGCAAGCTGATATTAAAAGCAAAATCATTCGAGCAGTGGGCGATGCCGGTGAAAGATTTGGCGAAGATGCACTTCGAATTATGCGCGCCATTCGTTTTCATGCTCAACTGGGTTTTCAAATCGAACCCGACACTTTTCAGGCTTTGCAAAAAAATGCTGCTTTGATTTCACATGTGGCCAATGAAAGAATCAAGGATGAATTGGTGAAGATTGTCCTTTCGGATAATCCAGCCGAAGGGATTGATATGCTTCAAAAAACCGGCGTTTTGAAAATTATTCTGCCGGAATTGGAAAATGGAGTTGGGGTGGCGCAGAACAAACATCATATCTACACAATTTATCAACACTGTCTGATGTCATTGAAAAAATGTCCATCAAGAAAATTGGAAGTTCGTCTGGCGGCACTTTTTCATGATATCGCGAAACCTCAAACCAAAAGAGGAGAAGGGCTTAATGCCACTTTTTACAATCATGATCACTTGGGAGCAAGAATTGTGGAAAAAATGCTCAGACGGCTGAAGTTTTCCAATGACGTTATTGATAAAGTTGTCTTGTTGGTTGATAATCACATGTTTTACTATAATCCTGAGGAAGTTGGAGAGGCTAGTGTGCGCAAACTGATCAAAAAAGTTGGTTTGGAAAACGTGAAAGATTTGATTGATTTGCGAATTGCTGATCGCCTTGGTAGCGGAACGCCGAAAGCCAAGCCTTACAAATTGAGACACTTGGAATATCTGATCGAAAAAGTTTCCAAGGATGCGGTTTCAGTCAAAATGCTCAAAATCAACGGCCGCGATTTGATGCAAAACTTGAAACTTGCTCCTGGACCGAAAATCGGAGCAATTTTGGATGTGCTTTTGGCTGAAGTTATTGAAGATGCCGAAAAAAATAACAAAGAAAGTCTTTTGATTCGCGCTAAGCAACTCGACGGAGAAGATTTGCCAAAACTTCGAGAAATGGCCAAGGAAAAGATTGAAGAAAAGAAAGAAGAAGATGACCAGGAGATCAAGGGGAAATATTGGGTGAAATGATGTCAAATTGGTTTATTCTATTGTATCATCACATGTCATCCTGAACTTGTTTCAGGGTCTCGGTTGTTGCAAGTTTGCTTATGCTGAGTGAGCAGATGCTGAAACAAGTTCAGCATGACAAAAAATAATATATCATTAATTATACAATAATCTTATGCAAATTAAAGTTGAGGCAATTAAGGAAAATCCGGTTAGTTTACTGAGAAGAGCAGGATACACTTTTCAGCGCCATGAAAGAGACGAAATGAGCTTTGTGCGGCCGTTGGCGCGTAGTGGCTATCCACGTTTTCACATGTATGCTCATTTGGAGGGCTCGACGCTGATAGTCAATTTTCATCTTGACCAAAAAAGGGAAACCTATGGAGAAGGCACGCGGCATCATGGGGAATATGAGGATGAAGGCGCGCTGAAAGTTGAAGCGACTAGAATTCAACAGTTGTTGAAATAATCTTGGATCATACATAAATTAAGGTTTTCAGAAGCTAAGTTAGAAATTTTTACTTCACTTATTTACTTTTTAGGACACACTCATTGGCCAGGAACTATAGCCAATGGCTCAGAGTCGCTGTCGCTCCTATGGTCTAAAAAGTAAACAAGCTCGTAAAAATTCAGAGATGGTTTTTGATCGGAGCTGTGTATTGAGCTAAGCAGGCTTGTAATCTTGCTTGAATGGAGTAAATGGTTTATACTCCATTCATTGCCTTGGTGGCGGAATTGGTATACGCGCTAGTCTTAGGAACTAGTTCTCGCAAGGGATTGGGAGTTCGAGTCTCCCCCAAGGCACAGAAGATATAATAAAAAAGACGAGAACTATCAAGGGGGTCGGGGAAAGATATTTCCCCGTGGCGGAAGTTTTGAAACCGCTGGGTTTCAAGGAGCGAAGCGACGTGAGATGTCTCCCCCAAGGCA